>NZ_DASVQG010000279.1:0-6217 GCF_036389215.1 Jatrophihabitans sp.
CGGCTTGTTCCCGGTGACCGCCCGCGGCACTGCCTAACGGAGTGCTCAGTCGGCGCCGGTGGGCACCCAGTACCGCAGCTCGCCGCCCCGCTCGTCCTCCAGCACGCCGCCGTTGGCCTCGATCACCTTGCGGGAGGCGATGTTGTCCGCGTCGCAGGTGAGCAGCGCCTTCTCGATGCCGAAGGCCGCTGCGATCGGCAGCGCGGCCCGCAGCATCGCCGTGCCGTGACCGCGCCGCCGGGCCTTGGGCGCGACGTCGTAGCCGATGTGCCCGCCGTGCTCGAGCAGGGCCGGGGTCAGTGCGTGCCGGATCCGGATGGCACCGAGGAACTCCGGACCCTCGGCCCACCAGTAGGTGCTGCTGTGCACCCAGCCGGCCGGCGGCGGCTGCGAGGTGTCGCCCTGGGCGAGCAGCTCGGCCAGGAACCGTTCGAGACCCTCCTCGGTGTGCCACTGCTCGGCGTAGTCGCGCAGCTGCCGGCCGAGCGCGGAGTCGTCGTCCGGACCGCCCCGGCCCTCGGCGGCGAAGTCGGCCATCGCCGCGCGGAAGGACGCGGCCAGAACGGCGCTGGGTAGCACAAGCTGGGGCATCGGACCATGGTGGCGCCCGCCCCGCTATCCGGCCAGCGAATTTCCGGCCTCGGCGGCGCGCAACCACTCCACCTGCGCAGTCACGGCGGCCATGATCTCGTCCGTGACCGACCGGAGCACCTCGGCGGTCGGCTCGACGTCGCGGTACTTCGACAGGTCCACCGGCTCGCCGACGCTGGCCTCGTGCCGGTGCCGGGGAATCGGCCGGAACCTGCCCCGCCGCCCCAGCGTCCGGTGCGCGCCCCACTGGCCGATCGGGATCACCGGGACGTCCGGGCAGGCGAGGGCAAGCCGGGCGACGCCGGTCTTGGCCGGCATCGGCCAGTAGTCGCAATCGTTGGTGATGGTGCCCTCCGGGTAGATGATCACGCATTCACCGTTGCCCAGCGCCTGCTCGGCCGCGCGTAGCGAATCGGCGGCCTGGCTGCTGGAGCGGTAGACCGGAATCTGGCCGGCGCCGGCCATCATCCGCCCGATGACCGGCCAGCCGAACACGCTCGACTTGATCAGGAAGCGCGGGATCCGGCCGGACTGCCAGATCATCCTGGCCATCGTCGCGGTGTCGGCCTGGGAGATGTGATTGACGGCGATCAGGACGCCGCCGCGGGCCGGAATCCGGTCCAGGCGATGCCAGCGGACCTTGAAGAGCAGCGAGACGAGCGGATAGAGGATCACGACGCACAGCCGGATCCAGAAGCCGGCCTTGGGCCTGTGTGCGCGGGTCATCGGCTCCTCCTCCGCGGCTGCTCCGGATAGGTCATTCGTACCCTCCCACAGGGATCAGCTGACCGGTGGGGCCCATCGGCCGGCGTCCGCGCTGTGACCGCCGGGCTGGCATGGGCGTCGGACTAGGATGATCGAGGCTCGCGAGCGGCTGCTCGCGCCGGCCGGCGTGGCGCAACTGGTAGCGCACCCGACTTGTAATCGGGCGGTTAGGAGTTCAAGTCTCCTCGTCGGCTCTACCGTCTGGACCCCCAGCAAATCCCAGACGTTCGGATCGCCGGTGCGGTGCGTGAGGCGTCCGCACGCTCCGCGACCTGACGGCCAGGACAGAACAGTGCGGCGGCGACCCGAAGGTCGCCGCCGCACTGGCGTACTGCTGATACCTCAGGGATTACTGGACGACCCCCAGGGCGTTCACGATGCCCGCTCCGTAGAACCCGTTGAACTCCGGGGTTCCGACGCAGGTGGCGGTGAACTCGGCCGAGCGGCCGACCTGGGTGTAGGACTGCACACCGCCCGCGGGGCAGGCGTGGTCGGTCGCGGTCGAGGCCAGCAGGGCCGCCACCGCGGCCGGAGCCATGGTCAGGCCGCGATGCGCGTCGGCGTCCTTGGACCCGTGCGCGCTGACCGCGAGGGCGGCGACACCGGCAGCGTGCGGCGATGCCATCGAGGTGCCCTGCAGGTACTGGTAGAAGCCGCACTCACCCTCGTCGTTGCACGACTTCTTGACACCCAAGGCGGTGCCAGCCGGGGTGATGTTGCCGTCCGCGTCGACCAAGCCCTCGTTCTGGAGCACGTGGGTCGGTGCCGTGGAGAGGATCTCGTTCTCGTTCGTGCGGTACGACGGGGTTCCGAAGCCATCGCGGAACCAGCCACCAGGCGCGGACACCTCGATCTCACCGGAGGTGAGGTCGGTGGTGTAGTTGGAGTAGTCCGCCTTCCGGCTCGACGGGCCGAGGGAGGAGACGCCGATCACGTGCGGGCCCTCGACCGGCAGGTTGAGGCAGGTGGCGTTGCTGATCGTGCGCTCGTGGGTGGGTGCGCCGTAGTCCGGGCTGGAGAAGTCGTGGCGCGGGTTGGCCAGATCCTCGTGGTTGTTGCCCAGCGCGCCGACCAGCGTCACGTCGTGCCCGTTGGCGTAGTTGAGCGCGCGAGTCATCCCCTCGATGATCACGGCCTGGTCGGCCGCCTCGGCGGGGCTGTCCTCCGGCGCTCCGCCGGCACAGTTGTACAACCACGGGTCGACGTAGAAGGACATGTTCACCACGTCGATGCCGATGTCGCCGGCGTAGGTGAGGGCGTTGGTGACCGGGCCCAGGAAGAAGTAGCCGCTGTCCTGGCCGCCACGGATGTTGACCAGGGTGGCGCCCGGCGCGACGCCGCTGAGGCCCATGCCGTTCAGCGCGGCCGCGATGGTGCCGGCGGTGTGCGTGCCGTGACCGTTGTCGTCCCAGTCCGCCGGGTCGACACAGCCCGCGAACTCACACGGGCCGTCGATGTCGGTCATGTCCGTGGTGAAGTTGCGGGACAGCTTCTTGCTGAAGTTAGAGTGCAGGTCCGGGTGGCTGCCATCAACACCGGTGTCCAGGATGCCGACGGTGACCCGGTGGTCACCGATCTCGATCGCGTGGGCCGCGGGCGCGTTGATCATGTCCATGCCCCACAGCAGGTCGTCCAGCGGGTCACCGGGCCGGGAGCTGCCCTTCTGTGAAGACGCGCTGGAGGCACCGGCGGACAGCCCGGCCTCGTTCTCGACCGCATCGTGGTGAGCGGATGCCTTGGGGCTGAAGCCGATCGATCGGTCCCGGGCGACGCCGTCGACGCCCGCGAGCCCGCGGGTCCGGGGCGCGAACGCGGTGTCGCGCGAGGTGACCGTGATCAACCCGATCGCCTGGTTGACCGAGGTGACGCTCGCGCCGCCGGCGCTGAGCTGGTCGGCCAGCGCCTGGGCTGACTGGCCGGTGCCCGCGAGGACCACGTAGGACGCCGCCGCGCCCTGGCTGGCGCTCTGTGACGCGGCGCCGGCGGTGCCGACGGTGGCCAACGCGGGTACGGCCAGGGCGGCCGCCGCTACCGCAATAATTATTCGGGATCTGCGCATATCGGGAATGCTCCTCCTTCGGGGCGCAGAGGGCGCCCACATATGGCGTCAATGTATGCACCGGACAGCAAAATAGGAACCCCCTGTGAAAGCAGTGTTCGAATCTGGCGTTCGATTCGCCCGGATAACCGCTGTTCGTCGGCTAGCGGTGCACGATCTGAGCGGCGTCTGACCCCTTCGGCAGGTGCTTGGCGACCTCACCGGCCAGGACGGTGATCGCCTTGCGCGCCCGCGCCGAGGTCACCGGGCTCGACTGCCAGGTCAGCACCACGACCACCGGCTGGGTGATCGAGGCCGGTGCCGCGGCCGAGCCCGGTACTGCCGCGAACTGTGGAACCGTCAGCAGCTGGCTGGTCGCCGTATGGCTGAACCGGGCCGCCGCGGCGCTGGGGTAACCGCCGTACTTCGCCGTCCAGCCGGTGGCGATCCGGACGTTGCCCGGTGCGGTGGGATTCGGCCGTGGCACGAAACCCCAGGTGCAGACGTCATGGGGGCCGTTGAGGTATCGGTACACCTTGTGCCCCACCGCGTCGGCGACCACGGCGTCGGTCACGGCGGTGCACGGCGCTACCCAGGATGTTTTCGCGGTGGGTGTCGTCGCCGAGCTGATCCGGCTGGCGAACAGGTTTCCGGCGGCGTCCGCGCCTTCTCGCCAGAGCCGCTGGCCGGGCCCGCTGATCATCGACAGGACGAGCGCCACGGACAGCAGCGCGCCGGCCAGCCGGCGCAAGGACACGGCCGGCCGGGGGAAGGAGACGGTTCGGCGGCGCCGGCCCGACCCGTGCTTCGGAGGGGTCGGCTTCGGTTTCGGCCGGGCCGGCGCCGGCCTGGAGCTGCCGGTACGGCCGAGCATCGGGGCGATCGAGACGAACGCCGGGTCGGTGGCCGAGGGAAAGCAGGTGGCCATCCGCGCGCTCTCGCCCGCGAGATCGACTCCGCCGGGCTTTCGGGGCCGGGCCAGCAGCCACTGCGCCAACTGGCCGACGGGCACCACGTACACGCCGCGGACCGTCCTCGGTTCGCCGAACTCCGCCGAGTGCTCGCCCGCCAGGCAGACGACCGGCTCGATCACCGAGGAGATGCTCGTCTCCATCTGCGCGGCCATCCGGCGGACGTTGTCGAGCTTGCCGTCGAGCAGCGAGTGACCGCCACTGGGAATCCGCTGGCGCAGGCTGCCGTCCTCGACCGTCACCATGCCGGACCAGTTCTTGGCATCGATGAGGTAGTTCCCCGCTACCGACACCACGACGTGGTCGAGATTGATCCGGGACTGCCGCGGGTAGAGCAGCCGGTCATGCAGCACCCGGCAGTGCTCGCCCTCCAGCGGAGCCAGCGCCGCGGCGACCCGTTCCTCGCCCAGCACGCCGGCCTCCCACCGGCCGGCGCTCGATTCCATCCGGTCCGCCTTGAGACGGGCCTCGGCGGCCTGCTTTCGCAGCGCTTCGGCCTTCTCCCGCGCGGACCCACCCTCGGCGCCCATACCTCTCCTCGTCGTCCCTTCTGTAATCGACAGGCAGCGAACCGAGTCAAGGCATGCCGGGCCCCGAAACGCGGGCTGGTTCGTGCTCCGGACGTCGTCCGAAGCTCACCCGGTAACGTGCTGTTCAGCTCGCAGCAGCCGGGTGACCCTCGAGCAGAAGGGCCTCCATGAGAGTCGCACTGTTCGCAACCTGCCTGGTGGACGGCCTGTTTCCCGAGGTCGGCCGGGCCACGGTGCGGGTGCTGCGGCGGCTGGGGCATGAGGTGGCCTTTCCGCCGGAGCAGTCCTGCTGCGGGCAGATGCACCTGAACACCGGCTATCCCGCCGAGGCGCTGCCGTTGATCCGTCGCCACGTGCGGGTGTTCGAGGAGTTCGACGCCATCGTGGCGCCCAGCGGATCGTGCACCGGCTCGATCCGGCATCAGCACGCCGACACTGCCCGCCGGTTCGGTGACCAGCGGCTCGCAGCAGCCGCCGACGCGGTCGCCGCCCGCACCTACGAGCTGTCGGAATTCCTGGTCGACGTCGCCGGGGCCACCGACGTCGGCGCGTACTTCCCGCACCGGGTGACCTATCACCCGACCTGCCACTCGCTGCGGCTGCTGCGGGTCGGCGGCAAACCGATGGCGCTGTTGCGGGCCGTCGAGGGGATCGAGCTCGCCGAACTTCCCGCCGCCGAGTCCTGCTGCGGTTTCGGGGGCACCTTCGCCCTGAAGAACAGCGCGGTCTCCTCGGCGATGCTGGCCGACAAGGTCTCGGCGGTGCGGGCCACCGGTGCGTCGGTGTGCTCGGCGGGGGATTCCTCGTGCCTGATGCACATCGGCGGCGGGCTGTCCCGGTTGCGGGTCGGTGCTCGAACCCTGCACCTGGCGCAGATCCTGGCCAGTACCCGTTCCGAGCCGGTGCCGGTATGACCTACCTCGGCATGCCCACCGCACCTGCCGGGGTGGGGCAACTGCGAGGTTCCGAGCCGTTCCCGCGGGCGGCCGAGGCAGCGCTGGGCAACGATCAGCTCCGGCGCAACCTCGCCAACGCCACCAGCACCATCCGAGCCAAGCGGGCCGCCGTGGTGGCCGAGGTCGATGACTGGCAGGAGCTGCGGGCTTCGGCCGCGGCGATCAAGGACGACGTGCTGGCACACCTGGACAGCTACCTCGTGCGGCTGGAGGAGCGGGTGACCGAGCGCGGTGGGGTGGTGCACTGGGCGCGTGATGCGACCGAGGCCAACCGGATCGTCACCGGCCTGGTCATGGCGACCGGCTCCCGCGAGGTCGTGAAGGTCAAGTCGATGGCGACGCAGGAGATCGGCCTGAACGAGGCGC
>NZ_DASVQG010000280.1:0-26461 GCF_036389215.1 Jatrophihabitans sp.
CGTTCCGGACGCCGGTTGACTACTTCTACCGGATCGACACGGCGCTGACGGTGCCGCAGCTCAACCCGGACACCTGGAAGCTGCGCATCTCGGGCATGGTCGAGCGCCCGTTGACGCTGACCTATGCCGACCTGCTGGCCAGGCCGCTGGTGGAACGCTGGATCACGCTGGCCTGCGTCTCCAACGAGGTCGGCGGCGAGCTGATCGGCAACGCCACCTTCCGCGGCGTGCTGCTGGCCGACCTGCTGCGCGAGGCCGGCATCTCCCCGGCGTCCGACCAGCTGGTGGCCACCTCCAGCGACGGCATGACGATCGGCTCGCCCACGGCGGTGGTGACCGACGGCCGGGACGCGATGCTGGCCGTCGGCATGAACGGCGAGGTGCTGAGCACCGAGCACGGCTTTCCGGTCCGGATGGTGGTGCCCGGCCTCTACGGCTACGTCTCGGCGTGCAAGTGGATCACCGGCCTGCGGGCCACCACGTTCAGCGACTACCAGGCGTACTGGGTGCGCGGTGGCTGGGCGGCCCGGGGCCCGGTCAAGCTGGCGTCCCGGATCGACCGGCCGGTGCCGCCGGGCGCGGTCAAGGTCGGCGAGCCGGTCCCGGTCGCGGGCGTGGCCTGGGACCAGCACGTCGGGGTGTCCAAGGTGGAGGTGCAGGTCGATGACGGCCCCTGGCAGCAGGCCACCCTCGCGCCGGTGCCGTCGGTGGACACCTGGCGGCAGTGGGTCTACCTCTGGACGCCGCAGTCACCCGGCCAGCACCGGCTGCGGGTCAGGGCCTTCGACCAGAACGGCACTGCCCAGGACGCCCGCGACACCGATCCGTTCCCGTCCGGAGCCACCGGCCTGCACAGCGTGACAGTGCGGGCGGCGCGCTGAACCCACCGGGTGCGCCGGCGCTCACCGGGTGTGCGCAGGCGCACCCGGCTAGGGTCGATGATCGACAACTGATTCCGCCCCGGCGGCCGACGCAGTAGGGATTCCCGATGGCAACAGGTGCGACCCCGGCTCCGGCGATCTTCGTCCTGTTCGGCGCGACCGGTGACCTGGCCCGCCGGATGGTGCTGCCGGCGTTCTACACCCTGGCCGAGCAGGGCCTGCTGCCCGAGGACTGGCGGCTGATCGGCAGCGGCCGGGGCGAGGTGTCCCAGCAGGACTTCGTCCACTCGGTGCGCCAGTCGCTGCAGGACTTCGGGCCGCCGGTGAAGAGCCGGAGCTGGAGCCGGTTCCGCAAGCGGCTCCGGTTCGCCGCCGGCGACTTCGTCCGGGGCGGCCACGGTTCGCTGCTGGAGGAGATCTCCGACGCGCGCCGCGACCTCGGTCCCGCCGCGCAGCTGATCCACTACCTGGCCATCCCGCCGCAGGCCTTCATCGACATCACCAGGAGCCTCGCCGAGCACGGCCTGACCGAGGGCGCCAGGGTGGTCTATGAGAAGCCGTTCGGCACCTCGCGGGAGAGTTTCCGGCAACTGGACCGGGCGGTGCACCGGGTGCTGGAGGAGTCCCAGGTGTACCGGATCGATCACTTCCTGGGCAAGGAGGCCACCCAGGACCTGCACGTCCTGCGGTTCGCCAACGAGGTCTTCGCCGCGATGTGGAGCCGCGAGCACGTCCGGGCGGTGCAGATCGACTGCCCGGAGACGCTCGGGGTCGCCGATCGTGCGGATTTCTATGACCACACCGGCGCCGTCCTGGACATGCTGGTGACCCACCTGTTCCAGGTCGCGGCCGAGGTCGCCATGGAGCCGCCGGCGAGCCTGGAGGCGGCGGATCTGCAGGCGGCCCGCGAGTCGATCATCGGCAGGTTCCGCCCGATCGATCCGGCCGAGGTGGTGCGCGGGCAGTTCGAGGGCTACCGCGACCTGGACGGGATCGCCCGCAACTCCCGGACCGAGACCTTCGTCGCGGCCCGGCTCTGGGTCGACACCCCACGCTGGCGGGGCGTGCCGTTCCTGCTGCGCACCGGCAAGCGGCTGCACCAGACGCACCAGAGCGTCAGCCTGATCCTGCGCGACCCGCCGGGGCCGCTGACGGCGCTGCCCCGGCCGGGCAACGTGCTTCGTTTCAGCCTGGACGGCAGCGGGGCGATCGAGCTCCGGATGGTGGCGAAGGCACCGGGAGTCGGGTTGAACCTGGAGGCCACCAGCGCATCGGTGGCGGTGTCCTCGATCGACAGCACGCCGCCGCTGCCGCCCTACGTCCGGCTGATCCACGATGTGCTCAGCGGTGACCGGTCACTGGTCACCAGGCCGGACGGGCTGGCCCACGTCTGGAAGGTTGCCGAAGGATTGCTCAGCGCCACCGGGCGGCCCAAGCCCTATCCACCCGGGTCCTGGGGCCCGGCCGCGGCCGCCAAGCTGGCCGCGCCGGACGGCTGGCTGCTGGGGCAGTGAGCGCCCCGCGCTACCGGCGGTCGCCGGCAATTTCCGGCAGCTCTGCCGTGCCTGGCCGTGCTTGCCTGGATTTCGCGCTCACCGCGGTTAGCATCCGAAGACCTTGCTTCGGTGATTTCTGCTGCCGACGGCGCGATCGGCGCTGCGAGGTGGCCACGCGGGTGGCCGGTGGAGGCACTTGGGGGGCAGCGTGGCAACCGCGGTAAGCACCAGGCCCGGCGTGGGCCGTGAACGGCTCCTGAGCCTGGCCCTCCTCCTGCCGTCGCTGGCGGTGTTCGCGCTGTTCCTGTTCTGGCCGCTGGTCAGGACGTTCCGGCTGAGCACCACCGGCCAGGACCTGTTCGGGCGGGCCAACCGCTCGGTGGGGTTGGCGAACTTCAAGGCGGTCCTGCACGACCCGGAGTTCACCCGGGTGCTCGGGGTGACGGCGGGCTACGTCCTGTTGACGGTGTTGCCCAGCATCCTGCTCGCGCTGCTGCTGGCGTTGCTGCTGCAGCATCCGCTCAGCGGCCTGCGGGTGCTGCGCTCGGCGTTCGCCATGCCGTTCGCCTACTCGGTGGCGGCCGCCTCGGTGGTGTTCGCCGCCCTGTTCAACCCGGCCATCGGCATCGCGAACTACCTGGTCACCTCACTCGGGTTCGCCCCGGTGGACTGGCTCACCAAGCCCGGCACGGCGCTGATCAGCATCGCGATCACCACGATCTGGATGAGCCTGGGCTACAACATGCTGGTGCTGCTGGCCGGGATCGGCGGCGTGGACGAGCAGCTGTACGAGGCCGCCCGGCTCGACGGCGCGGGCACCCTGCGGATCGCCTGGTCGATCACCATCCCCATGATCACCCCGACGCTGTTCTTCCTGGTCGTGGTCGACACCATCCACGCGCTGCAGAGTTTCGGCCAGATCCACCTGTTGACCAGGGGCGGGCCGACCGGGCATACCACCACGCTCGTGTACTGGATCTATCACACCGCCTTCGCCAACGGGGCCTCCGACTACGGCACCGGGTCGGCGCAGGCGATCGTGCTGCTGGTGGTCGTCATCGCCGTCACCGCGATCCAGTTCGGCGTCCTGGAACGAAAGGTGTTCTACCGATGAGCCGACCCGCAGCCAGGAGCGCCTCATGAGCGTCGTCACCCAGAGCCGGCCGGCCCGGACGGCCGGCGGTCGGGCCAGCCAGGCGCGGCCCCGGCGCAGGGTGTCGGCCGGCCGGGTGGGCCGTGTCCTCGCGCTGCTGCTGCTGGCCGTGATGGTGCTGTTCCCGGTCTACTACACCGTGGTCGGCAGCGTGATGGGGCCGGGCGACATCGCCTCCTCTCCCCCGTCGCTGATACCGCACGTGCTCACCTTCGACAACTACCGCGGCGTCTTCCACGCCATTCCACTGGGTCGCCAGTACTTCAACTCCACCCTGGTGGCGGTGACGATCACCGTTGCCCAGGTGGTCTGCGCGGTGCTGTCGGCCTACGCGTTCGTGTTCCTGGCGATGCCGTTCAGGCGGGCGTTTTTCGCGCTGTTCATGCTGACCCTGATGGTGCCGTGGGAAGCGATCATCATCCCGAACTACCTGTTCATGGCCGAGCACCAGCTGCGCAACAACTACCTGGCGCTGATGCTGCCGTTCCTGGCCGGCGGGTTCGGCACCTTCCTGCTGCGGCAGTCCTTCCGCAGCTTCCCGGTCGAGCTGCGCGACGCCGCCACCCTCGACGGCGCCGGGCACGCCCGGTTCCTGCTGCAGATCCTGCTGCCGCTGTCGCGCCCGGCGCTGGCCAGCGTCGCCATCTTCGTGTTCCTGTCGGCCTGGAACCAGTTCTTCTGGCCGCTGCTGGTGACCGACTCCCCGAAGATGCAGACCCTGCAGATCGGCCTGTCGTCGCTGAACGACGCCGAGCAGGCCAATCCCGGCCTGATCCTGGCGGGGGTCACGATGGCGCTGATCCCCACGGCGCTGCTGGTCGCCCTCGGCCAGCGGTTCCTGGTTCGCGGCCTCACCGCCGGTGCGGTCCGTTGACCTCCGCAATCCATCGACTGCGACAACAAGATCCCCCCGTTCGGGCAAGACCCTTAGCGAAAGGCACACGATGAAGCATCGCTTGAGCAGGACGTTGTCGGCCGGGACGGTGGCACTCGCGCTGACCATGACGGTGGCCTGCGGCAGCTCCTCCAAAGGCTCGGACGCCGCCGGCTCCACCAACGCCCCCGGAGCCGACGCCCTGAACTCCGGCCCGGTGACGGTGTCGTTCTGGCATGCCATGAAGGGCGCCAACGCCGAGGCGCTGACTGCACTGGTGGACAAGTTCAACACGGCGCACTCGGGCAAGATCACCGTCAAGCCCACCTTCCAGGGCAGCTACGACGACACCATCACCAAGTACAAGGCCGCGGTGCAGGCCAAGCAGACGCCGGCGCTGGTGCAGATCTATGACATCGGCTCCGGCTTCATGGCCGACTCCGGCCAGACGATCCCGGCGCAGTCCTTCGCCGACCTGGACAAGATGGATCTGGCCGATATCCAGCCGGCGATCAAGGGCTACTACTCCCGCGGCGGCAAGCTGCAGAGCATGCCGTTCAACTCCTCGGTGCCGGTGCTCTACATCAACAAGACGGCGTTCGCCAAGGCCGGCCTGGACCCGGCCAAGCCACCGGCGAACCTGGACGAGATCCGCACCGCCGCCGAGAAGATCAAGTCCAGCGGGGCTGCGAAGTTCGGTTTCGGGGCGGCCATCTACGGCTGGTTCTTCGAGCAGCTCACCGCCGAGGCCGGCAAGACGTACTGCAACAACGACAACGGTCGCACCAAGCGGGCCGACGCGGTCACCTTCGACGATCCCGAGCAGGTGAAGGTGCTGTCCTGGTGGAAGGGCATGGTCGATGACGGCCTGGCCACCAACACCGGCCGCAAGACCGACGACGCGCAGGCGGCGTTCAAGTCCGGCACGGTCGCGATGCACTTGGAGTCCACCGGTGCGCTCGGTGGCTACATCACGGCAGCCGCCGGCAAGTTCGAGGTGGCCACCGCGCCGTTCCCGAAGATCCAGGCCTCGGACACCGGCGGGCCGATCATCGGCGGCGCGTCGCTGTGGATAGGGCGCGAGGGGCACTCGGCTGCCGAGCAGCGGGCGTCCTGGGAGTTCGGCAAGTTCCTGCTCGAGCCCGCCAACGCGGCGTTCTGGCACACCAAGACCGGCTACTTCCCGATCACCAAGGCCGCTCTGAACGAGGACATCGACAAGCAGTGGGTCGCACAGAAGCCGCAGTTCAAGACGGCGATCGACCAGCTGGCGGCGACGCCGGTCGGCGTGCCGACCCAGGGCTGCCTGCTGGGCACCATGCCGCAGATCCGGGCGCTGGTCGAGAACGCCCTCGAGTCGGTGCTGACCTCGAGCAAGGACCCGAAGGCGGCTCTGGACGAGGCCGCCAGCCAGGCCAAGGCCTTGATCGACAAGTACAACTCGTCGGTGAAGTAGCCCTGGGTGGGTTACGGGCGGCCCGCTGAGGAGCACAATTGAGCCATGCCGACCCAGACCATGGCGGACGCTGACCCAGACTGGGAGTACGCACCGCTGCGGATACCCTCCGACGTCACGAGGGTGAACGCAGCGGTGCGTCTCGCATTGCATGCCGAGTACGGCGGCTGGGAGCTCGCCCGCGTCCGCAGATATTCAGACGGTTCGCGCCAGGTCCTGCTACGGCGCAAGCGCCGGGCGGCTGAGCCCGTTCCGATGCCCGGGCTCAGCGCCTGATCCTGGCGCGCTGGCCCTGCCCGGTTCCTGCTCAGCAGCTGCGCAGGAACCGGTCCAGCACCCGGGTGCCGAACTGCAGCGCGCTGACCGGCACCCGCTCGTCGATGCCGTGGAACAGTGCGGCGAAGTCCAGCTCCGGCGGCAGCAGCAGCGGTGAGAAGCCGAAGTTCCGGATGCCCAGCAGCGAGAAGGACTTGGCATCGGTGCCGCCGGACATCAGGTAGGGCACCGGCACGCCGTTGGGGTCCTCGGCCTTCAGCGCGGCAACCATCGCGTCCACCACGGCGCCGTCGAAGTCGGTCTCCACGGCGATGTCGGAGGTGATGAACTCCCGGGTGATGTGCTCGCCGATGAGCTCGTCGATGGTGTCGAACAGCTCGGCCTCGTAGCCGGGCAGGAACCGGGTGTCGATGACCGCCTCGGCGCTGGACGGGATCACGTTGGCCTTGTAGCCGGCCTGCAGCATGGTCGGGTTGGCGGTGTTGCGCAGGGTGGCGCCGATCATCCGGGCCATCGTGCCGAGCTGCTTGAGCGCGGGCTCCGGGTCGTCCGGGTCGATCGGCAGCCCGGTCACCTCGGCGAGGGTGTCCAGGAACCGCCGGACGGTCGGGGTGACGTGGATCGGGAACTCGTGCTGCCCGATCCGGCTGACCGCCTTGGCGAGTTCGGTGACCGCGTTGTCCTCGGGGATCATCGAGCCGTGGCCCGGACGGCCCTCGGCCCGCAGCTTCAGCCAGCCGATGCCCTTCTCCGCGGTCTGCAGCGGGTACAGCCGAAGGTCCTGGCCCACCGTGATCGAGAAACCGCCGACCTCGGTGATCGCCTCGGTGCACTCGGCGAAGTAGTCGGCGTGATGGTCCACCAGCCAGTGCGCGCCCTGGTGGCCGCCGGCCTCCTCGTCGGAGACGAAGGCGAGCACGATGTCGCGCTCGGGCTGCACCCCGGTCCGGGCCCACTCGCGGATGACCGCCAGCGTCATCGCGTCCATGTCCTTCATGTCGACCGCGCCGCGGCCCCAGACGTAGTCGTCGAGGATCTCACCCGCGAACGGGTCGACCGACCACTCAGAGGCTTCGGCAGGGACGACATCCAGGTGGCCATGGATCAGCAGCGGCGGCCGGTCGGGGTTGCTGCCGGTGATCCGGGCGATGGTGGAGGCCCGGCCGGGGGCGGCTTCCAGGATGGTCGAGGCGACCCCGACCTCGTCCAGCTTCTCGGCGACCCACTCCGCGGCGGGCCGTTCCACATGGGTGGGGTTCGAGGTATTGATCCGGATCAGGTCGCTCAGCAGGGTGGCCACCTCGTCGGCGGCGGTCGCGGTGCTGGTGGGTGTCGGCTCTGCTGCGGAGGTCATGAGTAGTTCCTACCAGTGAGCCGGGTTCGAATCGAGGTCGGCTAGACTTCGGCCTGCTCGCACTCGTCCGGGTGGCGGAATGGCAGACGCGCTAGCTTGAGGTGCTAGTGCCCTTAACGGGCGTGGGGGTTCAAGTCCCCCCTCGGACACTTGTAGCTGTTGACCAGCTTCTGTCTGGTTGACGTCGTCAGAAGCCATGTTCTGGCTCTGACCCCGCAGTGACGGTCGGGTGTCGGGTCCCCCTCGGTGGGAATGTCGCCGACCGCTGCGAGGATGGGGCAATGACGATCTATTCCCGCAGGAAGGAGTTTGAAGCCGCGACCTTTGTCAGGGCGAGCTTCAAGGGAGCCATACTCCGATCTTGCGACGTCAGCGGCGTGACGATGCGCAGCGTTGACGTGGGCGGACTCGACATCGACAGCCACGACCTGTTCTTCGGCAGCCTGTTCGTCAATGGGGTCGATGTGGTGCCGCTCGTGGATGCCGAGCTCAACCGGCAGTTCCCGGGTCGGGAGCTGCAGAAGGCACAAACGCCGGGCGGCCTGCGCGAGGGCTGGGTCGCCGTGCAGTCCGCGTGGCACACGACCGTGGCGGACACGCCACCGGAGCTGGTGGACGCGCACGTCGAGGACGAGTGGTCGATGGCCCAGACCCTGCGGCACCTCATCCTTGCCACGGACGCTTGGCTCCGCGGCGGAATCCTGCGCATGCAGCAGCCGTTCCACGAGATCGGCCAGATCTTCACCGGTGCCGACGAGATGGGCTTCGACATGTCCATCTTCCGTGCGGACCCGCCGACCTACCAGGAGATCCTCGCGGTACGTGCCGAGAGACAGCGGCTCGTGACCGACTTCCTGGCCACGGCGACCCCGGAGTTGCTCGCGGAAGAACGCGACAACCCGTGGGGTGGCGGCGACTGGCATCCGAGCGTCGGTGACTGCATCCGCGTGATCCTGGAAGAGGAGTGGGCGCACCTGCGATACGTCCGACGGGATCTCGCTCTGTTGAGTGGAGCCAGAAGGTAGCGCTGCTCGACCGCGACTACGAGGCGGACGGCAGGCCGAGCAGGGTGCGCAGGTGCCGGACCGGCGGCGAACCGTGGCCGAGCACGGTGTCGTGCACCTGCCTATCGGTCCAGTCCGGGTGGGCGGCGCGCAGATCACCGACCAGCGCGCGCACCTCCAGCAGGCCGACGTAGTAGAGGGGTGGCACGGTGGCGACGAGCTGCAGCCACTGCCATCTGCGTCGTGCCTCCTCCTCGGGCACGTATCCGCGTCCGGTCATCAGCGCCACCGCCGCCGTCTCGTCCATGTCGCCGGCGTGGACGGAGACGTCCAGGATGGTGACGAGAACCCGGCGCAGCTGTAGCCGGAGCTGGAGTATCCGCTGCGCCCGGGCCGCTTCGGCCGACACCTCAGTGCGGTAGCCACGCTCGATCATCAGCTCCTCGGCATAGACCGCCCAGCCCTCGATGAACACGCTGCTCTCGAACACCCACCGGACCAGGGTGTTCCCGCGATAGCGCCGTGCGTGCGAGAGCTGCTCGACGTGCCCCGGCATCGCCTCGTGCATGGTGACGTTGTGCAGCGCGTGATTGTTGTACTCGCGGTAGTAGGCGCGCACCTGCTCGGCCGGCCAGTCCGGCGAGGCGGGGATGACGGCGAACCGGGTGCTCAGCGGCGTGGTTTCCAGCGGCCCGGGGCCCTGGCAGTAGGCGACCGAGATGCCGCGGGAGGTCTCCGGCATCTGCAGCACCCCGACCGGATCGTGCAGCAGGGTGAGCAGGTCGTGCCGCTCGACGAACCGGGTGGCCTCGATCAGCGCGGCCCGGCAGCGGTCCAGCAGGTCCGCGCTGGTCGGCGCGTCCTCGGCCAGGCGATCGCACTCGGCCGCGATCTCGGCCCGGCCTGATCCGGTGGTGACACCGACCAGCTCGGCCAGCTCGGCCTCGATCCGGTCCAGGTCGGCGTAGGCCTGGGTCACCAGGTCGGCCGGCTGCCACGAGGTGGCCAGGGTGAGCGCCAACTTCTTGGCATAGCGCCGCTCCCCCAGCCGGAACTCCGTCGGGGCGCTCGGCACCAACCCGCCCAGCCAACTCTGGTAGTTCCGCACGGCCACCGCCGCTCGCTCGATCGGTCCGGCCAGCTCGCCCGCACGTCCGGCTTGCTCGGCCAGCCGCGGCAGCTCCTCGGCGATCAGCGCGTACGTGCCGGACAACCGGCCGATCGCCGCCTCCAGGTACGCCTTCGGTGGATCGACCAGCCGCGCCCGCGCCGCGTCGAGGTAGTCCGGAACCGCACGCAGCCGGCCGGCCACGCTGGTCAGCCGGTCCGGCAGCGGTGCGAAATCCCGGCTGATCAGCGCGTACAGCGCCGTGCCCGGGTTGTGTTGCAACGCGTTCCAGCTCGGCTCGTCCAACTCCTCCAAGCTGAACAGCTCACGGCTGGCCTCAGCACGCAGCATCTCGCGGTCCACCGACGTCGCGGGCTCCAGTGCGGTGGGATCGTCCGGCCCGGTCAGCCCGTCCAGCTGCGCCAGCAACCGACGCAGCTCAGCCCGCCTGCGGTCGGCCCTGGACCGGCTTGGATCCTCGAGCCGGTCATCGTGCTCGTGATTGCCCAGGACGGTGGCCTCGGACGGGTGCTCCGCGCAGTACCCCGCAATGGCCTCGTCGGCGATCTGGACGAATCGGTCGGTCATGCCGGCGAGACTAGCGGCAGGGCGACGGCGCCGATCGGATCGTTTACCCAGAAGCGCACCGCGAGCGACTTGCCGGCCAGGGGTGCGCAGCGCGCCGGCCTGCGTGACCCGCAGAGCGGACAGCTCCTCTCCCATGGCGCGCATCCCGCGGCAACTGGTGAAGCGTGTCCTGAGCAGCGGCTACGGCGGCGACGAGGCGTCTCCGGAGTGGTGTGCACATTGGCACACGCCACCGCTAGAACCGTCAACAACCGGTGGTAACGGTGGAACCAGAACCCAGCAAACATGGGCACTCAAGCTGGACGGTCCGCAGTAGCTGGGCTAGGTTCCTACCGGGCAGGTGATTCAAGTCCCCCTCGGACACACTTTCCGTAACCACGGTTGAGGGTTGATCCCGGCTTCGGCGTGGACGAGGCGCTTATTCGGTTCGTAGATCAACTTAGTGCCGAGCTGGCGGTACACCTCGGCCGTGTCCTTGGGGCCAGCGCGGCGAGTACGGCGCTGATGTTGCCGAGTGGCCCGACCAGAGTTCGGATCTCATCCTTGGTCATCCGGGGCTGTCCGTGCTTCGTTCGCCGGGCCGCGAGTGCTTGAGCTTTGTGGGCTTGGACCTCCGCGCAGTCGGCGATCGTGCGCGAGAAACATCTCGTCCTTGCGTTGCTTGTTCCAGACCTGCCGGCCGGCCCAGACACCGCTTTGGTGGTGCGATGGGGCGCGAGAGGAGCGAGCCGTAGCCCCGCTCAGTTCGGTGTGCCGTGCGCCGGCCGGCTCGGGGCCGTCCCCCACATTCTCGGGCCTGCAAGGGGTCTATAGCCGATCTGTAGTCATCTTGTAGTCGGGTTTAGTCAGCCGTGGCGCGATCCCAGGGCTGCGTTTCATCAAGTTGTTGGCCCGGCTGCCGTCGGGGCGAATTCCGCGGTCGTCGTAACACGAGTAGGCCTCGGGCGGCAGACTAGCGGGTGTGTCGACCTTGCCGGAGACGGACGTTGCGCGGGTGCAGCGGTGGTGCCGCGCTCGTATCCCTGACCACCTACGTGACGAGGTGCGGGTCGAGCTCGACGTTGCTGATCGGTACGTGACGATCGTTGAGTGCCGGCCGCCGTGGCGGGCAGACTTCGGTCCGGAGTGGACGCGGTTCCCGATCGCGCGGCTGCGTTACGCGAAGGTGACCGGGTTGTGGTCGTTGTACTGGCGTGACCAGCATTTGAAGTTTCGCAAGTACGACCGTGCCCCTGCGTCGGCCAGTGTCGAGGAGCTGCTGGCGGAGGTCGACCGCGATCCGACCGGGATCTTCTGGGGCTGAGCCAAGCTCAGCCCGCTTGTGGTGGTCTTGGCGCACCGCATTGGATCTTTTCTTTTCGCGCAGCTGGTTTGTGAGGGGGCGACGCTGGACTGATGGCCGACCCTGATCCGTTGGTCCAGCGAGCGCTCGAAACCGTGACCGAACGCGAGCACGAGTCTGCTCCGCGGGGGTCAGGATTGAGGCGCCAGCGACATTTGCTCGGTGGGCTGTCCGATTGGTGTTCCTGTCCCTGCTCAGCGACCGAGCCGGGCTGACACGCCAAATAGGCCGCCAGTTGCCCGCCGACGCCCACGTAGCCAGCTGCAAGTACCGCTGGTCCACATCCGGCCATCCGCGCCCTCGGGTGGACTTGTCTCCCTGGCGTGGACTGCCCTTATCGCGTCGAATACGACTAGACCGCGGTCGCGGCAGCCACCGCTTCGAGTTGGGCCTCGCAGGCCACGGCGATCGCCGACGACTGACGTTCAAGTGTGTTGTAGCCAGTCCTCAAGGGGTGGCGGGTCGGACTTGGCTGAGCGCAGCCAGGCGTCGAGTGCGTCGATGAGCGGACCGGGGTTGCGTCGGGAGCGGGGGAAGCTGCGGCTGCTGGTGAACAGCAACGGCGCCGCGGCGTGGCCCAGTTCCTCGGCCCGGCGAAGTAGCGGGGCGAAGTCCTTGACGTTCTCGGTCACGATGCGACGGCCATGCTCGGCTGCCCAGCGAAACAGTTCCTCGTCGGTCAACGTCCGTAGCTCGTCCTGCTCGACGACAGCGAGTAGGTCGTGGCCACGTTCGCGTAGCGCCGCAGCGACGACGGGGGCGTGCATCTCGTCAAGCAGCAGTTCCACGCTCACGCAAGCAACTGCCGCTCGACGTGCCAGGCGCGCTCCGCCTCCGCCGAGACGCGGTCAGCCTCGTCGATCTCGCCGTCAATCTCCTCGCGATAGCCGGCGTAGTAGTGCATCGCCACCCGCACCTTCGCCGGCGGCAACGCCAGCAGCTCCGCTGCCGCCGCCACGGCCGGTTCGCCCCGTTCATCGAGTTCGCGCAGCACCTTGATCACTTCCCACACGTCCGGACCGAACGCGAGTGCGGCGCGTCGCCCGCTCGGGCCGTCCTTGAACACGACTCCGGGGTGATCGGCCATCCGCAGGCCCTCGTCCACCAGGCGATGAGCCAGCCCGGACGGGGTGGCTCCCGGCGTCGCCTGCGTACGGCGGCGCAATCGTTCCAGCAGGCGTGCCTCGAATCGGATGGACAGCGGCGTGCTCATGAACTCAGCCTACCGGCTTGTAGCGCAGTGCGTCATCTGCGCTACAAAGCCTGTGCGGCTAGGGCCGCCACAGATCGGTACGGAGCGCGGGAGTGGCGTCCGGGCTTGATCCCCTGGGACACTCACACGAAAGGCCGCCATCCAGGAGGCCGACGCCTAACAAGCTGATGGACGAGCTTGTCCGGCCGGGCGGCGAGCCGCCAACGTCTAGTCAGCTTCGGGAGCGTGATGGCTGCCAGCCTTCGGATCGAGATCTTTCCGAGAGACCTCGATACCACCGTCACCTTCTACCAGTCAGTGTTGGCGTTCACCCTCGAACGGGACGAGCGGCTGGCTGAGATCCCCTACGTCGCACTGCGGCGGGACGGCATCCGCATTGGCGCGCGCCGGATAACTGAGCCGGTATCCAGGGACGCCCGGCGACTACCTGCCGGCACCGAGATCGTCTTCGAGGTCGATGACCTGCACGCCGAGCGCGACCGCATCCTCGCGGCCGGGTACGAGCTGGCCGAAGACCTGACCGCCAGGAGCTGGGGCCTCACCGACCTGCGACTCTTCGACCCTGACGGCTACTACCTCCGTCTCACGACCCATGACCATTCCTGAAGCCGTCACAAGGTCAAGCGCCCCACAACCGGCGAGATGCCGCGGCGCCACCCAGGCATACTCGAAACACCAGACCATCCGAGGCCGAGGTCAGCGACGGCAAACGCATCAAGCGCCGAATCGCCCAAACCCCCAATCGCTGTTCACCGTGGAGGCTTCGTGAACGGACGCCCGCCGTATCCGCCGTTCGATGCGGACAGTGCACGGATCAAGGTGCAGGCCGCCGAGGATGCCTGGAACACCCGCGACCCGGAGCGGGTAGCACAGGCTTACACACCCGACTCGGTGTGGCGAAACCGGGACCAGTTCGTCACCGGACGCTCGGAAATCGTGGCCCTGCTGACCCGCAAATGGCAGCGCGAGCTCGACTATGCGTTACGGAAGTCGCTGTGGTCCTTCAACGGCAACCGCATCGCGGTCCGGTTCCAGTACGAATGCCACGACGTCGACGGGCAGTGGTGGCGCAGTTACGGCAACGAGCTGTGGGAGTTCGCCGACGATGGGCTGATGCGCCGGCGGGAAGCAAGCATCAATGACGTGCGCATCAGCGAGTCCGGTCGCCGGATCTTCGGCCCACGGGCCACTGAGGAATCCGGGATCGACATCCCGCTTCAGTAGCGGCCCCGTCAGCGCCCGACCAAGCGGGTCAGCCAGTTGCTGCGGCGCCGGTGATCTGTCGCGTGTCCCGGGCAGCGGTCGGCCTGCGGTACGCCGGCTAGGACCTGGTCGACGTGCTGGCCGCAGCCGGCCCAGGTGGTCTTGCCGCAGGTCTTGCAGATCACTGCTCTGCACATGATCGCTCCTTGGTTGTCGGGTGAGGTTAGTGCACGCATACACAATTTACACACGTGACGTGTACCATACGTGTATGGCAAAGGTGCGCACCAATATCGAGATCGAGGACGACTACGTCCGAGTGATCATGGATCGGTACGGCGTGCACACCAAGACCGAGGCCGTCGATCTGGCCCTGCGGCACCTCGCCGGTCAGCCGATGTCCCGCGACGAAGCGCTTGGATGGCGCGGTGCCCACGCCATCGGTGACCTCCCGGCCGAGCAGACTCCCCGCGGCGCCGCGTGATCCTCGCCGACACGTCCGCCTGGATCGAGTACGACCGGGCAACCGGCAGCGCCGTCGACCAACGCCTCACCGCGCTCATCGATTCTGACGGCCCGCTGGTCGTCACGGAACCGGTGCTCATGGAGGCCACCGCCGGGGCACGCACGGCCGAACAGGCCGACGGGCTCCGGCGGCTCATGTTGCGTGGCGGGCTCCTACCCTTCGATGCCACGACAGACTTCGACGCAGCAGCTCTGATCTACCGCCGCTGCCGCAGCGCCGGGATCACGCCACGCGGCATGATCGACTGCATGATCGCGGCAGTTGCCTGGCGCAATGGCGCGGCACTGCTCTGCCGCGATGTCGACCTCGAACGCGTCGCCGCGGTGATCGGCCTCGCACTCGATGTGGCCTCGACCCGCCCGTGACGTACCGCCCGCGAGTGCACTCATGCCGATATGCGAACGGGAAACAACCGAAGCGCCTCTGCCCCCCGACCTCGCATGGCTCAGAAGCGGACCCGGGTCAAGCCTCCGGGTTCGGCTGACAAGACCACCGTCGCCGAGCGGGGCTCGATCCGGTAGACGTTCCACGGCGGTGGCCCCTGCGACGGCGCGTTGAACGGAGCCGTGATCCCGGTGCCGCTCTCGTCGGGCTCCACCGGCCAGCCGCCGTCAGCCCACGCCTTGGCGGCGCGCGCTATGACGGCAGGGTCGCTCACCCGCACCGCCTCGCCCTCGAACACGACATCGGCATCGCGGATCGACACCGCGACCGAACACCGCCCGTCGCGAGCAACATTGCGCTCCTTGCGCGTACCCGTGCCGGTCTGGAACCAGAACGTGCCGTCCAACCACAGGGCACCGACAGCGGTGACGTGCGGGCTGCCGTCCTCGTTCACGGTCGCCAACCAGGTGGTGCGTGAATTCAACGCCTCCGGGGCAGGTGCCGAGCCTGCGTCCAGCTTGTCGACGATGCCGGCCCAATCCACCGGCGGCAGTCCTTCCGCCTTGCCCAGATTGATGATCTCCATTGCCCAAAGCTACGGTCGCCATGCCCCGAAGCCAACACCCGGCGGGCGTTTCAGGGAGCTTGGACGCGCGACGCCGACTAAGATGCGCGCTCATGTCGAATACACGTTTTTCGAGCGCTTGCGCCCTAGCTGGTGCTCTCGTACTGCTTGCCGGTTGCGGCAGCTCCTCCTCCAATTCTTCAGGCAGCCCGTCCTCGACCTCCTCAGGCAGCTCCTCCCCCTCTTCCTCAGCCAGCACCGCGACGGCGTCCTCGAGCGCGCCGACCGCCTCGCCGTCACCGACCGTCACCCCGGCGACGGTGGTCCAGCTGAAGAAGATCGTTCTGCGGGCAACCGATCTGCCCCGCGGTTGGAAGGCAGTCCCATCCGAACCGGACGACGACGACAGCGCCGGTGAGGCCGAGTTGTTGAAGTGCATCGGCGCCAGGAACACTGATGAGGACCAGGTTGCCACCGCCGACTCCGCCGACTTCGGCCTCGGGGACGCGACAATCTCCTCCTCAGCCAGCAGCTACAAGTCACAGAGCGATCTGGACAGCGACCTCGCGCTGCTCAAGAGCCCGAAACTTGTCCCCTGCTTCAGCAAGTTGCTCAAGAAGGAACTCGCCAAGTCGTTGCCCGACGATGCCAGCCTCGGCGCCGTGTCCGTGAAGTTCACGCCCGGTCCCGGCACCGGTCCGGCTAATGTCGCCGGCTCCGGCTTGGCGACCGTGGCGCTCACCGTCGGTGGCCAGCACGTCAAGGTGTACGTCCACTTCATCTACCTGACCGGTCCGTTGATCGAGGTGGAGATCGACGCGGACAACATCGGCGCGCCGGTGCCTCCCGCGGTGCTGCAAGCCGCGATCAAGGCGGTTGCCGACCGGGCGGCTGCCACCAGCTGACCTGGTCAAGCGGAGGGTGACCCCCGGAGTCAAGCGGCCGTCACGAGGCAGCAGGCCCGGGGGGGGTCATCGGCCTCTTCGTATGCGTGCGAGATTGATACCAGACTAGTCGGAGACTAGTCTGGTAGTCGTGAGCACTTCGTCGATTGGCGCTTATGACGCCAAGACCCACCTGCCTCGCCTGCTTGACCAGGTCGAGCGCGGCGACACTGTGACGATCACCAAGCACGGCCGTGAAGTCGCCCGGCTTGTTCCTGTCAGTCCACGGTCGAGTCCTGAATCGGTCATCGCGGCCTTACGCAGCGCTCGGGTCGGTGTGCGACTCGCCGGTGACTCTATGCGCGAGATGATCGAGGAAGGTCGGCGCTGAGCGTGTTCGTCATCGACACGAGCGTCGCCATGTCCTGGTGCTTCGAGGACGAGGCGAGCGAGGCAACGGAGTCCGCTCTGGACCGGCTCCGTGACGATCAAGCCGTGGTCCCGACGATCTGGCCGTTGGAAGTCGCCAACGTTCTGCTGGTCGCCGAGCGCCGGGGCCGCCTCAGCGAGGCGCAGGCGAGCCGGTTCTTGGAACTCCTCACCCAGCTGCCGATCGCCATCGACGACTCCCCGACCGACATGACCGCAATCATCGCCGCCGGACGACGTCACGCGTTGAGTTCCTACGACGCCTCCTATCTCGTGCTCGCCGAACGACTCGGGGCCCCCCTCGCCACCCTGGACCAGACCCTGACCAAGGCCGCGCGCAAGGCCGGCGTCCAACTGCTCATCAAGCGGCCGTGACGGCTGACGACTTGACAGCTTCAGCTCTCTCCCGCGCGTCGCAAGTGAGGCTCGTGCAAGGGTAAGACCTCGGATGTCAGAAGGGCCATGTCAGAAGGGCCATGTCAGAAGGGCCAATGTGCGGCCACCTCTGCTAGCCCCATCGTTCCTGTTCCTGTTCCGGCTGCGGTGATGGCGTTGTGGGCGAACGTTCTGAGCGATCGCAGCAGCCCGGCCACGATGGCCGGATGCGGTTCCGGTTTCTGGATTTCAGCGGCTACCTGCGCGAGCTGTTGCTCAGCGAGGACTCGCACACCCTCGTCGAGTTCGGGCAGCGCAGCCAGGTAGTCATCAAGCCATGAGCGGACGGCATCGTTGCGAGAACCGCTGTAAAACGTCGCGGCCATCAGGTCGCCGCTCGGCGCGCCAATCTGGCTGCTCGTGACATCGCCATAGATGGTGATGAAGTTGAGTTGACCGGTGGGAAGGTTCTGCGCAGGTGGTGTCGGCTCACCATCGGCCACCGGGGGATGCGCCTGGTGCGGGGAGTGACGATCCTGGTTCCGTCGCCACCGCATCCGGCTCTCAGGCATTGCCGCCAACCATCGCGCCGTACCTGACGGCATCCAGCACGCTCGCTGCGAGCGCGGACGCTGACGTCGCCGTCGCCGTCGCATGGTCACGGACGTCGTCGATGGTACGTAGTGCCGCGACGACAGCCCGTTGGTGGTCTATCGGCATCAGTGGCACCTCCAGTGCCCTGATGTCAGCGCGTTGAATCGTAGAGCCCTTCTGGTGTCGGACGTTCCACGCGCCACGAAGGACATATGCCAGATAGTCGGGGTCGATGAGACTCGGATCCGTACGCAGGACATGGACGCCCCTGCTCGCGATACGCCCTCCGACTCGATCAACGACCGACCTGACCTCGTTTATCGTGGTGACGAGCACGTCGCCAGGCTGGGTTGGCTGGTACCGGCCAAGTTCTAGGGCGTCGAGCTCGACCGGCGTGACGTCGCCCAGCCCGTCTCGAACGTCACTGGGCCTGACCACCGGCAGGTCGCCCACATCGTCTCCGAGGTTACGGCCGAGAACCAACGTCGCCGCGGACTGCTGCACAATCTCGCGCACGGTGACCACGCGGGCATTCGAGGTGTCCGGCAGATCCGCGACTGGATCCAACTCCTGCAGGGAGGAGACCTTCGCCTTCAACTCCTGCGCTGCCTTCCGGTAGTGAGTCGCGACATCGGCAATATCGAGTTCGGCATGGTTCAGCCATCGCTGAGGCTGAAGAACGGCATCACCAGCGAGGAGTTCTTCAACACTGACTCTGATGGATGGTGGCGTGTCGGAGGCAGGAGCACCCCTTGACGCCAGCCAGGAGTGCGCCACCTCCTCAGGTGCTGCCTCTTTCGTCCCGTCGACGAGCAGTACCGAGTGGTCCTGGGGGCCTTCTCCCGGGCGTCGCAGCACCCATAGCGCTAATGGGATCGAGGTGTGTTGGAGCATCTTGCCCGGAAGCGCGATCACTGCCTCCACACACCCAGCGCGCAGCATGCCGGACCTGGTTGATCCCTCGGCTCCCGCTCTGAACAACGGGCCCATCGGAGTGATGACGTAGGCGCGGCCACCGGGCGACAAGTGATAGATCGAATGCTGCATCCACGCGATTTCCGCTGAGGATCTGGGCGCCAGCCCAAACGTCCACCGGGGGTCGGCAATCCCCCGGTCGGCATCCCAGGCTCGGCCGAAGGGAGGCTCAGCCAGTACCAGGTCCGCCCGAAGGTCCGGGTCTGGATCCCAGACCAGAACCTTCGCCGAAGTCAGCTCTGCTCCGACGCCGGCGAGTACGAATCGCTGCCGAGCGATTCGAAGAGTCCCCTGGTGGATGTCGTGTCCGACGAGCCGGACGTGCTGACCCGAGACCTTGTGCGCGCGCAACAGGGTCTCCCCGATACCGCATGCCGGGTCGTATACCACGCTCGCCCCGGAGCGCTCCGCCATCGTCGACAACAGCCGCGACACCCGCGATCCGACGGCTCCGTATCCGCCACCCGACCGCGCCTGCCCGGCGGAAACCCGTCTCAGGACGTAGTCGGCGATGCCGCTCAGATCTGCTGTGGGCGAGTACCGGCTGACGGCATCAACGAGCACTCTCAAGGGGAGTGTGATGGAACCGCGGCCCCACCTTTCCGGCACATCAATGAGGCCGGACCACTCGTCGTTCTCCTCCTCCGCCAGTCGGCTCAGCAAGCCAAGTGCGGAGGCCACGTTTTCGGGATATGAGTCCTCGACCATGCGCGACCATGCCCGGTCTACAACGGAACTGTGGAGGCACAGCCGGCGGGCAACCAGCAGGCTGAGGAGCAGTTCGCTCAGATCTTCGGCTGGCCACTCCCCACGGAACTGGTTCAGAACGGCCCAGAGTCCGCGCCCACCGCTATCCTGCGTGACTGAGTAACCGCGACCGTGCAGCCAGGCCGTCACCTCGTCCAGGTTGAACAAGGGCCGGGCTTCGGAGCCCGCTGCCAACTGGGGGAAGTTCGTACTACGGCCGCTGGCACGCCAATTGCTCACTGCGGCTCGCGAGACGCCGGCCATCTCTGCTATCTCGCTCGGAGCAACCAGCCCGCCCATCCTGCTCGGCACCCAAGCCACCTTCCTGAGGGTCGCATCCGCCCGTGCTCGAGGCTTGGAAAGGACGTAGGGGGCAGGGCTAGGCACGTCGGGGCCGCCCTGCCCCCTTACCGAGGTCTTCTTCAGCCGGTTAGGACCGTATCGTCGAGAAGACCCCGTGTCAATGTAAATTAGATACACGGCTAGCTACTGGATTAACCCTGCTCACAGCTCTGCTTGCAGTCGCCGAGAAGCGACAGCACTTCACGCGGACTGTCCGCCCGGAAACGGCCGGGCGACGTGGTCCTCTGCCGCCGTATGCCTACCTGCGGGCTTCTGAGCGCGACCCCCTGGTGAAGCCGGTGAAGCCCATCGGAAAACCGCTTAGTGCCGGTCTGTTGCCGTTGACGGCGATCCAGTCGCCATGTGGACACATCGAGGCAAGCTGCGGCCCGACGTTCTCCAGGGTGATGCCGCCATGAAGCAACGTGCGGGTGGTCGCCTGCAACGTGGCGTCCATGGTCGCGTCGGGTCCGAGGGTGTCCGAACCGGTTGCGATGATCGAGCGCGCGGCGAACAGCCAGTCCACCGTCTTGCCGGCGAAGCCCGGTGCCGCGGTCGTGATGTACGGCGAATCCTCACCGCTGCCCTCCTCGAACAGGTGCGCGTAGCCGGTCAACAGCAGCACGCAGCCACCGGCCGGGATCCGGCCGTGACGCCGTTCCCACGACTGCAACTCCGCGGGAGAGATGGTGAAGGCCGGGCCGGCGGCTCGGATGCGATCACGCACGTCTATCACCGCGAGCGGCATGAGGGTGAAGTCCTCATCGAGCTGGCTCAGCCGACGTCCGCCGATGATGAAGTGCACCGGCGCGGAGATGTGGCTGGCGGTGTGGGTGCCCAGGCTGGTGATCCGTTCGAGCAGATACCCTCCGTCGTCGTGATCCGGCGTGCGGGTGTCGAGGAACACCTCCCAGGTGAAAGCCGGATCGCCGGGGTAGAGCGGAACACCGTTCCGCAAGGACATGGTCAGCGGAACCCGTCTGGCAGTGCGCGGGTCCACATCGGCATAACCCGGCGGAATCCTGCGACGTCGCTGGCGGTGGCCGGTGGATGCGTCTGCCACCCCTGACGTGGACATCATTGCCGCTGTGAGTCCAGCCGCGATCACCGCCCGCCGAGCCGGAAGGTAACCTGCGTGCTGCCGCACTCGGTGTTCTGCCTCCATTGCCTGGTCCCCCATTTCCGGCAACCGAATCTGGTTCGGCATCGGCGACGCCGAGCCATGATTCGGGTAGACGCCGGTGAGCCTAGATGTCAGGCCGGTGGGCGCCAATCGGCTCATACACAAGTCGTTGCCAGGGGCCGGGCTGGCCGCCGCAACGCGGCGCGTTCGCGCATGCCGAGTCCGTTCAGTGCCTTCGGCACAGCTATCACCCTTGCTGTTCGCGATGCCACAATTGCCGTTATGGCAGGTTCGTCTGGGTATCCGCCCTCCGCGACACAACCCCTTTCGCCCTAGGTACCACCGAACCGGTTCACCGAAGGAAGGTCCTGACCGAGATGGCTATGACTGCCTGGCAGACGCTGACCCTCACCCGCACGGCCCGCGACACCTACGTCCTGCACGGCAGCGGGCAATCTGCGGACCTGACGGTGTCCTCGTGGAGGTCCAAAGCCGACGCCACCGTTGCCGGCACACCCTATGAGCTTTCGATGTCCGGCCTTCTCGCCCGGGCGGCGACCGCCCGGCGTCCTGGTTACGAGGAACCGATCATGCGCATCGGGCGCACGTCCTGCGTACTTCCATCGGCCCACGGCGCCGTGTGGAAGGTTAGGCGGGGTTGGCGTGGTTACGACGCGAGGCTTCTCGCCGACGACCTCGGTGAGATCAGCCTCCACCTCGGCCGAGGAGCGCGTAGCGACATCGTCGCCGAGGTTGCCGGCGAGTGGCCCGAGCGCGACCTCATCGTCCTCACCGCGGCGTTCGCGTTACTCATCCGACGCCGCAACGATTCACGTTCGGATGGCGGGTAACAACCGGCGCAGGACCAGCCGGCTAGCCGGGTCGCCGCCCGGGGCCCTCGGACTACTCGTGTGACAGGCAAAGCAGCAGGCATACTTCGCACAACGACAACGCAAGGTGGTGCATCTCGCGCCCATTGTGATCACACCCAGGCTTGGACGGATGTCAATGGCCGATCGCCGCTCGGTAGCTGCCTTCGCCGTGGTCCTGCTCGCGACACTCGTGGCTGGCTGCAACGGCCCCAACCACGGCAAGAGATCCTCGGCGGGGGTTTCCTCGGCGGGAGCTTCGTCGGCAAGTCCTTCGCCGCTACCGCCCGCCACGTTCGTCGGGCCGCTCACCCGGGAGCTGCGTTACAAGAATGCCGGCTTCGATCTGCGGCCACCCGGCGGTCGAACGGCTTCAGCGAGCTGGGCCCAAGCCTATGCCACCTGCTTGACCGGAGCTGCGATCTGCGATCGGAGTATCGCGCCAACCATCGCACTAGCACTGGTTACCGATCCCAACTCGGGCCAGACACAACCCGACGGGTCCACGAAACTGCTGCTGGAGGACACCCTCGCCTACGTCATCACCTATGTCGGAGTGCCGTGCCGAGCGACGGGTGGCCTGAATCCGATCAGCCCTAGGAGAACCGCGAGTCCGGCTCCGGTCAGGTGCACGGTGCTGAACTTCGTATCCGCTGCCGACGCCAACGTGATCTACTCGTTCCAGGGTCCGCAACCGTGAGTACGGGCGGGCCCGGCCGCGGCCGGTGATGATGGGTGGATGGACTGCGATGACCCCGTCGAACTCGTTCCCGGCGTGTGGCAGGTCCGGCAGCAGCTGAGCCAGGAGGTACCGCTCTACCTCCATCTCGTCGTCGGAGCCGAGGGTGCCGCGCTGGTGGACGGTGGCCTGCCGTCCAGCCTTCCGGCGATCGAACGGCTGATGGCGGCGGCCGGCGTGCGGGATCGAGATCTGCGTTTCCTGCTCAACACCCACGGCCATCACGACCACATCGGCACCTTCGCCGCGCTGCGCACCCGCACCCGCGCCCGGGTCGTGGCCGATCCGGCGGCGGTGCGATGGATCGAGGATCTCGACGCCAACCTGCGGGAGTTCGCCCTGCACCGTCCGGACATCGTCGCCGACTCACCCGAACTGCGAGCCGAGTTGGCCCCGACCTTCGGCACGCCCTGCCCGGTCGACGTGACGATCACCGAGGGCGGCACCGTGCGACTGGGCGGTGGCGTCGTCCTGGAAGCGTTGCAACTGCCCGGCCATGTCGTCGGCGAACTCGGCTGGCTGGAACGGTCCTCCCGCACGCTGCTGCTCGGCGACATCGTGACCGGTACGTCCTGGAGCTTCTTCCACGGGCACCTGCTGCCCACGCAGTTCCGCCGTTCCCTGCACCGGCTGCGGGCACTGACCCTGGACGAGGGCGTGCACCTGGTGTGCCTGGCGCACTATGCCAGCCGAGCGGCCGGTGAGTTCCTCGACCTGCTAGCCGAGGTCGAGCGCTATCTCGATCAGGTGACCGACACGATCGAAGGGGCTCTGGGGGCCGCGCCGCGGTCACTGACCGAGGTGTGGCGGCGTACCTGCGCGGACATGGGTCGCGTCGAGGAGTTTCGCGGGCTTGCGATGGTGCAGGCGCATCTGCGCGAGGCGGTCGCCGCTGGGCGCGCACGGTGCGTCGGGCCCGACCTGTACGTGGCGGTACGATCGGAGGGCTGACCGGCAGGATCACCCTTATGTACTCAGTTGATTCTTACGCCTGAGTTCCGCCTTCGGACCTGAGGCAGGGCCGGCACGAGCGATAGAGGTGGAACTTGGACGGCAACCGGTCTGCAGTGGTCGTCGGCGGCGGCTCCGGAATCGGCGAGGCCTGCGCCGAGCTGCTCGACGAGCAGGGGTGGCTGGTCAGCGTCGGTGACATCGCCTTCACGGGCCGAGCCGCCGATCAGACCACCAACCGAGCCAGCGAGCAGGCCACTGATCGGATCCTGCGGGTGACAGCGGATGCGACCTCGCCCGAAGACCTGTCCAGGTTGATGCGCGAGGCGAACGATCGTGCCCCGCTCGGAGCGCTGGTGTACTCGGCCGGCATCGAACGGCACGGCTCGGTCGTCGACACCGACCCGGGCACCTGGGACGTGATGCAGGCGGTGAACCTGAAGGGCGCCTACCTCGCCGCTCAAGCCGCCATTCCGCTGATGGCGGCCGGCGGCGGAGGAGGGATCGTTGTTGTGTCATCAATTCAGGGCATGGCCACCCAGAAGTCGGTGGCCGCCTACGCGGCCGCGAAGGCTGGGGCGCTGGGCCTGGTCCGTGCCATGGCGCTGGACCATGCGGAGCAGGGCATCCGGGTGAATGCCGTCGCTCCCGGGACCATCGACACGCCGCTAGTACGGCAGAACGCGGCGGAGATGACGCCGCACGACGCAGGCGAGGCGCTGCGTGCCTGGGCGGACATGCACGCGCTCAAGCGGATCGGCCGGCCGGAGGAGGTCGCCAGCGTGGTCGCCTTCCTGCTGTCCGAGGGCGCCTCGTTCGTCACCGGCGCCACCTGGGTCGTCGACGGCGGGCTGCTCGCCTCCTACTGACGCCGCCCGCGGCCGGTGTTCAGTCGAGCTGCAGCGCGTTCAGCACACCCTGCAGGTAACCGATCGCGTGCGCCCGGCCGCGGCTGCAGTACGCCTCGGGCGAGGTGTCGCCCCACGTGTCCAGGTCGCCGATCATGGCGGGCACATGGTCATCGATCAGGAACCCGTCGAAACCGACGGCGTGCAGCCGGCGGAGAACGGCCGCCGGGTCCAGGTTGCCCTCGCCCAGGAAGCATTCGGTGAACCGCGGGACGGTACCGCGCACGTCGCGGAAGTGGACGTAGAAGATCCGGCCCGCCGGCCCCAACTGGTCGATCACCTCGTTGACGGAGTCCTCCCCCGCCATCTCCGAGACGGTGCCGAGGCAGAAGTTCAGCCCCCAGGCAGGACTTCCGTTCGCCCGCCGGTAGCCCTCGGCGATGGCCGCGGGCGAGGTGAAGATCCGCGCCGCCTGCCCCAACGGCTCCTCCACCGGCGGGTCGTCGGGGTGCAGGGCAAGCCGGACGCCCGCTTCTTCGGCCACCGGGAGCACCGCGTCCAGGAAGTACTGGTAGTTGCTCCACATCTGTTCGGCGGTGATCGGCTCGGTGATCGGTTCGTCGGGCGTCAGCTTGTACGAGGCCAGCGCGTTGCCCGCGCCGGCACGTGCCAGGTCGAACCCGGTGACCTTGGCGCCGCCCCGCCCGGTTCCACCCATGTCGGTGCGCCACACGTAGGTGGCGATGAAGTTGTAGCCGAGCAGGTCGATACCCACCCGGGCCATGTTGCGGATGGTCCGGTGATAGTTCTCGATCTGCTCGTCGCGCCCGGCAAGGCCGCGCTGGATCTTGTAGAAGTGTGCCGCCGGCACGTTCTCCAGGCCGTCGATGGCCAGGCCGTCGCGGTCGCAGCGGTCCCGCAGCGCCTGCAGCTCGGCGAGGCTCCAGTAACCGTCCTCGCCGGGCAACGCGCTCGGTGTGTGCAACTGCACGCTGGCCAGTCCGAGTTGGTGCGCGAAGGTCGCCACCGCGTCGTCGTAGGAATCGATGTGCCCGAGCGAGAGGCGAATGCTCATGTGGTTGCCCTTTCGTGGCCGGTCAGGCTGACCGCAGGCGCTGGGTCTGGCTGCCGAGCCCCTCGATCGAGAGTTGCAGGACGTCACCCGGTGCCAGGTAGGGAAACCTCCCCGACAGCGCCACCCCCTGTGGCGTACCGGTATTGAGGACGTCACCGGGCTCCAGCACAGTGACCTGGCTCAGCTGCCAGATCAACTCCGCGACGCTGAACACCATGTCGGCCGTGCTCGAGTCCTGCCGCGGATCCCCGTTGACCGAGGAGCGCAGCCGCAGCGACTGCGGGTCCGGTATCTCATCGGCCGTGACCAGCCACGGTCCCAGCGGGTTGAAGGTCTCGCAGCTCTTGCCTTTCGACCATTGCCCTCCGCTGCTCTCCAGTTGGAGTGCGCGCTCGGAGACGTCGTTGCTGACGGCGTAGCCGGCCACCGAACGCAGCGCCTGCGCGGGCGAGTCCAGGTACCGCGTTCGGCTGCCGATGACGACCGCCAGCTCGACCTCCCAGTCCGTCTTGGCGGAGCCGCGAGGGATGAGGACGTCGTCGTCGGGTCCGACAACCGTGTTGGGAGCCTTGTAGAACATCACCGGCACTCCTGGCGGCGCAGAACCTGCCTCGGCGGCATGTGCCGCGTAGTTCATGCCGATGCACAACACCACCGACGGCCGGGCAACCGGGGCGCCGATCCGCCGGCCGGTCACGTCGATCTCCGGCAGATCGCCGCTGTCCAGCGCCTGCCGAACCCGGTCGAGGCCGCCGTCGCCCAGGAAGGGTCCGTCGATATCGCGGGTCACCCCGCTGAGGTCCCGGTGCACGCCGTCGGCGCCGAGCAGCACCGGACGCTCGCTGCCAGGCTCGCCGACCCGCATCAACCGCATGTCAGTTCTCCTTTGCAGATCGAAGGAATCGCGCCTGGGATCAACCGGTCATCCGGCGACGAGACCACCGTCGATGACCAGTTCGGTTCCGGTGACGAAGGCGGCGTCGTCGGAGGCAAGGTACAAGGCGGCCAGCGCCACCTCGCGCGGCTGGCCCAGCCGCCCCATGGGTTGGCGGTCGACCAGCGCCTGCCGTGCCTGGGAGGGGTGGGG
>NZ_DASVQG010000281.1:0-19032 GCF_036389215.1 Jatrophihabitans sp.
CCTGCGCAGCGGGTCCGGCCGCAGCCGGGCCAGCCACCGGGTCAGGGGCCAGCCGACACTGGCGAGCGCCCGCATCCGGTAGGAGCGGCCGGCGGCGTCTGCCACCGGTCCGGTGCCCGCGGCCACCGCGAGCGCGCGGACCAGGGTGTCCTCGCTGCGGGCGGTGTCGCGGCCGGCCTTGGCCGGCCCGGAGCCGCACAGCGGTTCCAGCGCGGTGACGGCATCGTCGGTGTCGGCGTGCAGCCGGGCCACCGCGGCCTGGCTGGTGCTGACCCGCTCGGCCAGCGCCGCTCGCAGCTGCGGCAGGCCGTCGCCACGGGTGGCTGAGGTGGCCAGCACCGGTACGCCGGTGAGTCCGTCGTCGGACAGCAGCCTGCTCAGATCCCGCCGGCAGGCGTCGAGGGCGTCCACGTCGAGCCGGTCGGCCTGGTTGAGCACCACCATCATCACCTCGTGGTGGGCGGCCAGCGGTCGTAGGTAGCGCTGGTGCACCGCGGCGTCGGCGTACTTCTGCGGATCGAGCACCCAGACCAGCAGGTCCACCACGCCGGTCATCCGCTCGGCCTCCAGCCGGTGAGCGGCGGCCGTCGAGTCGAAGTCGGGCAGGTCGACCAGCACCAGGCCGGCCAGTGGCGAGCCGTCCGGAGCGGCCGGAGCGGCGGCTGTCAGCAGGTGCCGGTCGCGGACCTCCAGCCAGTCCAGCAGGCTCGACACGTCGCTGCTGCCCGACGCCACCGGCCAGATCGCCGCGCGGGACCGGCTGGTGGTCGGCCGCCGGACGCCGGTCGGGGCCAGCACCTCGCCGGCGAGGGCGTTGAACAGGGTCGACTTGCCACTGCCGGTGCCGCCGGCCAGCGCCACCACGGTGCTCTCCGGGGACAGCCGGCGGCGGGCTGCCGCCCGGGCCAGCAAGGCCCGAGCCGGTGCCAGCAACTCCGGGTCGCACCGGCGCTCGCCCAGTTGCACCGCTCGGTCCAGCGCCTCCAGCCGGGCACCGAGTTCCGGAGTCCGGCGGCTCACGATTCAGCCCGCGCGGCGCCGACCGCGTGCACGGCGGCGCGGAACCGGCTGGTGGCACCCGGTGGCGGGGACCCCTGGGCCAGCAGCTCGTGGAACCGGTCGGCGTCGGCGGCCAGCAGCGCCTCGACCTGCTCCAGCAGTGCCTCCCGGGCGCGGGCGGCGAGCGAGCGCACGGCCTGGTCGCCGAAGATCGCCTCCAGCACCTTCTGGCTGAGCGCCGCGGTACCACCGGCGATCGCGATCTCGCCGCCGGTCAGGCCGCCGGTCTGGGCGAACAGCGCCACGATCAGCACCGAGCCGGCACCGTTGACGCCGTAGGAGGCCAGCTTGGCCAGTTGCCTGCGGTCACCGCCCTCGGCCCGGACCAGCTCCAGCACCTCGCCCTGCCAGGTCCGCACCGTCTGCTCGGCCCGGGCCGCGATGTCGGCATCGGCCCGCGCCAGGTCGGTGGAGCTGCCGGCCAGCAACGCGCGGCCGTCGGCGCGGGTCGACCAGGCGGCGGCTGCGGTGGCCGCGGCGCGCTCGGCGGCATCGCGCAGCAGGCCCTCGAGGCTGGACTCCAGAGCCTGCTCGACCGGAGCCGCGCCCGACGGCCGGCCCATCACCGCGGACACCACCCGGTCACGCACCCACCCGATCCGCGACTCCAGCGTGCGCATCAACTCCCCGGTGCCGACGAACTCCTGCCAGCGCGCCAGCACCTCGCCGCGCAGCAGCGTGCCGCCGGTGAGCTCGTGGGCGACGGTGGCCCGGGCCTGGTCGTAGGCGCCGTCCACCGCCTGGCCCAGCTCCCGGGCCGCCTGTTCCTGGGCGTCGACGGCCGAGGCCAGCGCGGCCCCGCGCACCTGCAGGCTGTTGACCGCGCCGGTCAGCGTGGCCCGGATGACCTCGGCCCGCGCCCCGGCGTCCGCGGCCAGCGCACCGATCCAGTTCCGGACCGGAGCCACCGCCGAGTCGGGCAGCCGGCCGTTCTGCAAGGGCGCCTCCGGCACGACCAGCAGCGGCGCGTCGGCCAGCCCCTCCCGGTTCAGCAACTGCCGCAGGTGGCCCTCGACCTCGCCGAGCGCCTCGGGCGGCACCCGGTCCAGCACCACCGCTAGCGCCGTGGCCCGCTCCCGCGCGACCCGCAGCAGGTCCCAGGGCACCGCGTCGGCGTACCGGGCGGCGGTGGTGACGAACAGCCAGAGGTCGGCGGCCGCCAGCAGCTGCACCGCGAGCTCGCGGTTGGTCTCGACGAAGGAGTCGACGTCCGGGGCGTCCAGCAGCGCCAGCCCGGGGGTCAGCGACGGGACGGCCACCAACCGCAGCGACCTGCCGGGCTGGTCACCGGCACTACCAGCCGAGTCCGGGCCGGTGGTGCGGGCCAGTCCGGGCAGGATCCGGTCACCGGCGAACCAGCCGGCGTCGTCGGGGTGAAAGACCAGCACCGGAGAGCGGGTGGTCGGCCGCAGCACCCCGGCCTGGCTCACCTCGTGGCCCACCAGGGCGTTGACCAGAGTCGATTTGCCCGCCCCGGTCGAGCCCCCGATCACCACCAGCAGCGGGGCATCCTGCTGCTCCAGCCGCGGGATCAGGTAGTCATCCAGCTGGGCCACCAGCTGATCACGTTGCACCCGGGCCTCGGCGGCACCGGGGGCCTGCAGGTTCAACGGGAGGTCGGCGGTCGCGCCGCGCAGTTCGCGCAAGGCCGCCAGCAGCGACGAGTGCGGCGGCCCCTTCTCCAGCCGCGTCATGTTCTCAGCGGCGGCAGGCGCCGGGGTCGGGTCACCCTTCCCACCCTGCCATGCGGCTGCGTATGCCGTCATCCTGGCACCGGCGAACTGCCGCGGCGGGCCGATGCCCCGGATCGCCTCCAGCCTCACCCCGCGCGTCTGGTTTCATCAGCGGGGGACTCGGGTAGCAGAGCTCGAGCCGCAGCGAAGGGACGCCAAGGTGTCTGACCGCAGCTACGACATCGTCCTGTTCGGTGCCACCGGGTTCACCGGCCGGCTGACCGCGGACTACCTGGCCCGGCATGCCCCGGCGGGCTGCCGGTGGGCGTTGGCCGGGCGCAACCAGGCCAAGCTCGAAGCTGTCCGGGCCGAACTCGCCACCATGGACAGCTCAGCCAGCGCAGCGCTGGCGCAGCTGCCGCTGCTCACCGCCGACGTGGGCGATCCGGCATCGCTGGCGGCGGTGGCCGGCAGCACCCGGGTGCTGATCAGCACGGTCGGTCCTTATCTGCGGTACGGCGAACCGCTGGTGGCCGCCTGCGCCGAGGCGGGCACCGACTACCTCGACCTGACCGGGGAGCCGGAATTCGTCGACCTGATGTACGCCCGCTACCACCAGCAGGCGGTGCGCTCGGGGGCCCGGCTGGTCCACTGCTGCGGCTTCGACTCGATCCCGCACGACCTGGGGGTCTTCTTCACGGTCGGGCTGCTGCCCGACGACGTCCCGATCACCGTCGACGGGGTGGTCCGTGCCGGCGGCCGGCCGTCCGCCGGCACCGTCCAGTCGACGATCACCGCCCTCTCGCGGGTACGGGGCTCGGCCGAGGCGGCGCGGGGCCGCCGCGCGCTGGAGCAGCGCCCGGAAGGCCGGCGGGCTCGGGCGGTTCCTACCCCGCCGCGGCGGGCGGATGGGCTGTGGTTGATCCCGCTGCCGACGATCGACCCGCAGGTGGTGGCCCGGTCGGCCCGGGCGCTGCCCCGCTACGGCCCGGACTTCACCTACCACCACTACGCCGGCGTCCGGAAGCTACCCGTCGCGCTGGGTGGCGCGGTCGGCCTGGCGGCTCTCATCGGGCTGGTCCAGCTGCCGCCGGCCCGGCGAATGTTGTCGAGCCGTTTCGAGTCGGGAACCGGTCCGTCGGCGCAGGAACGAGCACGCAGCTGGTTCACGGTGCGGTTCACGGCGACCGCCGGTAGCCGGCGGGTGGTGACCGAGGTGTCCGGCGGTGACCCGGGCTATGACGAGACGGCGAAGATGCTGGCCGAGTCGGCGCTGTGCGTCGCGTTCGACGACCTGCCGGCGGCCGCCGGGCAGCTCACCACCGCAGTGGCGATGGGCCAGCCGCTGATCGATCGGCTGACCCGCGCGGGACTGCAGTTCCGGGTGCTGGAGCAGCCGGGCCGCTAGCAGCGCAGCCCGGCCGCTGCCAGCCGGACCGCTGGCAGCGCAGCCCGCCTGCTAGCAGCGCAGCCGGACCGCTGGCAGCGCAGCCCGCCTGCTAGAAGGCCGTCAGCCCTCCCGGCATGGTGCTCAGCAGCTCACGGGCCCGCTCGGCGAACCGGTGCTCGACCAGCACCTCGTACTTCGTCGCGACCACCTGGCTGACCGAGGAGAAGTCCCGGGTGCCACCCCGGGTCACCGCGGTGAACCCGATCTGGCTCCAGATCAGGCCGAAGATCGCCCCGAAGATCGGGGTGCTGATCAGGAACCCGAGCTGGTTGCCGTCGCCGAAGATCGAGAACGCCAGGCCGACGAACAACCCCATCCACAGCCCGGACATGGCGCCGGCGGCCGCGACCTTGGCACGGGTGATCCGGCCGGTGACCCGCTCGACCGTCTTGAGCTCGGTACCGACGATCGCCATGTTCTGGACTTCGAACTCGTTGTCGGACAGGTAGTCCACGACCTTCTGGGCCTGCTCGTAGCTGTCATAGACCCCCAGTGACATCGGGTACTCCAGGTCGAGCCCGGGGCGCGGGATGTTCGGTGACACGTTCGATGACATAGCCATGCCTCAACTCTGCCATCGATCGGCCTGCTACGCCCGATCCTGCGGCGCCGACCCCGCGGCGCCGATCCGAGCAAGCCCGGCGGTCAGATCCAGCCGGGCAGCCACATCCTGAGCTGCCATTCGTGGTTGGTCAGCAGGCCGCCGGTGAAGATCGGCCACATCCAGACGAAGTCGGCCACCACCGCGCCGAGCCACAGCGCGACCGCCGCGAAACGCACCAGCCGCCCGGCCGGGATGGCGTGCAGCGCTATCCACTCGCGCAGCCCGACGGTCGCCACCCCGTCCTCGCCGTCGGGCCGCGGCTGGGGCAGCGGGCGGCGGCCGCGGGCGGGTTCGGACTCGTCCTCGGCGGCGCGGGACAGCATCGCGCCGACCGCGAAGGTCAGTCCGAGCACCAGGAACGGCATCAGCGGCGTCATGTAGAACAGGAAGCCGGTCCGCCGGGTGTTCTGCAGCCAGACGCCCCAGCCGGCCAGGAACGCCAGCCACACCGCGCCGGCCCGCCAGTCCCGGGTGGTGGCCCAGTGCCACAGGCACCAGATCAGCGCCGGGATGAAGGCCCAGTACATCAGGGGGGTGCCGATCAGCAGGATCTCCCGGCTGCAGCTGGTCGCCCCGCAGCCGGTCACGTTGGACGGCGCGTAGAACGAGGTCGGGCGTCCGAGCACCAGCCAGGACCACGGATTCGCCTTGTAGGCGTGCGGGTCGTAGAGGTGGCTGTGGAAGACGTAGGCCTGATGGTGGTAGTTCAGCAGGCTGCGCAGGCTGGAGGGCAGCAGGCTGAACAGCCCGGTGCCCGGATGGGTGTCACCCCAGTGCCGGTTCCAGGAGTTCTCGCCGACGAACCAGCCGATCCAGCTGAGCAGGTAGGCGGCCACCGGAGCCACCAGCAGCGAGCCCACCGCGGCCGGCACCGACCGCTTGAACGTTGCCAGCCAGGGTTGCTCCACGCCCGCGCTCTTGAGCGCCCCGCGATCCCACAGCACCGACAGCAGCGCGAAACCCAGCCAGTACGACAGCGCGCTCCACTTCACCGCCAGCGCCAGGCCGAGCAGCACGCCACCGGCCAGCCGCCAGGGCCGCGGGCCGAGTCGCGGCGCGCCGTAAGTCAGATCGACGCCGGCCGCGTACAGGCTGCCCAGCCGGCCCCGGACCTGGTCGCGATCGATCACCAGCGCCGCGAACCCGGCCAGCACGAACGTCTGCAGGAAGATGTCGAGCAGGGCCGTCCGCGACATCACCAGTGAGATCCCGTCCAGGGCCAGCAGGCAGCCGGCCAGCACCCCGAGGACGGTGGAGCGGAACATCCGCTGGGCGAGCCGGGTCAGGATCAGCACGCTGACCGTGCCGGCAATCGCCGGGGCCGCCCGCCAGCCGACCGCGTCGTTGCCGAACAGCCAGGACGTGAGCGCGATCAGCCACTTCCCCAGCGGCGGGTGCACGATGAACATGTAGCCGCGGTTGTCCTCGTAGCCGTAACGCAGCATCTCTTGCGCCTCGGTGGCGTAGTACACCTCGTCGAAGCTCTTGCCCTCGGGAAAGCCCAGTGCCCAGAACCGGGTACCGGCCGCGAGGGCGGTCACCAGCAGGGTCCACAGCCAGCTCTGCAGGGTGGAGGCCGGACGCCACACCGTCAGCACGGGTGGCACCGTCAGGGCCGGCTGATCCGGCACCTCCTGGGTGCGCCCGGCTTGCAGCGTCGCGGTCACCCGGTGATCGTAGGGTCTGTCGATATGGAATACCCGCGATGACCGACCTGCCGGCAGCCCCGGCGCCAGCAGAGCACCGCCCGGCCGGCCGGGTGGTGCTGGCCGGTGCGCCGCTGGGCCGGGCCAGCGACGCCTCGGTGGGGCTGGCCCAGGCGCTGGCCACCGCGCCGCTGATCGCGGCCGAGGACACCCGGCGGTTGCACCGGTTGGCAGCTGACCTCGGGGTGGCCATCTCCGGACGGGTGCTGTCCTTCTTCGAAGGCAACGAGCAGACCCGGGTGCCGCAGTTGATCAGCGCCCTGCGCGACGGCCTGGACGTCCTGGTGGTGACCGACGCGGGCATGCCGTCGGTGTCTGACCCCGGGTACCGGCTGGTGGCCGCGGCGGTCCAGGCCGGCCTGCTGGTGACCGCGCTGCCGGGGCCCTCGGCCGTCACCACGGCCCTCGCGGTGTCGGGGCTGCCGGTCGACCGGTTCTGCTTCGAGGGGTTCCTGCCGCGCAAGGGCGGCAGCCGGCGGCGGTTGCTGGCCGAGCTGTCCGGTGAGCGCCGGACCATGGTGTTCTTCGAGTCGCCGCACCGGATCGCCGAGTCGCTGGCCGACCTCGCCGAGGCCCTCGGTACCGGCCGCCCGGCCGCGGTCTGCCGGGAACTGACCAAGACCTACGAGCAGGTGGTCCGCGGCTCGCTCGCCGAACTCCGCGAATGGGCGGCCGGTGACGTCCGGGGGGAGATCACCCTGGTGGTCGCCGGCCTGCCGGCCGGGCCCGCGCAGGTGGCCCCGACCGAACTGGCTGCCGCCGTCAGCGCCCTCGAGCAGGCCGGCCAGAGCCGCAAGGAGGCGATCGCGGAGGTGGCCGCGGCGGCGGGGGTGGCGAAGCGGCTGGTGTTCGACGCGGTGGTGTCGGCCAAGCGGCACGACTGAGACCGTAACGGGCCGAATTATGCGTTGAGGCCCGTCACTAGGCTGATGAGCATGAGTGAGCATCGCAAGCGAGGAACGAGCGCGGAGCGGAGCGATTAGAAGGTTATGAGTGAGCATCGCAAGCGAGGAACGAGCGCGGAGCGGAGCGATTAGACAAGCATGAGTGAGCCCGTCAATATCCTCACCGCGGTGGCGTGGCCCTACGCCAACGGCCCGCGGCACATCGGCCACGTCGCCGGCTTCGGCGTCCCCTCCGACGTCTTCAGCCGCTACCACCGGATGGCCGGCAACAACGTCCTGATGGTCTCGGGTACCGACGAGCACGGCACTCCGATCCAGGTCCAGGCCGAGCGCGAAGGGGTCTCACCGCGCGAGCTCGCCGACCGCAACAGCCTGGTGATCGCCAAGGACCTGCAACAGCTGGGCCTGTCCTATGACCTGTTCACCCGCACCACCACCAGGAATCACTACGCGGTGACCCAGGCCCTGTTCCTCGGGCTGCTCGACAACGGCTACATCTTCGCCCGCACCGACCTCGGGGCGATCAGCCCGTCCACCGGCCGGACCCTGCCCGACCGCTACATCGAGGGCACCTGCCCGATCTGCGGCTACCCCAGCGCGCGCGGGGACCAGTGCGACAACTGCGGCAACCAGCTGGACCCGGCGGACCTGATCAATCCCCGGTCCAGGATCAACGGCGAGACGCCGAAGTTCGTCGACACCGAGCAGTTCTTCCTCGACCTGCCGGCCTTCGCCGACGTCATCTCGCAGTGGCTGCGCGGCCAGTCGCACTGGCGGCCGAACGTGCAGAAGTTCGCGCTGAACCTGCTGGACGACCTCAAGCCACGCGCGATCACCCGCGACCTGGACTGGGGCATTCCGGTGCCGCTGGACGGCTGGCGCGATCGCGAGGACAAGCGGATCTACGTCTGGTTCGACGCGGTCATCGGCTACCTGTCGGCCTCGATCGAGTGGGCGGCCCGCTCCGGCGATCCGGAAGCGTGGCGAGCCTGGTGGCAGGACACCGGGGACGGCGATGCCGCGCGGCAGTACTACTTCATGGGCAAGGACAACATCGTCTTCCACGCCGAGATCTGGCCGGCGATGCTGTTCGGCTATTCCGGGATCGGCTCCAAGGGCGGCAAGCCCGGTGATCTCGGGGCGTTGAACCGGCCCTTCGACGTGGTGTCCTCGGAATTCCTCACCATGGAGGGCAAGAAGTTCTCCTCCTCACGCAACGTCGTCATCTACGTCGGCGACATGCTGTCGCGTTACGACGCCGACGCGCTGCGCTATTACCTGACCAGCGCCGGCCCGGAGAGCCAGGACACCGACTTCACCTGGGCCGAGTTCGTCCGGCGCAACAACGACGAGCTGGTGGCCGGCTGGGGCAACCTGGTCAACCGGACGATCTCGATGACGGCCAAGAACCTCGGCTCGATCCCGGCCGCGGGGGAACTCACCGAGGCCGACCGGACCCTGCTGGCGTCCTCGTCCGCCGCCTTCGGCACGGTCGGCGAGCTGATCGAGCGGAACCGGCAGAAGGCCGCGCTGGGCGAGGTGATGAAGCTGGTCGGCGAGGCGAACAAGTACCTGTCCGACACCGCGCCGTGGAAGCTGAAGAACGCCGATCCGGACCGGATGGCCTCGGTGCTGCACACCACGCTGCAGGTGGTGGACGACGTCAAGACCCTGATCACGCCGTTCCTGCCGACCACGTCACAGAAGGTGCACGAGGCTCTCGGCGGCACCGGCAGCTGGGCCGCGATGCCCGACCTGGTGCAGGTGGACGAGCCGACCGCGGCGGGGTCGCCGTCGTACTCGGTGCTGACCGGCGATTACCGGACCGAGGCCCGCTGGGCCTCGCGGCCGATCGAGGTGGGGCGCCCGCTGGCGGCCCCGACCCCGATCATCGCCAAGCTCGACCCCTCGGTGGTGGACGAGGAACTGGACCGGCTCGCCGAGTCATGACCGGTTCCTCCACCGGGGCCGACTGGTGAGCGCGGGCAAGGAGCAGCCGCCACCGGCTCCGCAGCCACTGGCCGGCACGGTGTTCGACGCGCACTGCCACCTCGATGCGATGTCGGCACGCGCGGGCCGCTCGTCCCGCGGCGAGCCGGCGGGGGAGCGGTTCACGGCCACCGTGCTGGCCGAGGCGGCCGCGGTCGGCGTCACCCGGCTGGTGAACGTCGGCTGCGAGGTGGCTGAGTGGGCCTCGGCGCTGGATTCCACGGCCCATCCCGACGTGTACGCGGCCTTGGCGGTCCATCCGACCGAGGTGGCGGGGCTGACCGAGGCGCACTACCGCGACCTCGGCGAGCTGCTGCGCCATCCCAAGGTGGTGGCGGTCGGCGAGACCGGCCTGGACTACTACTGGGACCGGACCGAGCCCGCCGACCAGCAACGGCATTTCCGCCGGCACATCGAGCTGTCCAAGCAGGTGGGCAAGCCGTTGATGATCCACGACCGGCAGGCGCACGCCGACGTACTGCGGATCCTGCGCGAGGAGGGGCCGCCGCCGGCCGGCGTGATCTTCCATGCCTTCTCCGGCGACGCCGAGATGGCCCGGGAGTGCGTGGCCGCCGGTTACATCCTGTCGTTCTCCGGCGTACTGACCTTCGCCAACGCGCCGGCGCTGCGCGAAGCCGCCGCCGTGACCCCGCTGGAGCAGCTGCTGGTGGAGACCGATGCGCCGTTCCTGACCCCGCACCCCTACCGCGGGCGGCCGAACGCCCCATACCTCATTCCGCACCTTGTGCGCAGGTTGTCGGCAGAGAAAAACGTCGCTGAATCAGTGGTGTGCGCCACTGTCTCCGCCACTGGGCAGCAACTTTTTGGTTGGTAACGACCGATTTAGCGGTTAGATTCCAACACCGAATTTGCACGTAGCTTCCCGCGGCCGTTACGGTGCTGTGACCGAGCAGAACGCGACAGGCCAGATTCGGCCTCACACGATCAAGGGGTTTTCTTGCGTCGCAGCGTGAAGTACGGCCTGTACGGGTTCGTAGTAGCCGGGGTTCTGGGGGGCACTGCCACCTGGGCTGTTGCCCCGGCCGCCAGCAAGACCATCGACCTGAAGATCGACGGTCGGCACCAGCAGCTTTCCACCACCGCGAAAACCGTCCACGACGCCCTGGCCGCGGCCGGCGTCTCGGTCGACAGCCACGACCTGGTGGCTCCCGACCCCGGTTCCTCGATCGATAACGGCAGCACCATCGTCGTGCGGCGTGGCCATCTCCTGCACCTCACGGTGAACGGCAAGGTCTCCGACGTCTGGGTCAACGCCGACTCCGTCGACGAGGCCCTCACCCAGCTCGGTTACAACTCCGACGCGCTGGTCTCGGTGTCCCGGTCGATGCGGCTGGACACCCTCACCCGCGGCGCCACCACCAACCTGTCGATCGCCTCGCCCAAGCGAGTGGTCATCCAGGTCGACCGCAGGACACTGACGGTGACCAGCGCGGCCCGGACCGTCGGCGACGCCCTGGGCCACGCGATGGTCTTCGTGGGCCCGTCCGACCGGTTGTCGGCGCCGCCTGCCAGCCTGGTGCGCGACAACCAGGTGATCAAGGTGCAGCGGGTTCGCTACGCATCCAGCGTCGCCTCGGTCCGGGTCGGTTTCCACAAGATCACCCGGTCCGACCCCAACAGCTACGTCGGGCAGAGCCAGCTGGTCAGCAAAGGCAAGCCGGGGCTCAAGCGGGTCACCTACCGGCTGACCTACCTCGACGGCAAGCTGGCCGGCAAGGTGCCGGTGCGCACCAAGGTGGTGTCCGCGCCGGTTGACCAGGTCACCCGGGTCGGCACCAAGCAGCGACCGGTGATCAGGACGCCGCAGCCCGCTCCGGTGATCCGCCAGCCGGTGCCGTCAACTCGACCCAAGAGCCCGGCTCCGCCCCCGCCGACGTCCAACGGCCTGAACTGGGACGCCGTCGCGGCCTGCGAGTCCGGTGGGAACTGGCACATCAACACCGGCAACGGCTTCTACGGCGGCCTGCAGTTCGATTCGGGCACCTGGTTGTCCAACGGCGGCGGGGCCTACGCCCCGCGGGCCGATCTGGCCACTCGGGAGCAGCAGATCGCGATCGCGACCAGGCTGTACAACGCCCGCGGTGCCAGCCCGTGGCCCGTCTGCGGGCAGCGTCTCTAATTTCCCTCTATCGGCGAGCCGCGTCAGCAGTAGCCCTACGCCCATGAGGCGGAACACGGCCGGCCTGTCGCGCTCCATCCATACCGCCAGCGCGCCGCGCGCTGCCGGTGACACCTTTTAGGAGTTCTTGTTTTGCATCGCAACGCCAAGCTCGGCCTGTACGGCCTCGTCCTCGCCGGTCTGCTGGGCGGTACCGCCAGCTGGGCCACCGAGAATGGCAAGACCGTCAACCTCCGGGTGGACGGACAGAACCGCCAGGTGCACACCTCGGCTGCGGACGTCCGGGGGGTGCTGTCGGCCGCGCACATCGCGGTCGGCGAGCACGACCTGATCGCGCCCGAACTCGGCTCGAAGGTGGCCGACGGCGCCGCCATCGTGGTCCGCCGGGGTCACCTGCTGCACCTGATGGTCAACGGCGCCGCGCGCGACGTCTGGGTGAACGCCGAGTCGGTCGACGAGGCGCTCAACCAGCTCGGCTACGGCAACCAGAACCTGGTGTCGGTGTCGCGGTCCAAGCGGCTGGAAGCCGGCGCCCTGAGCCTGTCGGTCACGTCGCCGAAGCTGGTCACCTTCAGGGTGGACGGCAAGTCGCTGCCGGTGCTGAGCTTCGGCCCGACGCTGCGTGAGGCATTGCAGCAGTCGCACATCCGGCTCGGTGCGCAGGACCTGATCTCGCCGAAGATCACCACCGCGGTGGCGGACCGGCAGGTCGTGACCATCCACCGGGTGGTCCTGAAGTACAGCACCGTTGCGCAGCAGGTGCCGTTCGGCAGCGTCCGGCAGAAGGATTCCTCACGCACGGTCGGCAGCAGCGCGCTGGTGACCGCGGGGCGCAACGGCGTCAACCGGGTGACCTACCAGCTGCGCTACGTCGACGGCAAGCTGGTGAGCAAGGTCCGTTACAGCAGCAAGGCTCTGAAGCGGCCGGTGACCCAGGTGACCAAGGTCGGCACCAAGCCCAAGCCGGTCTACAGCGGCCCGGTGTCCTCCGGCAGCGCGCAGCAGATCGCGGCCGGCATGGTCTCGGCCCGGGGCTGGAGCAGCGACCAGTTCTCCTGCCTGGTGAGCCTGTGGAACAAGGAGAGCGGCTGGCGCACCAACGCCTACAACCCCTCCGGCGCCTACGGCATCCCGCAGGCACTGCCGGGCAGCAAGATGGCCTCGGCCGGCAGTGACTGGCAGACCAGTGCGCGGACCCAGATCAGCTGGGGCCTGGGCTACATCGCCAGCGTGTACGGCTCCCCGTGCAGCGCGTGGGCGCACTCGCAGGCCACCAACTGGTACTGAGCCTTCTGACACACTGCCGGGTGTGAGCGAGCTGCTGGGCCCGGTCCAGATCCGAGAACTGGCCGAGCGTCTGGGGATACGTCCCACCAAGACGCTTGGCCAGAACTTTGTGCACGACCCGAACACCATCCGGCGGATCGTCCGGGCTGCCGAGCTCAGTCCGGACGAGGCCGTGCTGGAGGTCGGACCGGGGCTCGGATCGCTCAGCCTGGGGCTGCTGGCCGCCGCGGCCCAGCTGACCGCCGTGGAGATCGACCCGCGACTGGCCGCCGAGCTGCCGGCCACCGTGCAGCGCTTCGCCCCGGAGCTGTCCGGCCGGTTGCGGGTCATCGAGGCCGACGCCCTGAACGTCACGGCGCTAGAAGACCCGCAGCCCACCGCGCTGGTGGCCAACCTGCCCTACAACGTCGCGGTGCCGGTGCTGCTCACCCTGCTGGCGGCGCTGCCCACGATCAGGCACGGCCTGGTGCTGGTGCAGCTGGAGGTGGCCGACCGGCTCGCCGCCGCGCCGGGCTCGAAGGCCTACGGCGTGCCGAGCGCCAAGCTGGCCTGGTACGGCCCGGCCACCCGGGTGGGCGTGGTGCCGCGCTCGGTGTTCTGGCCGGTCCCCAACGTCGAGTCGGGGCTGGTCCGGTTCAGCCGGGGCGCGCCACCACCGGGCAACGCCAGCCGGGACGAGGTGTTCGCGGTGATCGACGCCGCCTTCGCCCAGCGGCGCAAGATGCTGCGCTCCGCGCTGGCCGGCTGGGCGGCCTCTGCCGCGGCGGCCGAGGCATTGCTGATCAAGGCCGGTGTGGACCCGACGGCGCGCGGCGAGACGCTGCCGGTAGCAGCCTTCGCCCGGATCGCCGAAGCCCGGTTGGCCTAAGCCCGGTTGGCCTAGCAGTAAGCCGCCCAGCTGCGGCCGTCGGGCGGAAAGCCCGGCTGGCTTAGCAGCCAGCCGCCCTAGCTGCGGCCCGCCCTAGCTGCGGCCCGCCCTAGCTGCGGCCGTCGAACAGGCTGGTGACCGAGCCGTCCAGGAAGACTTCCTTGATGGCGCGCGCGATCATGTTCGCGATCGAGATGACGGTCAGCTTGTCGAAGCGCTGTTCCGGTCGCAGCGGCAGCGTGTTGGTGATGATCACCTCGCGGACCCGGCTGTTCTTCAGCCGGTCGGCGGCCGGCTCGGAGAAGATCCCGTGGGTGGCGGCGATGATGACGTCGGCGGCGCCGGCCTCGTAGAGCAGGTCGGCGGCCTTCACCACGCTGCTGCCGGTGTCGATCATGTCGTCGGCCAGGATGCACAGCCGTCCCACCACGTCACCGACCACCCGGTTGGCGATCACGGCATTGGCCACGTTGGGATCGCGGGTCTTGTGGATGAACGCGATCGGCACGCCGCCGAGCCGGTCGGCCCACTGCTCGGCGGCGCGCACCCGGCCGGTGTCCGGGGAGACCACCGTGACCTCCTCGCCGGCGTAGGTGTCGGAGACGTACTTGGCCAGCAGCGGCAGTGCGAACAGGTGGTCCACCGGACCGTTGAAGAAACCCTGGATCTGAGCGGTGTGAAGGTCGATCGACATGATCCGGTTGGCGCCGGCGGTCTTGAGCAGGTCGGCGACCAGCCGGGCCGAGATCGGCTCGCGGCCCCGGTGCTTCTTGTCCTGCCGGGAGTAGGGATAGAACGGCGCGACCACGGTGATCCGCTTGGCCGACGCTCGCTTGAGGGCGTCGACCAGGAGCAGGGTCTCCATCAGCCAGTGGTTGATCGGCGTGGTGTGCGACTGGATGACGAAGGCGTCCGAGCCGCGTACCGATTCCTCCGGCCGGACGAAGATCTCGCCGTTGGCGAAGTCCCGGGCGGTCATCGGCGTGACGTGAATGCCGAGGTGACCGGCGATCTCGTCCGCGAGCTCGGGAAACGCCCGGCCGGAGAGCAGCGTCATGCTCTTGCGGTTGGGTACCTCGAGATTGCTCATGCCTTGCCGCTCCCCGTCGTGCTGCTCGGGCTGTCCTGGTCCGGTGCCGGTGTGCCGTCGATGGCCGCCTCGGCCGCCGCCGCCGAGCTGGTGCCGGCCCGGCGCCGCAGGACCCAGCCTGCCACGTTGCGTTGCGGGGTCCGGCTCACCCCCAGCGCGCCCGGTGGCACGTCGGAGGTGATCACCGAGCCGGCCGCGGTGTAGGCGCCGTCGCCGACGGTGACCGGTGCGACGAACATGTTGTCGGCCCCGGTCCGGGCATGGTCGCCGACCGTGGAGCGGTGCTTGTGCACGCCGTCGTAGTTGACGAAGACCGAGGCGGCCCCGATGTTGGTGTGCGCCCCGATGGTGGCGTCGCCCACGTAGCTCAGGTGCGGCACCTTGCTGGCGGTACCGATGTCGGATGCCTTGATCTCGACGTAGGTGCCGATGTGCACCTGGTCGGCCAGTTCGGTGCCCGGCCTGAGGTAGGCGAACGGGCCGACCGTGACACCGGCGCCGATGCTGGCCTGGTTGGCCACCGTCCGGGTCAGCACGCTGCCGGCGCCCACCACGGTGTCGGTCAGGGTGCTGTCCGGCCCGATCGTCGCACCGGCCTCGACCCCGGTCCGGCCGTGCAGTTGGACGTTCGGCTTCAGCGTGACGTCGGGCGCCAGGGTTACCTCGGCGTCGACCCAGCAGGTCGCCGGGTCGATCACCCGGACGCCGGCGCGCATGTGCCGCTCCAGCAGCCGCTGGTTGTAGCTGCGGTGCGCCGCGGCCAGCTGCACCCGGTCGTTGACGCCGGCGGTCTCCTCGGCCGGCGCGGTGCGGGCCCGGACGTCGCGCTGCTCGGCGACGAAGATGCTGATGACCTCGGGCAGGTACTCCTCGCCCTGGGCATTGTCGGTGCTCAGCCGGCTGATCGCATCGTGCAGCGGGCCGGCGTCGAAGGCGTACACGCCGGCCGACACCTCGGTCACGGCCAGCTCGTCCGGGCTGCCGTCCTTCTGCTCCACCACCCGCAGCACGGCGCCGGCCCGGTCCGGGTCATCGGACCGGATCACCCGGCCGTAGCCGGTGGGATCGGACAGCTCGCTGGTCAGCATGGTGGCAGCGGCGCCGGTGGCGGTGTGCTCGTCCAGCAGGGCGGTCAGGGTGGCCGGTGACAGCAGCGGCGCGTCGCCGGGCAGCACCAGCACCGTGCCGGTGACCGGCCGGTCGGTGGCGAGCCGCTGCAGCGCCATCCGGACGGCGTGCCCGGTGCCGTTCTGCTGGTCCTGCACCACCGGCACCGCGGCCGGGGCGATCTCGGCCAGGTGAGCGGCGACCTCGTCGCGGCGGTGGCCGATCACCACGGCGGTCCGCTCGGCCGCCAGGCCCGCGGTGGCCGCGAGCGCGTGACCGAGCAGTGACCGGCCGGCGAAGGAGTGCAGCACCTTCGGCAGTGCCACCGATTTCATCCTGCTGCCCTCACCGGCGGCAAGCACGATGATGGTGAGGGACGGGCGCGTGATCGAGGTGTCAGGGACGGTCACGTGCGCGAGCCTAGCCGAACGCAGCCGGCGTTCCGGCCCCGACGGCGGGTACGCCGGGCAGTGCTTCGCGGCTACGTTCTGCGGCTGTTCTGCGGCTTGATCGGCCACCTTTGCTGGGAGACTGGGATTCGAACCCAGACTGCACGGCTCCAAAGGCCGGCGGGCTGCCGATTACCCCATCTCCCACTGCGCACCTGCCGACCCGCGGCGGCGCTCGACCGGGACAGCTTACCGCCGGCGGGCTGGCGCTGCGGGTCCTCCCAGGTTACGGTAGCGTAGGTTACGCTCGCGTAACTGCGGCACGGCTAACGTGCCTGACCACGACACACTGCCGCGCCGAACCCGCCGCGCCGGCGCTCACACTTGCAGGAGCCAGCTCATGACCATGCTCGAGGACACCCCCAGCGCCGCGGACGCGACCCCTCTGCACGACGGGCAGCCGGTGGCCAAGCCGATGACCTCCGGTCGCAAGAACAGCGGCGAGCAGACAGCGCTGTACGTGGTCGTGATCGTGCCGTTCCTGGCGCTGCTGGCCGCCATCCCGTTCGCCTGGGGCTGGGGGATCGGCTGGACCGACGTCCTGCTCTCGGTCGCGTTCTACGTGGTGTCCGCCCTCGGCATCACGGTCGGCTTCCACCGTTACTTCACCCACGGCGCATTCAAGGCCAACCGCGGGCTCAAGATCGCCTTGGCGGTGGCCGGCTCGCTGGCCATCGAGGGCCCGGTGATCCGCTGGGTCGCCGACCACCGGCGCCACCACGCCTTCTCCGACCGCGAGGGCGACCCGCACTCACCGTGGCGGTTCGGAGACTCGTTCAACGGCCTGATGAAGGGCTTCTGGTTCGCCCACCTGGGCTGGATGTTCGACTCCGAGCGCACCAACCAGGACAAGTACGCCCCGGACCTGCTCGCCGACCGCGATCTGGTCCGGATCGACAAGCAGTTCCCGTCCTGGGTCGCCTTCACCATGCTGGCCCCGGCGGTGCTCGGCGGCCTGATCAGCTGGTCGTGGGCCGGCGCGCTGACCGCCTTCTTCTGGGCGTCGCTGGTCCGGCTGTGCCTGCTGCACCACGTGACCTGGTCGATCAACTCGGTCTGTCACATGATCGGCGAGCGGCCCTACGCCTCCCGCGACCGGTCCGCCAACTTCTGGCCGCTGGCGATCCTGAGCATGGGGGAGTCCTGGCACAACAGCCACCACGCCGACCCGACCTGCGCCCGGCACGGTGTCGACCGCGGCCAGCTCGACATCTCGGCCAGGACCATCTGGCTGCTGGAGAAGCTCGGCTGGGCCACCGACGTCCGCTGGCCCAAGCGGGAGCGGTTCGACAAGCTCGCCGCCCGCAAGGCTGCCGAGCGCACCGAGCACGCCGCCGCCTGACTTACCGGCCCGGCGTGCCCCAGCCATGATCGTTGGCCGCCGTGCGGGCCTGCCATCGGCGAGTCACCCTGCTGGGCGGCCAACGATCGGATCCGGCCTGCCAGAAGCGGTCAATTCGGCTCAGGTGACTGCGGCTCGCTGGGCGAACCGGGGCTCGCGGTAACTGCCGTCGGCCAGGATCTCGGCCAGCGTGACCATGCCCCGGTGCACGTCGGCGTAACTCAGGTACATCGGCGGAAAGCCGAGGCGGAGCAGGTCGGGCGCCCGGAAGTCGCCGATGACGCCGCGCTCGATCAGGGCCTGGCAGACCTGGTAGGCATCGGGCATCCGCAGCGAGACCTGCGAACCGCGCAGCTCCGGCCGGCGCGGGGTCACCACCTCGACCCCGAAGCGGTCCAGGCGCTGGTCGGCGAAGTCGATCACCTGCTGGGTCAGCGCCAGCGACTTGGCCCGCAGCCGGTCGATGCCCACCCCGTCGAAGGCGGACAGCGCGGCCTGCAGGGCAGCCATCGACAGCAGCGTCGGGGTGCCGATCCTGGCCCGCTCGATCGAGTCGGCCGGAACGTAGCTGCCGTTGAGACCGAACGGCTCGCGGTGGCCGTTCCAGCCGGTCAGCGGCAGCTCGACCTGCTGCTGGTGCCGCTGGGCGATGTAGAGGAAGGCCGGCGAGCCGGGGCCGCCGTTGAGGTACTTGTAGGTGCAGCCGACGGCCAGGTCCGCGCCGATCTGATCCAGGGCGACCGGCACCGCCCCCACCGCGTGGCACAGGTCCCAGACCATCACCGCGCCGGCGGCCTGCACCGCCCGGGTCAGCCCGGCGGCGTCGAAGAGTTCGCCGGTGCGGTAGTCCACCAGCGAGAACGACACCGCGGCCACCCGCTCGTCGTGCTGGCCGAGGTGCAGCGCCAGCTCGGACGGGTGCAGCCGGACCACCTGCAGGCCGAGCAGCCGGCCCACCGAGTCGGCCAGGTACTGGTCGGTGGGGAAGTTCGACCCGTCGGTCAGCAGCACCGAGCGCCCGGGCCGCAGCCGGCAGGCCGCCACCAGCGCCTGGAAGAGCTGCACCGAGGTGGAGTCGCCGCAGATCACCTGTCCCTCGGCGGCACCCATCAGGCCGGCCAGCTGGTCGCCCACCCGGCGGGGCAGGCCCCACCAGTCGTGCACGTTCCAGGACGTGATCAGATCCTGGCCCCACTGCCGCCGCACCAGCTCCTGGATCGCCGGCAGCACCGCCCGGGGCAGCGGCCCGAGGGAGTTGCCGTCCAGGTACACCGTGCCGTCCGGAAGCTCGAACCGGTCGCGGACGAAGGCCAGCTCGTCCTGCGCGTCGGCCAGCCGGGCCGCTGCCAGCAACGGATCCTCG
>NZ_DASVQG010000282.1:0-1857 GCF_036389215.1 Jatrophihabitans sp.
GTTCGCGCAGGTGCTCGGGCAGCCATTCCAGGAACGGCACCGTCACCTCGAGCAGGTCACCGTCCGCCCGAACCTCTTGGAAGAGGGCTTCCGGTATCCGCAGTTCGCTGCGCCAGAGTGGCACCACTGCCTTCGAACCGAGCAGGATCAGCAGCGGCTTGCCCTCGGCCAGGCACGCATCCAGCTCGCGCTGGTCAGCGGCGTCGGGCCATAGCCCGACCAGTTGCCAGTCCGCGGCGCTTCCGCACCAGCGCAGTCTCTCCTCGCCCTCGTGCACGATCAGCACTGTCGAGGTGTCCGCGTCGGTGCCCTGGCACGTTGTGGCGGTCATCGCACGTCCGCCAGTTCCGTCAGCGCCACGGCCCGGGGGGCGACCGTGGTCGATTGCCGGTGCGCCCAGACTCGAGGACCGACCAGGTGCAGCGTCGCCGGCATCACCAGCAACCGGATCACCACCGCGTCCAACAGCACGGCGATGGCCAGGCCGAAGCCCAACTGCTGCACGATGCTTATCTTCGCGACACCGAACGAGGCGAATACCGCCACCATGATGATCGCCGCGCTGTTGACGATGCCGGCGGTGCGGCTCAGTCCTGTTTCGACCGCCTCCACATGGCTGTGTCCCTCGGCGTACACCTCGCGCATCCGCGACATCATGATCACCATGTAGTCCATGCTGAGCCCGAACATGATGGCGAACAGCAGCAGCGGAGTGACACTGTTGACCGGCTCACCGAGGCCCTTCTGATAGATCAGGCTCAGCAGTCCGAGGCTGGCCGTCACGACCAGGCCGTTGAACGCCAGCGCCAGGATCGGCGCCAACCAGGAGGAGAATGCCCGGCGCAGCAAGAGCAAGGTGGCTAGCGCGGCGACCAGTATCACGATCGGCAACGAGCCTCGCACCACATTGTCGAAGTCCGCACCCTGTGCGGTCGCGCCGGTTACCTGCACGTCGACTCCGTCGTCCACCTTGCTGCCCAGACCGTCCCGCAGCGATGCGACGAGGTCATGGGTGGCGTTGGAGTCCGGGCCGGTCTTGGACAGGATCTGGACCCGAGTGACGTAGTCCTCACCGGAGCGGGCCCACAACTGCTGGAATGCTGCCCGGCTGGCCGGCGGCAACGCGGCCTGGTTGCCGTTGACCGCGGCCGAGATGCCCGCGCCGCCATCCAGGTCGGTGACCGCTCGCACCTGTTGGGTCTGCGACTGCGCCGTTGCCAGCTCTCGTACCGAACGGGCAGCGTCGAGAAGCCGTTGCGGACCACCGGACACCGGCGAGGACAGCACCACCTCGATCGGGAACAGGTCGCGCAGCGCAAGGTTCTGATCGATCCGCTCGAAACCGGTCCGGGCTTCGGTGCCCGCGGGCAGGATGGAGGCGCTGGCCACTGGCACCTGCAGCCGGATGCCGGCCATCGGGGTGGCCAGTAGCAGGAAGGCAGGCACCAGCACCAGCAGCAACAGGCCGGGCCGGCGGCGCAGCCTGCTCAGATCGAAGCGGGGACGGCGAGGCGTTGCCGATACGCGCTGCCGGAATCGCAGGTTGCCCCACGAGATCCGGGGACCGAGCAGCAACAGGACGGCCGGAAGCAGCGTCAGCGTCAGAGCCAGCGCGACCAGGGTCACGATGGCACCGGCCAGCGCGACGCTGGAGAAGACCATCGTCCGTGGAATCAGCAAGCTCAGCAACGCCACCACCACGACCAGGCCGCTGAACATCACCGAATGGCCCGCGGTCGCCATGGCACGCAGCAGCGCCGGCCGGGTCTCGGCCCCGTCGGCCAGTTCCTCCCGATACCGCTTGATGATGAACAGGCAGTAGTCCACCGCGACCGCCAGGCCGATCAGCGACACCAC
>NZ_DASVQG010000283.1:0-17693 GCF_036389215.1 Jatrophihabitans sp.
TGCCACCTCAGCCGCGACGGCGGCCGGGTCGGCGGGGTCGATGCCGGCCCAGAGCACCGCCACGGTGGCTGCCCGGTACATCGCCCCGGTGTCGAGGTACTGGGTCCGCAGCCGTCGAGCCAGCAGCCTCGCGACGGTCGATTTTCCGGTGCCCGAGGGCCCGTCGAGCGCAATCACTCCGCGAAACTCGGGAGCCTCGCTGTCATCGGTAGGCACGCCGGTAAGTCCAGTCCTGGTCACGACAGATGTCTGGGCTGTGCGTTCGGCCACGCTCGGCGGGGCGAACCAGCCCGGCCGGAGGCCGGGCATTCCTAGGGTACGGCTTTCGGGCGGGTTCGACTTCCACCGTGGCGGGTGTCTCCGGCTCGGCGCGGCTACCGCGGCAGGTCGGTTCGCAGTGCCGCGGCGCCTCGGAGGTAGACGTGCCGGATCTCGCCGCGCCGCAAGTCGGTGTCGAAATGGGCCAGCAACCGTAGCGTGCGAGGCAGCGCGCCGGGCACCGCGATCTCGCTGGCACACATCAACGGCACGTCGGTCAGGCCCAGCTGCCGCGCGGCATAGGCGGGAAATTCGGCCTTCAGGTCCGGTGTGGCGGTGAACAGGATCGAGATCAGCTGGTCGGGCTCGATCTGGTTGCGCGCCATCACCGCCTGGACCAGCTCCGAAGCACCATCCAGGATCGACTGCCGTTCATCCTCCTCGACCTGGATCGCACCGCGGACTGCCCGAACGGTCACTGCGTCCCCTTCTCACCCAGCTGGGGCGGGACCGATCCCGCCGTGGTCGCCAATCGACTCTAGAGGTCGAGCAGCCGGTAGAGCTCACCCAGCTCGGCAGCAGTCAGCTCCCGTATCGATCCGGATCGCTGATCGGCCAGCCGGACCGGCCCGATGGCAGTTCGCACCAGCCTGTCGACCGGATGCCCGACCGCGTCCAGCAACCGCCGGACGATGTGATTGCGGCCCACGTGCAGCGACACCTGGACCAGTGCCCGCCCGGCTGAGTAGCCGATCACCTGGAACTCATCGACGCGCACCGGGCCGTCCTCGAGCTCGATCCCGTCCTTGAGCCGCCTGGCCAGCGAGCGGTCCACCGGGCCCGGCACCTCGGCGATGTAGGTCTTGACCACCTCGTGCGAGGGATGGGCCAGCCGGTGAGCGAACTCGCCGTCATTGGTCAGGATCAGCAGGCCCTCGGTTTCGGCGTCCAGCCTGCCGACGTGGAACAGCCGTTCGGAACGGTGGGCGACCAGATCGCCGACCGTGGGACGGCCGTGCGGATCCGACATCGCGGTCAGCACGCCGCGTGGCTTGTTCATCGCCAGGTAGACCTGGCCCGAACGCAGGTTCACCCGCTTGCCGTCGACCCGCACCACCGAGGTCTCCGGATCGACCCGGCTGCCGAGTTCGGCCACCCCCCGGCCGTCGACGGTGACCCGGCCCTGGGCGATCAGCTGCTCGCAGGCCCGCCTGGAGCCCAGGCCCGCGCTGGCCAGCACCTTCTGCAACCGGATGCCCTCGGCGGGCTGGTCAGAGCTCATCCGCATCAGAGTTCGTCCAAGTCCAGCGAGTCCAGCTCCGGCAGCAGCGGCGCCAGCGAGGGCAGCTCGTCGACCGAGGCGATGCCCATCTTCTCCAGGAACGTGCTGGTCGTGCGGTACAGCCCGCCGCCGGTCTCGGGGTCCAGGCCCACCTCGGTGATCAGCTCCCGAGCCAGCAGCGTTCGCACCACGCCGTCGACATTGACGCCCCTGATGGCCGAGATCCGGGCCCGGGTGACCGGTTGCTTGTAGGCCACCACGGCCAGCGTCTCGAGCGCGGCCTGGCTGAGCTTGCTGCGCTGGCCGTCGAGCAGGAATGCCTCGACGATGGGGGCGTAACGCTCCCTGGTGTAGAGCCGGAAGCCGGTGGCAGCCGGACGCAGTTGCCAGCCGGCGCCGCGCCGGTCGAGGTCGGCGGTGATCTCGGCCAGCGCCTCGGCCACCTCGGTCGCCGGGCGTTGCACCGCCGCGGCCAGCTGGGCCAGCTGCACCGGGCCGTCGGCTACGAACAGCAACGCCTCCAGCGCGGCGCGCAGGACGGCCGGTTCGGTCAGGTCCAGCGACGGGGTCTGCGAACCAGGGTCCACCGCGGTGGGCGGTGTGCCCGGCCCGAGGTCCTCCTGCGGTGCGGCGTCCTGCCACAGGCTGCGATGCTCGCTCATCAGCCGTACTCCTCGTCCGGGTCCGCGGCGCTCCGGCCGGCACCGATCCAGCGAACCCGGAGCTCCGACAGCGCCTCGGCCTGGTCGAAGCTGACCGCACCGTCGCGGTAGAGCTCCAGCAACCCCAGGAACCGGGCCACCACCTCCAGCGTGGAGCCGCAGTCGGCTACCAGCGACCGGAAGGTCGCCGACCCGGTCCGGGCCAACCGCTCAGCCATCGCCGCCATGTGCTCGCGGACGCTCACCCGGGGCGTATGGAGGTGCTCCACCCCGACCACCGGCACCGGCCGGGGCCGTAGCGCGCCGGCCGCGACAGCCGCGAACTGGTGCAGTTCCACGCCGATCCGCAACTCGGGACTGAGCGCGGCGAACCGCGGCTCGAGTTCGGCGGTCCGTCCGAACCTGCGCCCGGCCTGCGTGGCCAGCTGGCCGAGGTGCGCGGCTGCCAGCTTGTAGGCGCGGTACTGCAGCAGCCGGGCGAAGAGCAGGTCGCGGGCTTCCAGCAGGGCCAGGTCATCCTCGTCCTCGACCTCGGCCGCCGGCAGCAGCCGGGCGGCCTTGAGGTCGAGGAGGGTGGCCGCGACCACCAGGAACTCGGTGGCCTGACCGAGGTCGAACCCGTCACCGGCTGCCTTGAGGTAGCTGATGAAGTCGTCGGTCACCTGCGAGAGCGCCACCTCGGTGACATCGAGCTGCCGCCGGCTGATCAGGCTCAGCAACAGGTCGAACGGGCCCTCGAAGTTGTCCAGCCGGACGCTGAACCGCTGGCCACTGCCGACCAGCGGTTCCGGCTCGGGCGGCAGCTCCCATTCCTCGGGCAGGTCCTCCAGCACCAGCTCATCGGGCCGGTCCTCCGGCGCCAGCTCCTCGTTCACGCCCGGACCGTCGACCAGCGCCACACCGACCAGGCCGGTCGGGGCCGGGCCGGCGTCGGGGTGCCGGGCCGGCGGGTCCGGCGGTGTTCGGATCACGGGCGGGAAAGAACCTCCATCGCCAGCTCCCGGTAGGCCACCGCGCCGTTGGAGGTGGGCGCCCAGGTGGTGATCGGCTCGCCGGCCACGGTGGTCTCCGGGAACCGGACCGTCCGGGTGATCACCGTGTCGAACACCTTGTCACCGAAGGCTTCCAGCACCCGGCTGTAGACCTCACGGCCGTGCAGGGTGCGGCCGTCGTACATGGTCGCGAGGATCCCTTCCAGCCGCAGGTTGGGATTGAGCCGCTGCTGCACCTTGTCGATGGTGTCGATGAGCAGCGCGACCCCGCGAAGGCTGAAGAACTCGCATTCCAGCGGGATGATCACCCCGTTGGCCGCCGTGAGCGCGTTGACGGTGAGCAGTCCCAGGGACGGCTGGCAGTCGATCAGCACGAAGTCGTAGTCGTTGAGCACCGGTGCCAGGGTGCGGGCCAGAGTCTGCTCGCGGGCCACCTCGTTCACCAGCTGGATCTCGGCGGCGGACAGGTCGATGTTGGAGGGCAGCAGGTCCATGCCCGGCACGCCGGTCTTGAGCAGTACCTCGTCGATGCCGACCGAGCGCTCCATCAGCAGGTTGTAGGTGGTGCGCTCGAGCTGGTGCGGCTGGACTCCCAGGCCGACGCTCAGCGCGCCCTGCGGGTCGAAGTCCACCAGCAGCACCCGGCGGCCGAACTCGGTCAGCGCCGCACCGAGATTGATGGTCGAGGTGGTCTTGCCGACGCCGCCCTTCTGATTGCACAGCGCGATCACCCGGGCCGGGCCGTGGTGCTGCAACGGCTCCGGCTGGACCAGTGGCCGGCGCGGCCGGGTCCGGGCCGGGTCGGCCGACTTCACGGCATCGGGCGGGCTGCCGGCCTCGGCCTCGGCTGAGGACGGAGCCTGCTGGGACGGCATGCTCAGCGGCAGCTGCAGCGACTCGGTCACCGCTTGCTCGGCGGGTCCGGCCCCGGGCCCATCGGACGTCGTCATAGAGAGTGCGCGCTCCTCGCAAGTGCCCCGCTGCGCCGCTGGCACAGCTTGCCTGACCCGTTGCGGAGGTTACCCCACCACGGGCGCCGCTGACCGGCTGCGACCCGCCCGCCGGCCCACCGCCGGGTCACGGCCTGGCCCGGGCGCGCGGGTGGGCCACGGCATAGACCTCGCGAAGCTGGTCAACGGTGACGAGCGTGTAGATCTGGGTGGTCGTGACCGAGGCGTGGCCCAGCAGTTCCTGCACCACCCGGACGTCGGCACCGCCCTCCATCAGGTGGGTGGCGAAAGAGTGCCGCAGGGTGTGCGGTGAGATGTCGGTGCCCAGCCCCGCCTTGTCGGCGGCGCCACGCAGCACCGTCCAGGCGCTCTGCCTCGACAGCGGCCCGCCGCGCGAGTTCAGGAACACCTTCGGGGTGCCGCGGCCCTGCCGGGCAAGCTCGGGCCGGACCCGCACCAGGTACGCCGACAGCGCCTTGGCCGCGAACGAGCCCAGCGGTACCAGCCGCTGCTTGCCGCCCTTGCCGCGCAGCAGGACGCTGCGGTCCGGCAGGTCCAGGTCGTCGATGTCCAGGCCGACCGCTTCGGAGATCCGCGCACCGGTTCCGTAGAGAACCTCCAGCAGTGCCCGGTCGCGTACCGACAGCGGTGTCTGGTCGAAGTCGGCCGCGTCCAGCAGCCGCTCGATGTCCTCGATCCCGATCGCCTTGGGCAGCCGGCGCGGCGGTGCCGGCGGCTTGATCTCGCGAGCCACGTCAGCGACCAGCTGGCCGTCGGCATAGCCGAATTTGTGCAACCCGCGGACCGCCACGACGGCTCGGGCGGCCGAGGCTGCCGACAGCGGCGGATGCTCGGCGTCGCCCTCGCGCAGGGCCGCGAGGAAACCGCTGACCGTCGCGGCCTGGACGTCGGTGAGGGAGTCGATACCGCGGTCGGTGAGGTAGCGCAGGTAGCGCCGCAGATCCCGCCGGTAGGAGCTGAGGGTGTTGGCCGAGGATCCCCGCTCGACGGCCAGGTGGTCCAGGTAGCCGGCGACCGTCCGGGCCGCCGCGCCAGGCCGGCTGGCCGGTGCCGGCGGCCGGTCGTCGATGGTCTCGATCGTCATTCAGCGGGCCCCGCGCGGTCGGGCCGGGCCGGCCACGGCGCGCCGGCCGGCCGCAGCCCGGCCCAGGCGTCGGCTCGGGCGGCCCAGGCGGCCAGCACCCCGGCGACCGCGGTGGCGTTGACCAGCTCGCCGGCCAGTGCCATCCGGACCAGCTCCTCGAGGGGGTAGCGCTCGACGGTCATGCTGATCTCTTCGTGCTCGGGCGCGAACCTGTCCTGCTCGTCGAACTCGGTGAGGTCGCGGGCCAGGTACACCCGGATGGCCTCGTCGCTCATGCCGGAGGAGTTGTACATGTCCAGCAGCACGGCCCAGTCCCCGGCCGCCAGCGCCGCCTCCTCGAACAGCTCCCGGCGCGCGCCGGTCAGCGCCGGCTCACCCTCGACGTCGAGCAGGCCGGCCGGCAGTTCCAGCAGCTCATGACCGACCGCGTGCCGGTACTGGCGCACCATCACGACATTGCCGTCGGAATCCAGCGCCAGAACCGCCACCGCACCCGGATGGATCACCACATCGCGGTTGGCCACCGACCCGTCGGGCATCCGTACCGCGTCGGTGCGCACCTCGAACACGGCACCGGAGAACCGCGGCTCGGAGGACAGCACCTCGAAGTGGTGCCGGTCAGCGGTCATCCGGCGACCGGACCGGAACTGGCCAGCTCCGCCGCGAGGTCCGGGATCTGCACCGGCAGCCGCTCCTGGTCGTTGTACTCCAAGGCGGCGGCGATCAGGGCCGTGAACAGCGGATGGGGCCTGGTAGGGCGGGACTTGAGCTCGGGATGGGCCTGGGTGGCCACGAAGAACGGGTGCAGCTCACGCGGCAGCTCCACGAACTCGACCAGCCGGCCGTCCGGCGAGGTGCCGGAGATGACCAGGCCGGAGGCGGCCAGCACCTCCCGGTAGGCGTTGTTGACCTCGTAGCGGTGCCGGTGCCGCTCGGTGACCTCGGTGCTGCCGTAGGCCATCGCCACGATGGAGCCCGGCACCAGTTCGGCGGGATAACTGCCCAGCCGCATGGTGCCGCCGAGATCGGCGTTGCCGGCCACCACCTCGACCTGATCGGGCATGGTGGCGATCACCGGGTCGGTGGTGTCGGGGGCGAACTCGGCGGAGTTGGCAGCGGACAGCCCCGCCACGTTGCGGGCCACCTCGATGGTCATGCACTGCAGGCCCAGGCACAGCCCGAGGGTCGGCACGCCGCGCTCGCGGGCGTACCGGATCGCTCCCAGCTTGCCCTCGATGCCACGGATGCCGAAGCCGCCCGGGATCACCACCCCGTCGACCCGGTCCAACTGCGCGGCCGCGCCGGCCGGGGTCTCGCAGAGGTCCGAGGCGACCCAGCGCACGGACACCTTCGCCCGGTGAGCGAAGCCGCCGGCCCGCAGCGCCTCGGTGACGGAGAGGTAGGCGTCGGGCAGGTCGATGTACTTGCCGACCAGCGCGATGGTCACCTCGCACTTGGGATGGCGAACCCGGTCCAGCAAGCCGCCCCACAGCGTCCAGTCCACATCGCGGAACGGCAGGCCCAACCGGCGGACCACATAGGCGTCCAGGCCCTCGTCGTGCAGCACCTTCGGGATCTCGTAGATGCTCGGGGCGTCCACCGCCGCGACCACCGCCTCGGTGTCGACGTCGCACATCAGCGAGATCTTGCGCTTGAGGCTGGCCGGGATCTCCCGGTCGGCCCGGCAGACCACCGCGTCCGGGCTGATCCCGATGCTGCGCAGCGCGGCGACCGAGTGCTGGGTGGGCTTGGTCTTCAACTCCCCGGACGGGGCCAGGTAGGGGATCAGCGACACGTGCAGGAAGAAGCAGTTGTCCCGGCCGACGTCCTGGCGGACCTGGCGGGCGGCTTCGAGGAACGGCAGCGATTCGATGTCGCCGACGGTTCCGCCGATCTCGGTGATCACCACGTCCGGGATCTGGCCGTCGGGTCCCGGCGCGGCCATCGACCGGATCCGTTCCTTGATCTCGTTGGTGATGTGCGGGATGACCTGCACCGTGTCGCCCAGGTACTCCCCGCGCCGTTCCTTGGCGATCACCGCCGAGTACACCTGACCGGTGGTGACATTGGCCGAGCCGACCAGGTCGGTGTCCAGGAAGCGCTCGTAGTGGCCGACGTCGAGGTCGGTCTCGGCGCCGTCCTCGGTCACGAAGACCTCGCCGTGCTGGAACGGGTTCATCGTCCCGGGATCGACATTGAGGTAGGGGTCGAGCTTCTGCATGGTGACCCGCAGGCCGCGGGCCTTGAGCAGGCTGCCCAGCGAGGAGGCGGTCAGCCCCTTCCCGAGCGAGGACGCCACGCCGCCGGTGACGAACAGATGCTTAGTGGTCCGGGCTGATTGAGCCAACGAGACTCCCGTGGTCGCATTCGATTACGAGGTGCGGAGCGGGATCTGCACACGAGATTCCCTTTATCCACGGGAGTTCACGGTAACACGAACTACGTGCCGGCCGCGCTCGCGACACCGGCTGCTCCCGTCTGGACGCGGTCGCGGCTAACTGCCGGCCCCGGGCAGCAGCCCGTCGGCGCCGGCGCCGGTCCCGTAGTGACCCTTGTGCCCGGCGATGGTGTCGGCGCCGGTAAGCACGACGGTCAGCTGACCGAGCGGGCTGGTGGCGTCGTCCACCGTCGAGACGGCCTTCTCGGCGGTGTCGTCGTTGCGCACCAGCGCCACCAGCCCGCCGGCGGTGTCCGAGGCCGGGTCGCCGACCACCACGGTGGGACCGCCGGCGCCGAGTTGGCTGCCGAAGGACAGCAGCATCTTGCCGGCCTCGTCCTTGGCGGGCAGGGCACCGGGGGCGATCAGCAGCACCAGCTTGCCCGACGCCACCGTCGAGCTCTCGGCCTTGATCATGTTGAGGGTGCCGAACCCTGCGACCACCTGCGCCAGGTCGGTGCTCTGGCCGTGCCCGAGCAGGACGAAGCCGAGCAGCGCCCCGGCCAGCAAGCCGGCGTCGTCGGTGGTCGGCAGTTGCAGCCCGATCGGGTGCAGGCCCGAGGTCGCCAGCGACCTGATGTCATTGGCGCGCCGGGGGTCGGAGAAGTCCTTGCTCAGCTGCAGCCGGCCGGCGATCGTGCCACCGGCGGCGGTGACCTGGGCCGCGATCGCGTCCTTGAGGCCCTTGGAGGCGCCGGGTGCGCCCAGCAACACCACCGGCGTCTTGGCCAGGGCGGCGCCGGCGATCTTGGTGCCGAAGGTCTGCGCCAGCAGGTCGGCGTTGGCCGAGCGGGCCTGCAGCACCCTGTTCTGCGCCGCCAGGGCACCGTCGTTCTTCTTCAGGTCGCTGACCTGGCGGCGCAGGTCGCCGACGACCGCGCCGTTGAGCGCGCTGGTGCCGATCGCCACGCCGAGCGCGATGCCGAGGAAGACGGCGATGACCGAGACGAGGTGGTACCGGAAGGAGATCACGACAACAGGCCCCTCAGCCAGGAAACAAGGTGGTCCCAACCGTCGGCCAGGAGATGTTGGTAGCTGTCGCCGCCGAGACCGGCGACCAGGACGACGACGATGGCCAGCACCGCGGACACCGCCAGCAGCACCAGCGAGACCGCGGACACCCGGGTCTGGAACAGCTGGGCGGCGGCCTTGGCGTCGACCAGCCGGCCGCCGATCTTGAGCCGGGTCAGCACGGTGGAGGCGATCCCGCCGCGGCCGGCGTCCAGGAACTCCTCCAGGGTGGCCCGCATCCCGACGGTGACGATCAGCCGGGGCGAGCCCGCGTCGGCCAGCAGCATCGCGGCGTCCTCGCTGGTACCGGAGGAGGCGAACACCACCGGTTCGATGCGCAGGTCCTGCACCCGGGCGAGCCCGGTGACCCGGCCGTGGTGGTCGGCATGGGCCACCACCTCGGCGGCTTCGCGCAGCGCCGCGTCGGAGATCAGGTCCAGCTCACCGATCACCAGGTCAGCCTGGTATCCGGCGTCGCGCAGCACGTCGGCACCGGCGTCGACGCCGACCAGCACCGGCCGGAATTCCCGGATGTAATGCTTGAGCGCGCGAAGGTCCGACTTGTAGTCATAGCCCTTGGCGACCAGCAGGACGTGCCGGCCGCGGAACCTGGTGCTGAGCTCGGGCAGCCCGATGCCGTCGAGCAGCAGTTCCTTCTCGCGTTCCATGTGCTGCTGGGTGCTGGCGGCGAAGGCCTGCAGCTGCGCCGACAAGCCCGCCTTCGCGGCCCGCATCGCGGCCCGGATGGTGTCGGCGTCCTGCCTGGCGCCACGGGCGGCCACCCGGTCGCCGACATAGAGCACGTCACCGTCCAGCCGCAGCCGGGTGCCTTCCTTGACCTCGGCGAAGATCTCGGTCCCGACCGCGTCGAGCAGTGCCACGTCATGCGCGACGAGCACCTCGGGACCGAGGTTGGGATACCGGCCGGAGATGCTCGGCTGGGCGTTGACCACCACGCTGACTCCGGCAGCCACCAGGGCGTCAGCGGTCGACCGGTCCAGGTCGGCGATGTCGATGACGGCGATGTCACCGGCGTTCAGCCGGTTCAACAGCCGACCCGCTCGCCGGTCCAACCGGGCCGTCCCGATGATGCCGGGCAGCTCGGCGTCACGGCGCCGGTGTGACTGCCTGAGTGCCAGCTTCATGAGTTTCGATGGTGCCATCCGGCCGGCGGATCCAGGCACTTCGCCACGCGGCGTCACTGCTTGGATCGCCGCCCGCGACCCGGTCGGGAGGCCGTGGTGCCGAACCTGGCGATGTCCTCGCGCGCGGCGTCGAGCAACTGCGCGGCGTGCTCCCTGGCCACCGCGCTGTCGTTGCCCGCCAGCATCCGTGCCAGCTCGACCAGCCGGTCCGTCCCGTCCACCGAGCGGATGTCACTGCGGGTGACGCCAGCGGAGGCTGGTTGGGAATCCCCGCCTGCCGAATCCCCGGCGATCGGGCCGCCGGCAACCGACTTGTCCACCACCAGATGGCGGTCGGCGAAGGCCGCCACCTGCGCCAGGTGGGTGACCACCACGACCTGATGGTCGCGGGCGAGCCTGGCCAGCCTGCGCCCGACCTCCACGGCGGCCCGGCCGCCCACACCGGCGTCCACCTCGTCGAAGACCATGGTGGGCACCGGGTCGGTCCCCGCGAGTGCCACCTCGATCGCCAGCATCACCCGCGACAGCTCACCGCCCGAGGCCCCCCGCTGCACCGGCAGGGCCGGGGCGTCGGGATGTGGCCGCAGGGTGATCTCCACCTCGTCCACGCCGTCCGGGCCGGCACCGACCGGCTGACCGGCGATCATCACCTGCGGCCCGGACTCGGCCGGAGGTCGGGGCCGGACCTCGACCCGCACCGAGGCCGCCGGCATCGCCAGGCCGGCGAGTTCGGCGGTGATCAGCTCCGACAGCTTCTCCGCCGCCAGCCGGCGCTGCCCGGATACCCCGGCGGCAAGCTCGGTGAACCGGGCCGCGGCCCGGTCCCGCTCGGCGGCCAGCGCCGCCAGGGCCTCGTCGGAGGTGTCGGCCGCCGCCAGCCGCTGCTCCGCCTCGGCCGCCCATTCCAGCACCGTCTGGATCCCGCCGGCCGGACCACCGAACCTGGTGCCGGCATCGCCGGTGCCGTACCGGCGGATCAGGCCGTTGAGCGCGGCCCGGCGCTCGTGCACCGCGGCCAGCCGGGCCGGGTCGGCCTCCAGCTGCGCCTGGTAGCCGGCGAGCTCGCCGCCGATGTCAGTGGCCGTCGCGGCGAGTTCGGCAAGCCGGTCGCTCAGCTGGTCCAGCGCGGCGTCGGTGCCGGCGACCTGGCCCAGCGCTCGGCCGGCCGCCGCGATCAGGGTCTGGACGTCGGGTACGTCGCCGGCCGGGTCGTCCGGATCGCCGAGCAGGACGTCGTGAGCGGTACGCGAGGCGATCCGCAGCGCGTCGGAGTGCTCCAGCCTGGCGGCTAGGGCGGCGAGCTCGGTGTCCTCGCCCGGCTGCGGGGCCACCCGGGCGATCTCGTCGAGGCCGTGCTGCAGCAGCTCGGCCTCGCGTGCCAGCTCACGGGCGGCGCCGGTGCGCCGGGCGAGTTCGGCCACCGCGGCCCGCCATTGCTGGAAGGCCGCCCGGCTGTCCTGCAGGTCCACCCCGGCAAACCGGTCGAGGGTCAGCCGCTGCTCCACCGGTTGGGTGAGCCGCTGCTGGTCGCTCTGGCCGTGGACGGCCACCAGGTCCTCGGCCAGCCTGGCCAGCACCGTCGCAGGTACCGAGGCGCCGCCGGCAACGGCCCGGGACCGGCCGGTGGCGGTGATCACCCGGCGCAGCACCAGGCTGCCGTCAGAGTCCAGGTCCCCACCGGCCTCGGTCACCGCCGCCGCTGTCGCTGACCCGTCAGCCACCAGCAACCTGCCCTCGACGCTGGCCGAATCCACCCCGGGACGCAGTCGCGAGGAGTCTGCCCGGCCGCCGAACAGCAGCGCCAGCCCGGTCACCACCATGGTCTTGCCGGCACCGGTCTCGCCGGTGACCACGGTCAGCCCCGGGCCGAGTTCGAGCACCGCATCGGAGATCACCCCGAGGCCACGGATCCGGATTTCCTCCAGCATGTGCCCGCCAGCCCTCCTCCGCTAGGTGCGCCTGCTCCGGTAGTCGGTTACGTCTTCAGATGGTGCCTGTCAAGCTGTGTCAGGTGTGTCCAACGGGTCAGGTGGTGGAACGGCCGTCGCGGAAGCTGCGGACCGGCAGCTGGAACTTGGCGACCAGCCGCTCGCCGAACGGTGTGGGATGCGGCCGGGCGATGGTCACGGTCTGTTCCGAACGCTCCACCCGCAGCCTCGTCCCGGGCGGCAGCGGATGTGACCGGCGGCCGTCGCAGCTGAGCACGCCGGGCTGGTCGGCCCCCACCAGCTCTATCTCGATCTGCGAGTCCGGGGCCACCACCAGCGGCCGTTGGAACAGCGCGTGCGCGGCGTTGGGCACCAGCAGCATCGCCTCCACATTGGGCCAGACGATCGGGCCGCCGACCGAGAAGGCGTACGCGGTGGACCCGGTCGGCGTCGCGCAGATCACCCCGTCGCAGCCGAATCGCAGCAGCGGCCGGTCATCGACCGAGACGGCCACCTCCAGCAGCTTCTCGCGGTTGCTCTTCTCCACCGACGCCTCGTTCAGCGCCCAGTCCTCGGCGATCAGCTCGCCGTCCAGGGTCGCGGTCACCTGCAGCGTGAACCGCTCCTCCACCTCGTAACGGCCTTGCACGATCGCGGTCACGGTCGCATCGAGCGCGTCGACCTCGGTCTCGGCCAGAAAGCCGACGTGGCCCAGGTTCACCCCCAGCAGCGGGATCCCGGCAGTCCGGGCATGCTCGGCTGCGCGCAGGAACGTCCCGTCTCCGCCGAGCACCAGGGCCATCTCCGAGCCCTTGGCGGTCTCAGATCCGTCCAGCAGGCTGACGGTGCTCAGCTCGCCGCCTTCGGCGACGTCGGCGGCCTCGGCCGGGCTGATCCGGACCTCGAAGCCGACCTCGTTCAGGCGTGCGATGAGGTGCCTGGCGAGGTCGCGGATGTCGGGTCGGCCGGCGTGCACGACCAGCAGTACGGACCTCATGCGCCCTCCTCTGCGACGGCGTGGATCGTGGCCGGGTCGGCCGGGCCGGCGTCCTGGCGCAGCCAGAGAAAGAATTCCACGTTGCCGCTCGGCCCGGGCAACGGGCTGCGGGCCACCCCGGCCGTTCCCCAGCCGAGCTCGTGGGCGGTGCGCGCCACCGCGAGCACCGACTGGGCGCGCAGGGCGGGCTCGCGCACCACGCCGCCGCGGCCCAACCGGTGCCGGCCGACCTCGAACTGCGGCTTGACCATGGGCACCAGGTCGGTGACGGTGCACGCGGTGAGCGCGGGCAGTACCAGCCCGAGAGAGATGAAGGACAGGTCGGCGACGGTCAGGTCGGCCGGCCCGCCGATCTGTTCCGGGGTCAGCATCCGGACGTTGGTGCGGTCGTGCACGATCACCCGGGGATCGGACTGCAGCGCCCAGACCAGCTGCCCGTAGCCGACATCCACCGCGACCACCTCGCGGGCGCCGCGGCGCAGCAGGACGTCGGTGAAGCCGCCGGTCGACGCTCCGGCATCCAGGCAGCGCCGGCCGGCCACCTCCAGGGTGGCGAACTGGGCCAGCGCGCCGGTCAGCTTGTACGCGCCCCGAGAGGCATAGCCGGGGTCTTCGGCGTCGGTGACCACCCGGATGGGGGTGTCCTGCTCGACACCGGTGGCGGCCTTGGTCGCGACGTTGCCGCGGACCTGTACCCGGCCGGCATCGATGAGTTCACCGGCCTGCTCCCGTGACCGGGCCAGCTGGCGACGCACCAACTCGGCGTCCAGGCGCAACCGGCGGACCATCGGCAGCGGCTCAGGCCTGGTCGAGGTCGGCGAGCGCGCCTTGCAACTCGCTGTGCAGGGCGTCCAGCCGGATCCTTGCTTCGGCCAGTGGCCCCTCGCTGACTCCGGCGATGTCGTGGGCGGCGGATTCGATGCGGGCCACCACGTCATCGGTGCCAGGACTGCCGCCGGGACGGTAGCCGGGCGCCGGAGCGGAGCGGGGATCGGTCACGCCCCCAGGTTACGTGCTGGCCTGCCGATGGGTGCCGCTATCCACAGCGTCAGCCGGTCGCGTGTCCGAGGCCGAGCTGCTCGATCAGCCGGGTCGCGGCGGCGTCGGTACCGGTGATCCGGCGCACCGTGCCGCCCGCGTCGTGCAACCGCCAGCTGGCCTCCGCCAGGGCTCGCAGGCCGTTCAAGCCGTCCTGCTCGGTGCCGCCGACCCCCGCACCATGAACCTCCGCACCATGAACCTCCGCACCGCCGTCCGGCGGCTGCACGCTGAGCCGCAGGTCAGTCCCGGAGATCCGTACTCGAGCCGATCCACAGCTGACGAGTTCCCCGGTGCCGGTCACCTCCGGGTGGCCGTGCAGCAGCGCCGAGACGTCCCGGCCCACGTAGTCCGGCCGGTGCAACGGGCGTGCGGAGAGCAGCTTGGCCGCGTCGGTGACGCCGCTGAGCACCAGCAGTGAGTCGCAGCTGGCCCGGCGGGCACCTTCGATGTCGGTGTCGAGCCGGTCCCCCACCACGATCGGATGCCGGGCGCGCGAGCGCTCGACGCTCTCGGCATGCATGGCCGGATCGGGCTTGCCGGTGGCGGCGGGTGTCCGGCCGGTCGCATGCCGCAGCGCCGCCACCAGCGATCCGTTGCCGGGCAGCGGCCCGCGCGGGGACGGCACGGTGGCATCGAGGTTGGTGGCCAGCCACGGAACGCCACGGCCGATCGCCACCGCCCCCTCGGCCAGCGCGTGCCAGTCCAGTCCCGGAAAGAACCCCTGCACCACGGCGGCGGGCTGCTCCTCGGCGGAGAAGACCGGTTTCAGGCCTCGTTCGACGAGCGCGTCGATCAGCCCGGTGGTGCCCAGCACCAGTACCGGAGCGCCGGCTGGCAACCGGTCGGCCAGGTAGTGCGCGGCAGCCTGGGCCGAGTTGACCACCTCGTCGGCAGTAGCGGGTACCCCGACCCGGTGCAGCAACTCCGCGACCTGATCCGGTGTGCGGGAGGCGTTGTTGGTGACGAATGCCAGCCGCATCCCCGCCTGCCGGGCGGAGGCGAGGGACTGCGCAGCCCCGACGACCGGCTGCTCGCCGAGATAGACGACGCCGTCGAGGTCCAGCAGCGCCACGTCGTAACGGGTGGCCAGCGGCTGTTGCGAGCCGATCATGCGTTCGCTCCACTTCCGGTGCTGAGGTGACGATCGCCGGCCGCGTAGCATCGGCCCCCGTGACCGATCCTCTCGTGCCAGGCCGCGGCCTGTCCCTTGCGCCGTTTCGCGCGACTCGCTTCACCGCGGGCGCCGACTCCCTGGGACGGCAACTGTCCCCGCCCTATGACGTCATCTCCGACGCCGAGCGGGCTGCGCTGGTCGAGGCAAGCCCGACCAATGTCGTCCGGTTGATCCTTCCAGAAGAGGACGAAGCCCGCTTCGGCGAGGGTGACCGGTACGCCGGAGCGAAGGCCGTGCTGCAGGACTGGGTGAGCAGTGGGGTGCTCGCCGTCGATGACCAGGCCGCCCTGTTCGTCTACGAGATGAGCACCCCGGACGGCTCGGTGACCCGCGGCCTGCTGGGGGCGGTGGAACTCCGCGACCCCGAGGACGGCGTGATCCTGCCGCATGAGAACACCATGGCCGGGCCGGTGTCGGACCGGCTGGCGCTGATGAGCGCGACCGAGGCCAATCTCGAACCGATCTTCCTGGTCTATGACGGCGGCGGACCGGCCTCGGAGCTGGTGGCATCGGTGAGCGACCAGGAACCGATCAGCACGGCGACCACGCCGGACGGCATCCGGCACCGGTTGTGGGCGGTCACCGATCCGGCCGCGCATGCGGCGGTGGCCGCCGACCTCGCGGGCCGGCGAGCATTGATCGCCGATGGTCACCACCGGTACGCGACCTACCGGCAGTTGCAGGCAGACCACCACGGCGAGCCGGGCCCGTGGGATCGCGGCCTGACGCTGCTGGTGGACACGTCGTCCTACGGCCCGCAGGTCCATCCGATCCACCGGGTCGTGGCGCTCGGCTGGGCGCGGATCCTGGAACTGACCGAGGCCGCGGCTGAGGTCAGTGAGCCGATGTCGGTGACGGCGGCGGAGAAACTGCTGGCCCAGACGGACGGCTTCGCGGTTGTCCTGGCCCACGACGAGGAGGCGGTGGTTGTGTCCGGGCTGTCGGCCGAGGTCGCCCAGCGGGCGCTCGGTGCCGATGCCGGCACGGCGCTCGGGCAACTTGACATAACGCTGTTGCACCGGGTGCTGGTGGAGCAGGTCTGGCAGCTGAGCGACACGGTCGACAACGTCGGGTACGCCCACAGCGTCAGCGAGGCTTTGGAGCAGGCGCTGCACGCCGGACGAACCGCGGTGCTGGTGCGTGCCACCCCCGTTCAGGCTGTGGCCGCGGTGGCTGCGGCCGGTGAACGGATGCCGCGGAAGTCCACGTTGTTCACCCCGAAGCCGGCTTCCGGCGTGGTGATCCGGCGCTTCGCCGACCAGTAGGTCAGAGCAGGTCCGCGGCCCGGTCCGCGGCGTCGGTCTCGTCGTCGACATCCGCCTTCGCGGCCGCGCCGAACCATTGGATCGCTTCCTCGATCCGGCCGGCCGCCGCCAGCGCGTCGGCGTAGGCGTACCAGAGCCGGGCGCTGCCCGGCCGGGGGTTATCGGGATCCAGACCGCCGCCCCGCTGGAACACGGCCAGCGCCGCGTCCAGCTGGTTCAGGTCGCGTCGGGCGCCGGCCACCACGATGAGCAGTTCGAAGCGGGTACTGATGTCGAGTCTCGGCACCACTGGGTCATCGAGCGCTTTGAGCGCGCGCTCCGGGCGGCCCAGGGCCCGTTCGCAATCGGCCATCACCGCGATATTGCTGGCGTCACCGGAGATCCGGCGGGCGGCACGCAGTTCGGAGAGCGCCTCGGCCCATTCGCCGGCGTGGTAGGCCGCGAGCCCGGTAGCTTCCCGTACGGCGGCAACCCGGGCACCGCGGCCGCGGGCGGCGCGGGCGTGTTCCAGAGCCTTCTGCGGGTCGGTGTCGATGAGCTGGCCTGCGGCGACCAGGTGCGCACCGACGAACTCGGCGGCCAGCTTGCTCAGCGACCGCAGCTCCGAGCGCACCGAGGGGTCCAGCAGCTTGGGATCAGCTCCTGGCGGGATCGCGATCTCGGCACCTCGGGTCGGACGCGAGCCCCGGGTCGATTCGTAGTCCTCCTCGTCCCGGTTGCTCCGGCCGGTCCCCGCTCGGTCCGCGGACCCGGAGTACCGCCGAGCACCACCATGGGCATCCGTGGCGCGACCACGTTCGGCGAAGCGAGCACCACCGGAGGGGCGCCCCCGTTCGGTGAAGCGCCCGCCACCAGCGCTCGACGGGCGGCCGCCACCGGCGAAGCGATCACCACCCGAAGAGCCTCCACCACCGGCGAAGCGACCGCCACCGGAGGAGCGCCCACTACCAGCACTTGGCGAGCGGCCGCCACCGGCACTCGAGGCGCGGTCGCCACCGGCGAAGCGATCACCACCGTCGGAACGACCTCCGCTGTCGGACCGGTGGCCGGCTGCCCGGTCAGGCCGCTCGTGGCGCGAGCCCCTCTCAGAACCTGCTGCCGCATCCCTGCCCCGGCCACCGGCGCTCGACGCGGGCCGATTGCTCCGCCGATCGCTGTCGTCGGTGTGCCGAGCCGGTCGAGCCGGCCTGTCCGAGCCGCGATATCCGCCGCCCTCATCGCGACGCGGGCCCGATGACCGGCTGTCGTCTCGACGGGGAGCGGCGGAGCCCCCTGCTTCCCACCAGTTCGACGATGAACCGTATTGTTCCTGGGACCTGGAGCGTGCGGGGCGGGCATCGTCGGTGCGGGAAGGCCTTCCGCCGCCTCGGGACTGTGACGGATATTCGGGTCGAGACCAAGTAGCGTCGCGGTGGGAGGAACTGTTGCCACCCCGGGAACCGGGGC
>NZ_DASVQG010000284.1:0-7991 GCF_036389215.1 Jatrophihabitans sp.
CCGGCGGCGGAGCGGTGGGATCGCCTTCAGTTCGTCGTTCACTCTTCGAGTATCCCGTCATCCCCGGCTGCGCCCACCGCCAGGTCACCCGAGCCGGCCAAGGCGCCCGTCACAGACCGCAGCCGTGCCGCCGACCTGCCCCGCACTGGCCGGTAGCCTCGTAGCCGTGCGTATCGCGAGATTTGTTCATCACGGCGGAATCGCCTGGGGAGTGGTGGAGGCCCCGGCAGCGGCAGGCCCGAACCCGCCCTTCGACTCCCTCACGGTTGCCGCCATCAAGGACCACCCGATGGGCCCGATCGAGTTCACCGGCGAGCGGTTCGCGATCGGCGACGTCCGGCTGCTCGCCCCGATCCTGCCCAGCAAGGTGATCGCGGTCGGCCGCAACTACGCCGCGCACGCCGCCGAGCTGGGCAACGACGTGCCCGAACGACCGCTGATCTTTCTCAAACCCTCCACCTCGGTGATCGGCACCCATGACGTGATCCGGCTGCCGGTCGACTCCGACCAGGTCGAGCACGAGGCCGAGCTTGCCCTGGTGATCGGCCGGGTGGCCAAGGACGTCCCGCGCGAGCAGGCCCTCGATGTCGTCTTCGGCTACACCTGCGCCAACGACGTCACCGCTCGCGACCAGCAACGAGCGGACGTCCAGTTCACCCGCGCCAAGGGCTACGACTCCTTCTGCCCGATCGGCCCCTGGATCGACACCGCGTTCGACCCCAGCGCGGTACGGGTCCGGGCACTGGTGAACGGCGTGACGAAGCAGGACGGCAACACCAAGGACATGATCTTCGACGTCGCCACCATCGTCTCGTACATGTCGCACGTGATGACCCTGGTGCCCGGCGACGTGATCCTGACCGGCACGCCGGAAGGCGTGGGCAGGATCACCGACGGCGACACGGTGACCATCGCGATCGACGGGCTCGGCGAGCTCACCAACCCGGTTCGCTCGCGGTGAGCCCCGCCACCGGCTCCGACATCCGGGTCAGGTTCTGCCCTTCGCCGACCGGCACCCCGCACGTCGGTTTGATCCGTACCTGCCTGTTCAACTGGGCATTCGCCCGTCACCACGGCGGCAGCTTCGTGTTCCGGATCGAGGACACCGACGCGGCACGAGACACCCAGGAGTCCTACGAGATGCTGCTGGACACCCTGCGGTGGTTCGGCATGAACTGGGACGAGGGGCCCGAGGTAGGCGGTCCGTACGGGCCCTACCGGCAGAGCGAGCGCCGCGAGATCTACCGCGACGTGGTCGCCCGGCTACTCGCCGCCGGCCACCTGTATGAGTCCTACAGCAGTCCCGAAGAGACCGAGGCCAGGCACCGCGCCGCCGGCCGGGACCCGAAACTGGGCTACGACAACTTCGACCGCGATCTCACCGAGGACCAGCGGGCCGCCTTCCGGGCCGAGGGCAGGGCGCCGGTGCTCCGGGTCAGGATGCCGGAGGAAGAGATCGTCTGGAACGACCTGGTCCGCGGCGACATCCGCTTCCTCGCCAGTACCGTGCCGGACTTCGTGGTGGTCCGGGCCAACGGCGAACCGCTGTACACGCTGGTCAATCCGGTGGACGACGCGATGATGCGGATCACCCACGTGATCCGCGGTGAGGACCTGCTGCCCTCGACGCCTCGCCAGATCGCCCTGTACCGGGCACTGATCGACATCGGGGTAGCCGAGCGCGTGCCGGAGTTCGGCCACCTGCCCTACGTGATGGGCGAGGGCAACCGGAAGCTGTCCAAGCGTGATCCGCAGGCCTCGCTGTATCACTACCGCGACGACGGTTACCTGCCCGAGGGGCTGATCAATTACCTGGCATTGCTCGGCTGGTCGATCGCCGAGGACCGCGACATCTTCTCCCCCGACGAACTCGTCGCTGCCTTCGACGGCAGCAAGATCTCGACCAACCCGGCACGCTTCGACCCCAAGAAATGCCTGGCCATCAATGCCACCCACGTCCGGCTGCTGGCCCCCGATGACTTCGCGCGGCGGCTGCGGGCATACCTGGCCCGAGCCGGCCTGATCGGCGAGCAGCCGACCGAGGCCGAACTCGCTCTCATCGCCGGTGCCGCGCCACTGGTGCAGGAACGGGTGCAGACGCTCAGGGAGGGTGCGGACATGCTGCGCTTCCTGTTCGTCGGCGACCAGGAGTTCGTCCGGGACGAGGCGGCAGTGGCCAAGCAGTTGGGGGAGCAGGGCCAAGCAGTGCTGGCGGCCTCCATCCCGGCGCTGGAGAAGCTGACCGAATGGAACACCGCCGCCATCGAAGAGGCGTTGCGGGCCGAGCTGCTGGAGCGGCTGGAACTCAAACCCCGCAGCGCCTTCGGCCCGCTGCGGGTGGCGGTCACCGGCCGGCAGGTCTCCCCGCCGCTGTTCGAGTCGATGGAATTGCTCGGCCGCGACACCAGCCTGGCGAGGTTGCGCAGCGCTCAGGGCGGGTAGTACCCGCGCTGACAGGCCGCGACAGGCCAGCTCGGCCCGATTTCGATAGCGCGGTCGATGTCGGGTAGAGTCTCGTCTCGGCCCGCTCGTCGCTACGTTCGGGTTGGTAGTGGGGTATGGGGTAATTGGCAGCCCAACTGATTCTGGTTCAGTTAGTCTAGGTTCGAGTCCTGGTACCCCAGCGCGGAAGCCGGAAGAGTGGTATCTGCAGCAGGATGTTGGTTAGCGTGTTCTACCTAGGGCCCCGTCGTCTAGCGGCCTAGGACGCCGCCCTCTCACGGCGGTAGCGAGGGTTCGAATCCCTTCGGGGCTACCCAATCAAGAAGCCTCCGGATCATCTCCGGGGGCTTCTTTGACTAGATGTTGTGTCTCCGGCCACCTCCAACCACAACCTGGCCGCCCAGCTGACTTCAGGGCCGGCGCCGGTCGCCGATAGGGAAGGTCACTGCCGAAACAGTTCCGGTCCGGCCAACCCTGGAGATGCTGATGCGATACCCGTTGCTGGCCCCCCTGTTCGCCAAACCCGTCCGGCTGGTCGCCGTGCTCGCCATGACGATCGCCCTGAGCTCAGGCCTGGCAGTGGCGACCGCGCCGGCCAGCTCGGCTGCCGTGCGCAGCCTGCCTACGCCGGCCGGCCTGCCGGTGGCCATCGAGCCGATGGCCACCTACGTCGAGCAGATCTCCTGCCAGCCCGGATACCGCACGGGCACGCTGGCGCTGGCCCGCCTGCTGGTCACCACCTACCCCAACACCAGCTACGCCGGTGCCTACAACTGCGGCATGGACGGCAACCGCAGCGAGCACTACGACGGGCGCGCCATCGACTGGATGGACTCGGTGCGCAACCCGGTGCAGGCTGCCCAGGCGGCGGCCGTGATCAAGTTCCTGCTGGCTACCGACAGGTACGGCAACCAGTTCGCCAACGCCCGGCGGATGGGCATCATGTACATCATCTGGAACAACAAGATGTGGGGATCGTGGAACGGCACCTGGTCTGATTACAACGGCTGCTCGAAGACCCCGTCCACCGCGCTGGACAGTGCCTGCCACCGCAACCACATGCACATCTCGCTGTCCTGGAACGGCGCCAAGGGACGGACCTCCTTCTGGAGCAAGCGCGCCTTCGCCGCCACCGACTACGGTCCCTGCCGGACGGCCGAGTTCAACTGGTCTGCCAACTACGTCAGCTTCAACTCCCAGCGCTGCCCGTCCTACCCGAAGGTCACGGCTCCGGCGGGATCATCCACGGTGATGAAGTCCCTGGTCAGCTTCGCCGGCGCGTCGATCTACCGCGGCATGGGCGGCAAGCCGGTCATGGCCGTCCAGCAGGCGCTGCGGGTGCCGGTCACCGGACGCTACGACGACACGACGGTGGCGGCGGTGCTGCGGTTCAAGCAGGCGCACGGCATGGTGCCCACCAGCCCGATCGGCTACGGCACCTGGCGCATGCTGCTCAAGACCTTCAAGCCGAAGGTCTAACGGCCGGCTGGCTGCTCCGGCGCGACGGTGAGGTAACGGCCGCGCCGGTGCACCAGCGGCGCGCCGTCGTCGCCGAATACGGTGTGCACCACCCGTAACTGAACGAGCAGTCCCCATCCCAGTTCCGACGCCTGCCGGTCGGCGAGCAGGCAGCCGGCCCAACCGCTGGCATCGGCCAGCGCCGGGCCCCATTCGGTGTCGGTCCACTCGCCCATCCGGAACGGCCCGCCCGGTGCCGGCGCGACGTAGCCGAACGCGTCGGCGAGCTGCCGGTGCTGCCAGCTGAGCAGGTTCACCACCGCCGCGCCGGTGTCGCGCAGCGCGTCCCACAGCTCCGACAGCGGGTCCAGGACGCCGAGGACGCAGCCCGGTTCGCCGTCGGCCACCAGCAGCGAGGAGACGGTCAAACCGGCCCGGTTGCCGCCCGAGCCCGCCGTCCACACCGTCACCGGCGAGGGTAACCGGCCGCGCAGCCGCCGGACCGGGCTGCGGTCGGCTTCCGGCGGCAGGAACGGGTGCTCGCTGGAGATGCTCATGGCCTCAGTCTGGCACCGGGCGGCGACCGTCTTCGGCCCGCCCATCCGCAGGTGGCACAGTGGGCGGGGCGGCTGAGCACATCAGGGGGCGGCTGGGCGAGTCAGCCGGGGAACGGGAGTGTGGCACATGAGCATGCGGGTAGGACTGGTCGGCAACGGGCACTGGGCGAAGATCACCCATGCGGCGGGTCTCAATGCCGAACCCTCCGTGCAGCTCAGTGGAATCTGGGGTCGCGACGGCGCCAAGACCGCTGCGCTGGCAACGGAACTGGGTACCACCGGCTATGACGACGTCGAGGAGATGTTCGACGCGGTCGACGCGGTGGCCTTCTCCGTTCCGCCGCAGGTGCAGTCGGAGCTGGCGCTGCGAGCCGCCCGAGCGGGCAAGCATGTGCTGCTGGAGAAGCCGATCGCGGTCTCAGCGGCCGAGGCGGACCGGTTGGCCGAGGCGGTGACCGAGGCCGGCGTCGCCTCGGTGGTGTTCTTCACCGCCCGCTTCGACGCCGTCCAGCGGCAGTGGATCGATCAGACCGGCCAGCGCTCGGACTGGGACGGTGCGGCCGGTCTCTGGCTCGGCTCGGCATTCGCGCCGGACAGCCCGTTCGACACTCCCTGGCGCCATGAGAAGGGCGGCCTGTGGGACGTGGGCCCGCACGCCCTGGCAATGCTGATCGGAACGCTCGGCCCGATCGTCGAGATCACCGCCCGGTCCGGCCGGCGCGATCTGGTGCACCTGATCCTGAGGCACGAATCCGGCGCCAGCAGCAGCTATGCCGTCAGCATCGACACCCCGAAGGCGGCCTCGGAGGTAAGCCTGGCGGTGTGGGGGGCAGCCGGGCGCGCCACGCTGCCGGCCTCCGTTGCCGATCCGAGCGCCGCGCTGGCGACAGCGGCTCGGGAGCTGGCCGCCGCGGCTCAGCTGCCGGTGCCGAGCCATCCCTGCGACGTGCGGCTGGGCCGTTCGGTGGTCCGGCTCCTGGCCGAGGCCGAGCGCCAGCTCGGGCAGTAACCGGTGCCGAACCCGGCGCAGCGTGCCGACAGATCGGCAGGAGAGGTAGGAAGGCTGCCATGAGGATGGTCATGCTCGGCGCGCCGGGCTCCGGCAAGGGAACCCAGGGCCAGCGGCTGGCCGAGCGCTTGGGGGTGCCGCACATCGCCTCCGGGGACTTGCTGCGTGCCCAGGTCCGGGCCCGGACCGAGCTGGGCCGGCTCGTCGCCGGCTATCTGGACAAGGGTCGATTGGTGCCCGACGAGCTGGTATTCGACCTGGTGCTGCCGGTGGTGCTGACAGCGGCCGAGGCCGGCGGCTATGTCCTGGACGGATTTCCCCGCTCGGTGGCGCAGGCGGTCAAGGCCGAAGAACTCGCCCCTGACTCCGCCGGGCCGGAGCGGGTGATCTTTCTCGCAGTCCCCGAAGAACTGCTTGTCCGGCGGTTGCTGGAGCGGGCGGCCGCGGCCGGGCGCAGCGACGACACGCCCTCGGTGATCACCGACCGGCTGCGGGTCTTCGAGTCCGAGACCAGGCCACTGGTCGATCACTACCGGGCCCGCGGCCTGCTTCGCGAGGTCGCCGGCGACCTGCCTGCCGACGAGGTGACGGAGGCGATTGCGGCGGTGTTGTGAAGCCGATGTTCCGCCAGGCGAAAAAGCCATCAATCATAACAAATCGTCACGGTGTTCGGCATTGCACCCCCACTTCGGGCTAGCACCGGCTAGACTGCCTAGATCGGCTATACAGCCAGCCGTGAACGATTCCCGTTCAAAGCAGGTCGACGCCGCTTGCGGGGCAGGCTGAGCCAGTGCTGGCTCGAGGGCTGGTGCCGCGGAGACGTCTCGCCTCTGGTTGATCTTGAGGTCCGTATGACCACATTGCCGGATACCCGCATCTCGTCCGACGACGAGCCCGACTATCACGACCGATCCTTCGCAGACATCGTGGAGCGGCTGTTCCGCGAGTTCGAGAGCCGTCTCTCCCTCACCGCTATCGTCGAGGTAGTGCGGGAGTCCCGCCAGCACCTGCGGGGCTCGCCGATCGGCGCGCTGCCCGAACTGACCGAACGGCTTGCTCACGAACGGCTAGAACGGCTCGTCCAGGCCGGTACGACCGACGGCCCGGCATCGGCTCCATCTCTGACCGTGCTGTCCTGACGGTCGCCAGACTCGGCGGCTCGAACGCTCCACCAAGAGCGTTCGTCGCGGCCGTTCGTTAGAACCGGTGATGCCGTGGGCATCCCGTTGATGGGAGGAGAAATTCTGATGAGTGCACTGGACAAAGCAAAGAACAAGGCCGAAGAGGTCGGCGGCATCGCCAAGGAGCACGCCGGCGAGGCCACCGGTGACGACAGCCTGCGCGCCGAAGGTGAGACCGACCAGGCCAAGGGCAACCTCAAGCAGGCCGGCGAAAAGGTGAAGGACGCCTTCAAGGACTGAGCAGATTTGCTATCCCCGCCGGTACATACCGGCGGTGATCTGCCGTCCTAATGGTTACTTTCGTTGCCTATCCGCATTGGTCACCTTGTAGGTGTCCAATCAACGCAAGGAGCGCCTCATGCTTGGATTAATCATTTCCCTCTTAATTATCGGCCTGATCGCGGGTGCGATCGCTCGGCTGCTGGTTCCCGGCCGGCAGGACATCGGCATCGGCATGACCATCGTGCTGGGCATCGTCGGATCGTTCATCGGTGGCTTCCTCGGTTACCTGATCTTCCACAAGGACGGTGACGAGGGCTTCTTCCAGCCGTCGGGCATCATCGGCTCGGTCATCGGCGCCGTCATCGCGCTCCTGATCTGGCAGCGGGTCGGAAACCGGTCCGCCGTTCGCTGATCACCGCTGGCAGGCGCTGACTCGGAGTTGCACCGGCCACCGGCACTTGGGAAAAGGGGCAGTCGCGTCGCGACTGCCCCTTTTCGCGTCTGGCGGGACTAGCCGACGCCTGACATGCCGAGCGGTACGTCCAGGACCGGGCGGTGGATCCAGGACAGGGTGGGCCCAGGACAGGGTGGGCCCAGGACGTAGTGGGCCACGACGTGGTGGGTCCAGGACGTGGTGGGTCCAGGACAGGGTGGGTCCAGGACAGGGTGGGCCCAGGACGTGGTGGGCCACGACGTGGCGGGTCCAGGACAGGGTGGATCTAGGACAGGGTGGATCTAGGACAGGGCGGTGTGCAGTCGCTGGGCGGCAGCGGTGAGGATCGGTGCGAATCGCTGGCCGGGGGAGCGACCCAACCGTTCGATCGGACCGGAGATCGAGACGGCGGCGACCACCCGCCGACCCCGGCCGAAGACCGGCGCGGACACCGACGCGACACCGGCCTCGCGCTGGCCGACCGACTGGGCCCAGCCGCGCCGGCGGACCTCGGCGAGCGCGCGGTCGGTGAACTCGGCCTCCTGCAGCAGCGTGGCCACCGTCTCCGACGGTTCCCACGCGCACAGCACCTGCGCGCCGGAGCCCGCGGTGAGCGGCAACCGGGCGCCCAGCGGCACCGTGGTGCGCAGCCCGGTCGCCCGCTCGGCGGCTGCCACGCAGACCCGTTC
>NZ_DASVQG010000285.1:0-6835 GCF_036389215.1 Jatrophihabitans sp.
TTCGAGGTAGCCGCGCGCGCCGGTGGCGCTGGAGCCTCCCAGGGGCAGCAGCACCGGCCGGGCCCCCTCGGCGCGCAGCTGGTCGGTGATGCCGGTGGCGACCTCGGCCAGCTCGACGAAGCCGACCTCACCCGCCCAGTGCGTCTCGGCGCCGAACAGGCCCACCAGCGCGACGTTGCCTCCTCGGGTGTGTTCGTACCGGCCGGGAAAGACCAGCACCACTCGCAGGCCCAACCGGGCGCCGACCGCGGCGGTCAGCCGGGCGTGATTGCTCTGCGCCGGTCCGATGGTGACCAGGGTGTCGGCACCGTCGGCCAGCGCGGCGCCGACCGTCCACTCGAGCTTGCGAAGCTTGTTGCCGCCACCGCCGAGACCGCCGAGGTCTTCACGCTTGATCCACAGGTCATCGCTGCCGAGTCCGAGCGCGGCTGCCAGCCGGGGCGCCGGTTCCAGCGCGGTGGGCCAGCTGCCGAGCTGCACCCGTGGTGTCGATCCGGTCGGGAGCGTCGTCATGCTCACACGGTAGCGGCGTAGCTGGGCAGTTCACGCATGCGCCGCAGCGGCGAGAGAAAGACCGGCAGGAAGCTCAGCGAGCCGCCGACCGCCACCACGAACAGGGTCTGCCGGACACCGATCGTCTCACCCAGCACGCCACCGAGGAAGCCGCCGACCGGCATGGTTCCCCACACCAGGAACCTCATCGTCGCGTTCATCCGGCCGAGCAGCGCCGGCGGGCACAGGCCCTGCCGGAAGCTCACCTGGGTGATGTTGTAGATGACCACGTTGAGCCACATAACGCCCTGCGCGAAGGCCAGCAGCGCCAGGGTCCAGTCGCGTTGCACGAACGGAGCGACGAACCCGAACGGTGCCATCGCCAGGGCCGAGATCCAGATGGCCGGCCCCTGCCCGACCCGGCGGGCGAACCGGTCGGCCACCAACGAGCCCGCCAGTCCACCGATCGCCGAGGTCGATTCGATCAGGCCGATCAACCCGGGGGACAGCCGCAGCTCGCGCGCGAGCAGTACGTAGAACACCGCCGCCGCTATCGAGCCGAACAGGTTGGACGTGCCGGTGCACAGCGCGATCGAGCGCAACAGCCGATTGCCCAGGACGAAGCGAAGCCCTTCGCCGATCTCCCGGCGCAGGTTGCGGTCGGGCCGGCGCTCGGCCTTCGGCGGCCTGGTCCTGATCGCGGCGACCCAGGACGCCGACCAGAGGAAGCTGGCCGCATCCAGCAGCACCGCGTACGGCGCCGTCAGTACCTGGATCAGCAGGCCGCCGGCACTCGGGCCACCGATCTGCGACACCGATTCACTGGCCTGCAGCTTGGCATTGGCATCGACGAGCTGCTCCCGGTCGACCAGCTCAGGAACGTAGGACTGGTATGCCACGTCGAAGAACACCGTGCACACGCCGGTCAGCAGCGCGACGGCGTACAGCTGCCCGATGCTGAGCACGCCCAGCCAGTGAGCGACCGGCACCGAGGCCAGCGCCACCGCCCGCAGCACGTCGTTGACGATCAGCACGGCGCGGAACCTCATCCGGTCCACCCACGCGCCCGCCGGAAGTCCCACGACGAGGAACGCCGCCATCTGGAACGTGACCAGCAGCCCGACCTCGAACGTGCTGGCATGGACGATGAGAATGGCGACCAGCGGCAGTGCCAGCTGGCTGATGGTGGAGCCGAACTGGCTGACGCTCTCACCGATCCACAACCGCCGGAACTCCGGATGGTGCCACAGGCCGCGGCGCCGTGGACGGTCGAGATCGTCGGTCACGCAGCTATCCTGTGCTCAGTGATTGGCATTTGTCAATCACTTGCCGGAACAGGTCCTAGACTGGTCGGCATGGACCACCGCGAACCGGCCAGTGACGAGGAGGCCAAGGCACTGGCATCGACCCTGCGGTTGCGGATCCTGCGCATCTGCCTGGGGGAGGCGCACACCAACAAGGAGATCGCGCAGATCCTCGGGCGTGACCCGGCGAGCATCCTGCACCACATCCGGAGGCTCGTGCGGACCGGCTTCCTGCAGCCGCAGCCGCAGCGTCGCGGCACCCGCGGGGCACGCGAGATCCCGTACCTGGCAACCGGAAAGTCATGGCGGGTCAGCGCCCCGGCGTCGGGTAGCACGATGCTGGAGGCCTTCCTGGAAGAGATCGCCCTGGTGTCCGACCAGCAGGCGGACACCGCCCGGCTCGGGCTGCGGCTGTCGCCGTCGGATTTCGAGGAATTCCGCACCCGGCTGCAGAACCTGCTGGAGGAGGTCGCCCAGCTCCCGCAGGATCCGTCCGCGCCGGCCTGGTCGCTGTTCCTCGCCCTGCATCCCGACCCGAACCGGCCATAACGCATCTTCGGGCTACCCGACGCGTTCGCCGATCCGGACGGCCATACCTGGTCGATCACCCCGTACCCGTCGGAATGATCAGGGTGCCCCTCCAATTCAGCTGAATCATGGCCAGAAGTACTGAAGTGTCCGTGATGCACAGTCGCGGAAAGCCTTATCGGTAAAGGGCAATCAGCCTTGAGGCAGCAGCCGGTGCTGCTACGCTCCGCGGATATTCCGGCAGCTGGTGACCCGGGGACCGCCCGGCCGTCATGCGCTGTACCGACCCGAGCTGTACCAATCAAGGGGAGATCGAGTGACATTCGCCAAGCGCATCGCCGCAGTGATTGCAGCGGCCACTCTGGCCATGCTGGGTGGCATCACGCCCGCCGGAGCGGCTACCTACAGCCCGATGGACGGTCACTACGCCTACGAGTACGGCTGCCGCGCCGACCAGCAGGTGATCTACCACAAGGTGCTGTACAACGGCAGTGGCACGGCGCTCGGATATGTCGACCTGATGTACTCGGTCAACTGCCACACCGCCTGGGCACACGCCCACAGCGTCAAGGCGACCTCCGAGACGTGGGCGCTCTACGCTTACATCCACCGCAACAGGGATGATCGGGTAGAGGTCGATCTGGTCAAGAATGGCGGTCAGGACGCCTACAGCGAGATGCTCTACGACAAGGACATGACCAGCTACGCCCGGATCACCATCGACCCGAACGGTTGCTGCGGCGTCGAGTACACCACCAGGACGTCGGACTACTGATCGGCGCTGATCCTCACCAGCACCGGGTCATCTCGACAGCACTGAGCTGATCTCACAGCTGCCCGGCCAGTCAGGGTGTGGCGATCAGGGCGTGCAGGTGCATGTCGTGCCAGCCATCCAGGTGCAGTGCTTGCCGGCGTTTGGTTCCCTCATAGGCATAGCCGGCCTTCGTGGCCACCCGGCACGACGCGGGATTGGCGACCGAGTGGTTCACCTCCAGCCGGTGCAGGCCGTTGGCGAGCATCCACTCGGACACCGCGCGCAGCGCTCGGACGGCAACCCCGCGTCCCCGGGCGGCCGGCACCGTCCAGTAGGCGGCTTCGGCGGAGCCGTCAGCGAGGTCGACGGCGCGGAACCCGGTGCGCCCGAGCAGCACGTCGTTCTCGGTGACCGCCCAGCTCGCGGCCGTCTCCGCCGCCCACCGGTCCGACCAGGCGCTGACCCAGGCCTGCGCCTCGGCGCCGTCCATCGTCCGGACGTGCCAGAGTTGGATCTCCGGATCCCGATAGGCCTCGGCGACCGCGGTGGCATCGGAGCGCCGCCACGGGCGCACCGTCAGCTCATCCACCGACAGCGTCGGCTGGTCCTGGCGCCTCAGCCGGCCGGCGGGGACGACGGCACCTACCAGCTCCGGCATGGCCCCATAATCCTCCTGGAGCCGCTCATCACGTGGAGGAGGAAGCTGTCGGATCGGAGGGTCGCGCATTCGTCGTATCTTCGTTCGCACGACCAATCGAGGGAGCAGAGCCCATGAGGTACATGATGTTCGTCGTCGTCGATCCGGCCGCGGCTGCCGAGGCGGAGCCATCGGAGAATGACCTGACCACCGACGAGTGGGTGGCCGACGTGGACGGCAGGGGCAAGCGGATCATGGGCGAGGTCCTGCGCCCGGTCAGCGACGCCACCACGGTCAGGGTCAGCCGCGGGCAGGTGCTGGTCACCGACGGGCCGTTCACCGAGTCGAAGGAGTGGATCGCCGGCTTCGACATCCTGGAGTGCGAGGACCTCGACGAGGCGATCGCGATCGCCGCCCGGCACCCGATGGCCAACGGCGGCAAGCTCGAACTGCGCCCGTTCTGGACGGGGGAGGATTGATCCCATCCGCTCGCCGCGCCACGGCCGAGGCGATCGCCTCCGCCGTAGCGGCGGAGCGGGCCGGCATGGTGGCCAGCCTCATCCGGCTGACCGGCGACTGGGACCTGGCCGAGGACTGCGTTCAGGACGCGGTCGAGAAAGCGCTCGTGCACTGGCCGCAGGAGGGAATGATGCCGCGCTCACCGGTGGCCTGGCTGACCACCGTGGCGAGGAACCGGGCACTGGACGTCCTGCGCCGCCGCCAGACCGAGCGCGCCAAACTCCAGCAGCGAGCGATCCTGGATGAGATCGGAGCCGGTGGTGTCCAGCCGCTGGACGCCCCCGACGACCGGCTGCGGCTGATCTTCACCTGTTGCCATCCGGCGCTGGCCCTGGAGTCCCGGGTGGCGCTGACTCTCAAGACGGTGGCCGGGCTGAGCACCGGTCAGATCGCGCGGGCGTTCCTGGTGTCCGAGCCCACCATGTCCCAGCGGTTGCTGCGCACCAAGCAGAAGATCTCCCACGCGGCCATCCCGTACCGGGTACCTCCCGACGAGCTGCTGGCCGAGCGCACCGGGGGAGTGCTGGCCGTGCTCTACCTGATCTTCAACGCCGGCTACGGCCAGCCCGAGGACCACCTGGCCGTCGAGGCGCTGCGACTGGCCAGGCTGCTGGTCGACCTGATGCCGGGCGAGGACGAGGCTCGCGGCTTGCTGGCGCTGGTCACCTTACAGATGGCCCGGCGCGCGACCCGCTTCGATTCCCACGGTGAGCTGGTGCCGATGGAGGAGCAGGACCGCAGCCGTTGGGACGCGGGGCTGATCGAGGAGGGGCGCCGGCAGCTGCGCCGCGCGGGCCGTTCGGGGCGGGTGCCCGGGACCTACCGGCTGCAGGCACAGATCGCCGCCTGCCACGCCACGGCGGCGACCGCGGCGGTCACCGACTGGGGCACCATCGTCGGCCTCTACGACGCGCTGCTGGCCGTCCAGCCGTCACCGGTGATCGCCCTGAACCGGGCCATCGCCGTCGGCTTCCGGGACGGCTACCAGGCGGGGCTGCGGGAGCTTGACGCTCTGGACGACACCGTCCTCGATGGTTATTACCTGCTGCCGGCTGCTCGCGCGGATCTGCTGCGCAGGCTGGGCCGCGGCGACGAGGCGCGGCAGGCCTACCTCGCGGCGCTCCGGCTGGCACCCGAGGGCCAGCCCGAGCAGCGGTTGCTGCAACGGCGCCTCACCGAACTCGGGCCGGGGCGCAGTGCCCCGGCCGGATAATCGTCCCGGCCGGTTGGTTGCGCCGGCCGGTTGACTGCCCCATGCGGTCGATTTGCCTTTCCGGATAAGGAGATGCCTCATGTCCGACTCGATCAGGCTCAGTTCGGTGGCGCTCGAGTGCCCGAACCCGGGGGAGTTGGCCGCCTTCTACGCCGACATCACGGGCGGGGAGGTGACCTACGTAGACGAGTCGTGGGCAACGGTGAAGGGCCCGGGCGGCCGGATCGACTTCCAGAGCGCGGCCGGCTACCGGCCGCCGACCTGGCCGGACCCGAGCTCGTCGATGCAGCTGCACCTGGACTTCTATGTCGATGACCTGCAGGCCGCCGGGGCGCGGGTGCTGGCAGCCGGGGCGCGCAAGCACGACTACCAGCCGGACGAGGAGCACTTCTGTGTCTACCTCGACCCGGTCGGTCACCCGTTCTGCCTGACCACCTCGGACTGACCACCTCGGACTGATCACCTCGGACTGACCACCCACATGGTCCTCTCAGCTTCGGCACGACATCGCGACAGGGTCGGTTAACACGATGGACTCCAACGGCCGGGCCATCCGGGCCCAGCCGGTTTCAGGAGGTGTTTCCATGAACCCAAGTGAATGGTCGCCACCGCCCGTGCCGCCCTCCAGCGGGACGTACGGCGGGACCGGCCAGCCAGCACGAGGACGTCGGGGCCTGCTCGTGGGCGGCGGCCTGCTCGCGACCGGTGTGGTAGCCGGCGCGATCATCGGAGGCACGGTGCTGTCCGGCGCCGCCACCACCACGCCGTCCGCGCCGAGCTCGTCCAGCAGCACGGCGGCTCCGGGCACCAACGGTGCGCCGGCGCCGGACCGGGCGCCGAACAAGCAGTCCACCCCGGTCCGAGGGGATGAGAAGGCCGTCACCGCCGACCAGGCGGCCAAGCTCAAGGCGGCCGCGCTGAAGGCGGTGCCCGGCGGCACCGTCTACCGGGTGGAGACCGACGGCGACGGCGCGACGTACGAGGCGCACATGACCAAGGCCGACGGCAGCCTCGTCACCGTCAAGTTCGACGCCAACTTTGCCGTTACCGAGGTCCAGGACGGCATGGGGGCCGGCGGCCCCGGCGGACGGGGCCACGGCAGCGGGGACACCGACGACTCGGACGGCTAACCGCACGCCTGGCTTGGGTGGCCGGCGGGCCACCCAAGCCAGGTGCCCTGTCCTGTGCTCCGCAGCTGACCTCGGCAGGCCGGCCTTCGGCAGCCGACCCTCAGGCGCGGACCTGTCAGGCGCGGACCTGTTAGGCGCGGACGGCGTCCGGACGTTCTGGAGCCCGCAACGGTGCCAGCGGTTGCCAGACGACGGGAACCTCGCGCATCACCAGCACGCAGTCCAGTTCCGCGGACCCTTCCGGAAAGAGTGCGCGGT
>NZ_DASVQG010000286.1:0-4850 GCF_036389215.1 Jatrophihabitans sp.
CCGAACCGCCCGGAGCTGACCGGACCACGCGGAGCTGACCGGACCGCCCGGAGCTGACCGGACCACGCGGAGCTGACCGGACCACGCGGAGCTGCCGGTGCCCGGCGCGCTCAACGGGCTCGGCGGAGGGCACCCCACGTAGACTCGGCAGCCAGATGGATCCGGGCTGCAAGCAGCGCACGCCCCGTCCGACCTGGCTTGGGGGGAACCCTGATGGTCCTGATAGGCCTGCTCCTGGTAGCTGCCGCGGTGGCAGCCGCGATCATTCTCGTCGTCCAGAACGACCACACGATCGCAGTGCACGTCTTCGACAACGACTACAACATCGCCGCCTACTGGCTCGCGATCGCCGGGCTGGCGATCATGGCGGTGCTGGCGCTGGGCCTGTGGGCGATCCGGGTCGGCGCGGCGCACCGGATCCGGCTGCGCCGGGAACGCCGTGAGCTGGTCCGGGAGAACCGCCGGCTCAGCGAGCGGGCGGCCACCGTGAACCAGACGGGTGCCGACCAGTCCTCGACCCGGCTCCGACACGGCACCACGCCAGCTGGCGGGAGCACCGCGAGCGAGGGCGCGCATGCCGCCGATCCGTCCCGGTCCCGGGCCGACGACCCCCACCGGGTGCCGCCGGCCGAGGGCTGACCCACCCTCGGTATGTCCTGGACGGACCTGCCGGCATGCCCGGCCGGCACGCCCGGCCGGCACGCCCCTTCCCGTTCACCCACCCCACCTCAGCGCCGATCACGCGCTTTCGGCGGGTTCTGTCGGCATGCCCGAAAACGCCGAGCGAGAACCAATTCCGACAATCAGTTGAGATCTGTGTTATGTGGCTGTACGGTAAGCGTTAAGTGGCTAAGCGTAGCCAGCTGACTACGGGCGAGGACGCCCACGGTGAAGGGGGCCAAGGATGGCCACGTCCAATGAAACGGTGACCTTGCGAGCTGCGAGAGCGAGCGTAGTGGGTCTCGCGAGCATCAGCTTGTCGCTTGCCGGTTCGGCGTTCATCAGCCAGCCATCGCTGCAGCCCCGCGCCGGCCTGGCAGGGCATGCCTCCTTCAACGACGCCCGCTGGGGCGACAGCACGGCCGACAAGGTAGCCCTGGACAATCGCGGCAGGAACAGCGGCGCGGCCGACCCCGGCTCGCTCTACACCGTGGAGAAGGCCATCGGCGCCCGGTCGGTCTGGCAGCAGCGTGACTCGGCGAACCGCCAGATCACCGGCCAGGGCGTCACCGTGGCTCTGCTGGACTCCGGTACCGAGCCGGTCAGCGGGCTCGACGGCGCGGGCAAGCTGAGTTACGGCCCGGACCTGTCGATCGAAGCCAACGGCGTCCTCACTGATCAGGACACCTACGGTCACGGCACCCACCTGGCCGGCATCATCGCCGGCCGCGATGCCGCCGTGCTCACCGACAAGAGCGTCGCCGGATTGGACCCCTCGGTTCAGCTCGGGGTGGCCCCGGACGCGGCGCTGCTGTCGATGAAGCTCGCCACCACCGACGGCAGCACCGACGTCAGCCAGGTGATCGCGGCCCTGAACTGGATCACCGAGCACCAGACCAGTTACGACGGCAGCCGGGTCCGGGTGGTCAACCTGTCCTTCGGCACCGGCTCTGTGCAGCCGTACCAGCTGGACCCGCTGGCCGCCGCGGCTGAGAACGCCTGGCACCACGGCCTGGTCGTGGTCGTCTCCGGTGGCAACGGGGGCCTGTCCGCGGGCCGGCTGACCAACCCGGCCATCGACCCCTACGTGCTCGCGGTCGGCGCCTCCGACAGCAAGGACACCGTCGCGGGCTGGAACGTGCCGAGCGTGGCCTCCTTCAGCAGTGGCGGCTCCGCGCAGCGGCACGTCGACCTGCTCGCGCCCGGTTCCTCGATCGTCTCGCTGCGGGCTCCCGGCTCGTTCATCGACGTCAACCACCCCGAGGGACTGGTCGCCGGTGACGTCACCGGGCGACTGTTCCGTGGCAGTGGCACCAGCCAGGCCGCGGCGGTGGTCTCCGGCGCGGCGGCGCTGTTGCTGCAGGCCTACCCCGACCTGACCCCGGACCAGGTGAAGGCCGCGCTGGTCAGCACCGCCAGCCGGGTGTCGGACAGCCCGCTCTACGCCGGCGCCGGCCAGCTCGACGTCGCCGCGGCGCTGTCAGCGGTCCGGACCGCCAGCCGGTCCCAGTCGTCGAAGGACCTCGTCAGCCTGGCGGCGCAGAACTTCCCCGTCTCCACCGGCCAGGGCTCGCTGGACGCGGCCCGCGGCGGTGACAGCCTGGTCGACGCCGACGGCGTTGCGCTGACCGGCGAGATCGACGTGCAGGGCAACCCCTGGGATGCCCCCGCATGGTGGGCCGCCTCGTCCGGGCTGACCTCCTGGGTGGGCGGGGACTGGATGGGCGCGACCTGGACCGGCTCCGATTGGGCCGGTACCAGCGATGACCTGGACTCGGCCCGCTGGTCCTCGGCTCGCTGGTCCTCGGCCCGGTGGTCCTCCGCCCGGTGGTCCTCGGCCCGCTGGTCCTCGGCTCGCTGGAGCGATGCCGAGTGGTCCTCCGCCCGGTGGTCCTCGGCTCGCTGGTCTTCGGCCCGGTGGTCCTCGGCCCGCTGGTCCGATGCGACTTGGGGCTGACCGTGCGCCGCACATCTCGAGGCGGCGCCGCCCGGTGGACGCTGATCCTCAGCGCCATCCTGGCGGCTGTCGCCGCGGCGCTCACCTGGGATACCGACGGCCGGCCGATCCTGGTGATGGTGGACCTGCCGACCCCGGTGCTGGCACCGGCACTCGTCGCGCTGTTCCTGCTCGCCGAGCAGTTCCTGATGAACGTCGAGTTCCGCCGGCAGGCCCACTCGCTGACGCTGGCGGGCGTTCCACTGGTGCTCGGCGTGCTGCTGGTGTCGCCGCAGACGTTCGTCATCGCGCGGCTCGTGGCAGCGATGGCCGCGTTCCTGCTGCAGCGGATCAACTTCGACAAGATCCTGTACAACGGGGCTGCCTACGCGTGTGAGGCAGCCCTGGACGCCACCATCATCCACCTCTGGCTGCAGCCGCGGCACGACATCGACCTGTGGACGATGACCGTCGTCCTCACCGTCATCGCGGCGGTCGACCAGCTGATGAGCCTGCTGGTGCTGAGCCTGATCCGGCTGCACAACGGACCGCTCAGCGCCCGTGAGATCGCCGACGTGCTGGTCTCGGCCGCCGCGCTCAGCGCGGTCGCCAGTGCCTTCGCGGTGATCGTGCTGTTGCTGCTGCGCAACGGCGTGCTCGGGGTGGGCCTGGTGGTCCTGGTGATCGCCGTGGGGGCCGGTGCCTACCGCGGCCATGCCTCGACCCGCAGGCGGCACCAGGCGCTGACGCTGATCCACGAGTTCGTCTCCGACGGTGTCGGTGCAGAGTCGCTGGAAGTGCTCGCCGGGCAGCTGCTGTCACGGATCCGCCAGCTGCTGCGCGCCGCCATCGTCGAGGTGATGATCGTCGACGGCCAGCTGGCCAACCTCACCTCCGCCCGTCCCGATGCCGAGCCCACGACGGCCCTGACCCTCACCATCGGCGAGGACGAGGCTCTGGTGGTGGGCCGGCGCACGGTCGACTACTCCGACTGGATCGCGGTGCGAGCCCTGGTCCAGGAGGAGCCGACCCTGGCCGCCCGCACCACCAAGGACCGCGGTTTGCGGCGCTGGCTGCTCGATCGGGGGGTCCGGGACGCGGTGGTCGTGGCGCTGCCGCTGTCCAGCGGATCGGCCGGCACCCTGACCGTGATGGACCGCCTCGGTGAGACCGCCACCTTCGTCGAGGACGACCTCACCCTGCTGCAGACCCTGACCGGGCACCTCGCCGTGGCCATCCGGAGCACCCGGCTGGTCGAGAAGCTCGGCTACGACGCCACCCACGACTCGCTCACGGGGCTGTCCAACCGGGCGCACCTGAGCGAGCAGATCAATTCCGTGCTGTCCACCGGCACCGGAGCGGCGGCGGTGCTGCTGCTGGACCTCGACCGGTTCAAGGAGGTCAACGACATCCTCGGCCACGACGTCGGCGACCGGCTGCTGAAGGTGGTGGCCGACCGGCTGCGTGGCTGCCTGCCGACCAGCGCCACCGTGGCACGACTGGGCGGTGACGAGTTCGCGGTGCTGCTGCCCGGAGGGGAGAACGCCGCGGAGCTCGCCGAGCGGGTGGCCGACACGCTTGCCGAGCCGGTGCAGTTCGACGAGGCGATGCTGACTCCGGAGAGCAGCGTCGGGGTCGCGGTCACCACCGGCCTGTCCGCCCAACCTGACCTGCTGCGCCAGGCCGACACCGCGATGTACGAGGCCAAGGCCAACGACCGCCGGGTGGCGGTGTACGGGCCGGAGATGGACCGGGGCAGGATCGAGCGGCTGGCCCTGGTGGCGGACCTGCGGATGGCGCTGAGCGACCACCCGGAGCAGATGCTGCTGCACTACCAGCCCAAGATCGACCTGCAGACCGGCCTGGTGACCGGTGTCGAGGCACTCGTGCGGTGGGCGCACCCCACCCTGGGCGTGCTCGGACCGGACCGGTTCATCCCGCTGGCCGAGTCCACCGGGCTGATCGAGGGGCTCACCCCCCTGGTGCTGGAGGCGGGACTCGCCGCGTGCCGCAGCTGGACGGTCGACGGCTACCCGATCAGCGTCGCGGTCAACCTCTCGGCCCGCAACATCAGCGACCCCCAGCTGCCCAACCGGGTCGCCCAGGCGATCGCCCGGATCGGGCTGCCCGCCGACCGGGTGATCCTGGAGATCACCGAGAGCAGCGTGATGGGAGATCCGGAGCAGACCCTGCCGGTGTTGCACCAGCTGCGCGATCTGGGCGTCTGCCTGTCGCTGGACGACTTCGGCACCGG
>NZ_DASVQG010000287.1:0-15757 GCF_036389215.1 Jatrophihabitans sp.
TGGCACGTCCTGGACTCCGAGCCCGCGGCACCCCCGGAGCGCCCGACGTTGCTCTGCCTGCACGGCAACCCGACCTGGTCCTACCTGTGGCGGCGGATGTTCGCGGCGGCGCCCTCCGGCTGGCGGGTGGTGGCGCCCGACCAGCTGGGCATGGGCTACTCCGACCGCGCGGACCCGGCCAGCAGGCTGGCCGACCGGGTCCGGGAGCTGGGTGAGCTGACCGCGGCGCTGGGCCTCATCGGACCGGTGGTGACCGTGGCCCACGACTGGGGCGGCATCATCTCACTCGGCTGGGCACTGGAGCACCGGGACCAGGTCCAGGCCGTCGTGCTGACGAACACCGCGGTGCACCAGCCGGAGGACTCCCGGCCACCGGTCCTGATCCGGCTGGCCCACCTTGCCGCGCTGCGGGACGTGCTGTGCGTCCGGACGCCGGTGTTCCTGCGCAGCGCCACCGCGCTGTCCTGGCCGCCGCTGGAGCGCGGCACCCGGGCTGCGTTCGCCGCGCCGTACCGGGGAGCCGAGCGGCGGCGCTCGATCGGGAACTTCGTCGCCGACATACCGTTCCGTGACCAGGATCCGAGCCACCCGGCACTGGAGGCGATCACGTCCGGTATCACCGGCTGGGAGGTGCCCGCGCTGCTGCTCTGGGGACCGCGCGACCCGGTGTTCGGTGAGCAGTACCTGCGCGATCTGCGAGCCCGGTTGCCGCGGGCCGATCTGCACCGCTACGCCGGCGCCTCCCATCTGCTGCCCGAGGACGCCCCGCGCTACGCCGAGGACGTGGCCAGCTGGGTGCGCGAGCTGGACATCGGCCGGCGGACGGCGGCCGCAGCGGGTGAGGCGCAGCCCGGCGAGGTGCCGGCTGCCGAACGGGAGCGCGCTGCCGGCACCTCCGCCGAGCGCGAGCCGGTTCCGCTCTGGCAGGCGCTGGCCGACCGGGCGGCGAGCACCCCCGCTGAGACGGCGATCGCCGAGACGGGCGGGGCGAGCATCAGCTGGGCGGAGCTCGACCGGCGGGTCCGCCACGCCGCGACCGCGCTGGTGGCCGGCGGTGTGACACCGGGGCAGCGCCTGGCGTTGCTCATCCCGCCCTCGATCGAGCTCACCGTGGCGGTATACGCCGGCTGGCGCGCCGGGGCGGTCATCGTGGTGGCCGACAAGGGCCTCGGGCTGCGCGGAATGGGACGGGCGCTGCGCAGCGCCAACCTGGACCACGTGCTCGGCAGCACCGAGGGGCTGGCGGCCGCGGCCGCGATGCGGCTGCCCGGTACCCGGTGGCTGGCCGGTAGGGCGAGCGCCGCCGCGGGGCGTCTTCTCAAGGCCCGCACCGAGCTGACCACGCCGTCGCAGGCCCGCACAGCGACAACAGCGGACACAGCGGCACCCGCCTCCTCGGCGTCCCTGCCGCAGGTGAGCGGCGAGGCTGAGGCCGCGGTGGTGTTCACCTCCGGAGCGACCGGCCCCGCCAAGGGCGTGCTGTACCTGCACCGCCAGGTCCAGGAGCAACTGGCCGTGGTTCGCCGGACCTACCGGTTGAGCGAACAGGACCGGATCGTCGCCGGGTTCGCCCCGTTCGCGCTGCTGGGACCCGCGCTGGGGGTCGGTTCGGCGGTCCCGGCGATCGATGTCACCAGGCCCGAAACACTGACCGCGGCGGCGCTGGCCGACGCGGTGCTGGCGATCGGGGCCAGCGTGGTGTTCGCCTCGCCGGCGGCGTTGCGCACGGTGGCCGCCACCGCCGGCGCGCTCAGCCCTGACCAGCGGGCAGCGCTGGGCCGGATCCGGCTGGTGATGTCGGCCGGAGCCCCGGTTCCGGTCGAGCTGTTGCGTCAGCTGGGCACGCTGCTGCCCGCGGCGCAGGCCCACACCCCCTACGGCATGACCGAGGTACTGCCGGTCACCGACGTGTCGCTGCCCGAACTGGTGGCGGCCGGGCCGGGCAACGGCGTCTGCGTCGGCCGCCCGGTACCCGGGGTCGAGGTCGAGATCAGCGCGCTCGACGCCCTCGGGCAGGACGTCGGCAAGCTGAGCGCCGAGCCGGACGTGGTCGGCGAGATCTGCGTTCGAGCCGCGCACGGCAAGCAGCGCTACGACGCGCTGTGGGCCACCGAGCGAGCGAGTTCCCGCGATGCCGGCTGGCACCGTACCGGCGATGTCGGGCAGCTGGACGGCGACGGCCGGCTGTGGATCCAGGGGCGCCTCCAACACCTGATCACCGCCCCGCAGGGTTTGCTGACCCCGGTGGGGCTGGAGCAGCGGATAGCCGCCGTGGACGGGATCGCGGCAGCCGCGGTGGTGGGCATCGGGCCGGCCGGAACCCAGCAGCTGGTCGCGATCGTCGTTCCGCAGCGATCCGGACGCCGGCTGGCCGGACGGGTAGGGGGCCCGCGGTTGCCCGGTCGGCGGCGAGCCTCGGTGGCAAGCCTGGAGCTCTCCGACGCCGTCCGGTCCACGGTCGACGTCCCGGTGGCGGCGGTCCTGGTGACCAATCGGCTGCCCGTCGACATCCGGCACGCGTCCAAGGTCGACCGGACAGCGCTGGCCAGATGGGCGGAGAAGGTGCTGGCGGGCCGGGCGTGAAGGTGCTGCTGACTGGTGCCAGCGGCCTGCTCGGCAGGGCAACGGCACTGGCGTTGCTGGCTGAGGGCGCCGAGCTGACCGTGCTGCAACGCCGCTCGAGCGGCCTGCCGTGCCGGCAGGTGCTGGCCGATGTCGCCGACCGGGCCGCTGTGCGGCGTGCCGCCGCGGGGCAGGATGCCGTCCTGCACCTGGCCGCGAAGGTGGATGTGGTGGGGCCGTGGGCGGAATACCAGCGCACCAACGTCGAGGGAACCAGGGCAGTGATCGACGCCTGCCGGCAGAACCGGGTGCCGGCCCTGGTGCACGTGTCCTCGCCCGCGGTGGCGCACGCCGGTCAGTCCCTGGTGGGCGCCGGAGCCGGCGCGGCCGATCCGCGACGGGCCAGGGGCCACTATGCGAGGTCCAAGGCGATCGCGGAGGCACTCGCGCTGAACGCCGACTCCGCCCAGCTGGCGGTGCTGGCGATCCGGCCGCACCTGGTGTGGGGGCCTGGTGACACGCAGTTGGTAGCGCCGGTCGTCGAGCGAGCCCGCGCCGGGCGGCTGACACTGATCGGCTCGGGGGCAGCTCTGATCGACACGACCTACCTCGACAATGCCGTCGAGGCGCTGCTGGCCGCCGTGCGCAGGTGCGGCGAGATTCACGGTGAGGCGTTGGTGGTGTCCAACGGCGAGCCCAGGCCGGTGTCAGAGATCCTTCGGCGGGTGTGCCGCGCCGCCGGAGTGCCAGGGCCGCGCGGCCGGGTCCCGTTTCCGGTGGCCAACGTGCTCGGCGCGATGATCGAGGCGGCGTGGGCGGTGTCGAACCGCCGCGACACCCCGCCGCTCAACCGGTTTCTGGCCGGACAATTGGCGACGGCGCACTGGTTCGACCAGCGACGGACCCGTGCGGCGCTGCGCTGGCACCCCCGAATCAGCCTGGATGAAGGCTTCAGCAGGCTGGCATCGCATTACGCCTGACCCGCCCGCATATCTCGGGCTTATAACGCCCCCGTTAGCCACTGAGAGCGAAATTCGCTTTATTGGCCGAGTAATAGGGCCCGGTCGCGGCAGGTACTCACGCGTTCGGACACCATTGCCCACACTCGAACAGCGCGGGCACCGGATAGCTGAAAGCGACGCACTGCAGCTTCACCGCGTGCCGTTGAACACCGCGAACCCGTGCCGGCCAGCAGGCCGACGCGGGTTCGCGGATCTGGTGAGCAGGGCGGCGTTCGAGGTGGGCGAACACCGCCCTGCCTCACCTGGAGTAGGTCGAGCCTCCTCGTTCGGAGACCCCGGCCGCGACAACCGCCGATCGAGGACCGAGGAACTACTTGAACAGTGCCGCGTAGGCGTCGAGCCGACCACCGGTCGTGGTGACGCCGGCCATGGACGAGGTCGGAATGGCGCTGCTGAGCAGGGCGTTCTTGATCGCCGCGGCGGTTGCCCCGGGATGAGTCGAGGCGTAGAGCGCGGCTGCTCCGGTGACGTGCGGGGTGGCCATCGAGGTGCCGCTGTAGGACTCGTAGATGTTGTAGGCGGTGGTGGACCAGATCGCGGCACCGGGTGCACCGATGTCGACGGTGGTCGGGCCGTAGTTGGAGAAGGACGCCCGCGCACCGGTGCTGGTGATGGCGGCCACGGCGATGATGTTCGGGTTGGAGTACGTGCTCGGGTAGTGCGGCGTCGTGTCGTTGTTGTCGCCGACCTGGTCGCTGCCACCGTTACCGGCCGCGGCGATGAAGAGGATGTTCGAGCTGTTGGCCCGCCCGATCGCGTCCGTCAGTGCCTGGGAGAAACCGCCACCGCCCCAGGAGTTGTTCGTCGCGACGATGTTGACCCCACGCGCCTTCAGGCCGTTGAAGTAGTCGATTGCCTTGACGGCGTTGGCACTGGTGCCACCGTTGCGTCCGAGGAACTTGCCGCTGATCAGCCGGACGTTCCAGTTGACCCCGACCACGCCGGCCCCGTTGGCCTTGGCACCGATCGTTCCCGACACGTGGGTGCCGTGGTCGTCGAGGCTGCCCTTGGTGCCGCCGTCATAGATCGAGTTGTCATTGTTGGCGAAGTCCCAACCGTTGATGTCGTCGACGTAGCCGTTGCCGTCGTCATCGACGCCGTTGGCGGTCTCCAGCGGGTTGCCCACCTGACCGGCCAGGTCGGGGTGGGTGTACTGGATGCCCTCATCGATGATGCCGACATACACCGCGGAGGAACCGGTGTTACCGGCAGCCCAGGCTGCCGCGGCGTTGCTGCCGTACGCATTGGCCGGAGTGGTGCTCGGGCCGTACATGCCCCACAGGCTGCCATTGGTGAAGTACGGGTCGGTGCTGGTGGCGGCATGGGTGTACACCCAGTTCGGTTCGGCATACGCGACTGCCGGATCGGCCTTCAGCGATCGAATCGCGTGCGCTTGATCGGTGCCGGCCGGCAGCCGCACCAGCTCGACCTCGGCACGGGCGGCCGCGCCCGGCACCACTCGCTCAGCCAGCCGAGCCGCTGCCCGGTCCCGGGCTCGGGCCCGATCGGCCACGGTGGCACCGGCGACATAACCGACCAGCAACTCATTGGCAACGGCCCGGGGCCCGCTGGCCGCGGAAGCGCCGGGCTGGGCTGCCGGCGTAGCAGCATTGCCCGGCGCGCTGACCGCGAAGGGCGACACGGCCATGGTCGCAGCGCAGAGCAGCGGAAGGGAACGACGCATCAAAACTCCTTGACCAAGGAAAGGTTGACTGGGAAAGCAAGAGCCCAGGGGGATAAGGCCTCGATTCACTATGTCACTCTCATGAGAACTTGCCAATAATTAGATGTGAACCCTGACTTCGTCAGATTCGCGTCAGCGGGCCTGGTGACTGAGGCCGAATTTACGCAGGGCATTTGCCTCCTTCGGTGACTCCGCAGATCACTAGTTGGTAAACCCTTCCTGCCCCGGCGGCCCTCGGGCCCCGCGGACAGGCACGGATGGCACCTAGGGTGGTGTCATGGGTCGAGACAGCTACGACGTCATCGTGGTGGGCGCGGGGCCGTCGGGCTGCGCCGCCGCGGCTGCCGTCGCGCAGGCCGGCCCGGGGCTGTCGGTGCTGGTGGTCGACCGGGCTGACTTCCCGCGGGACAAGGCGTGCGGCGACGGCATCGCCTACGAGGTCACTCAGGAGCTGTCCGCACTCGGCTTCGACGTCGAGCGGGTCTTCGACGGCACCATCGAAGTCGCTGACCTGGCGCTGCGCTCACCCACCGGGGTGCGGGTGCACCGCCGGATGCGCCATCAGGTGCGGGTGGTGCCCCGGCAGATCTTCGACGCCCGCCTGGTGGAGGAGGTGCGCCGCCGCGGAATCGAGGTGCGCCGGCATTCGGTTCGGACGGTCCGGATGACCGGTGACGGGGTGTGCCTCGACGGCTCGCTGCAAGCCCGGGTGGTCATCGGCGCGGACGGCGCCGAATCCGTGCTGCGCCGGACTACGGCTACCTCGCGTCCGGGCCGGGTGGCGCTGGCGATCCGGGGTTACGCCCCCGAGCTGCCCGAACTCGCCGGCAGCCAGTACATCACGATGACCGATCGACACTGGCCTGCCTACGCGTGGAGCTTTCCGATCGGCGACGGCCGGGCCAACGTCGGCTACGGCGAGCTGATCGGCCATCGGCCGCTGAGCCGAGCCGATCTGCTGGCCAGGTTGCACTCGCTGCTGCCCGGCCTGGCCGAGCCGGCGGGTCTTCGAGCCCATCGGTTGCCGCTGTCGTCCGGGCGGCCGCCGATTCCGGACGGGCCGGTGCTGCTTGCCGGCGACGCCCAGTCGATGATCAACCCCTTCACCGGTGAGGGGATCTTCTACGCGGTGGTGTCCGGTGCTCTGGCCGGCCGGGCCGCGGCCCGCGCTCTGCTCGCGGGCGGTGACGCGGGTGCTCACTACCGGGTGGCGACCCGCCGGCGGCTGGGCCGGCACCTGCGGCACACCTCCGCCCTGGCCCGGTTCGGCGGCAGGACAGCCCTGATCGACGCCGGCCTGCGCGCCGGCCGCGAGGACCAGCGAGCCTTCGACGATCTGGTGAGCTTCGGCCTGGCCGATGGGCTGCTCACTCCCAGGTTGGTCGGCCGGTTGCGATTCCACGACTGACCGGCTGGACGGCACACCTGCTCTCACTGGCCGACTGTGTTTACCCGACCGACTGTGCCTACGACCGACTGTGCCTACGACCGACTGGGCCGACCGGCGCTGTGGGACATGCGACTGCGACCGGACGGCGAGGTCGTTCAGCGTTTCGCCGTCCGGTCGCCCGCCTCTGAGGCGCCTGTCTGTTCAAGCGGCTCATGAGTTCAGGGGCAGTTGCCGGACCTGCTCTCCCTACCAGTGACCCGGCCGGGTCAGCAGCGGTCCCTTCCTGTCGGTACCCACAGTCACCGGCCGGGCGGCATGGAAGCCGCTGGCCCGAGGTCGCTGGCGCGAAACCCGCCAGGATTCCTTTGTGGATGAATTAATTCCGGTGCATACGCCCACCGAGCCGAAAGCTGTTGCCACTGTCTGCTCGATCACGAATACTCTCCGATTCCGCGAATACTCCGGTGTCGCTAAGCCGATGGTTTAACCCGGGGGCATAGGTTAGCTCAGCCGGAACAGGTTGGATGGCCAATCCAGAAAAAAGTGTCATTAGCCTTGATACCTGCAGGCGTTAGTCGGCTGAAGGTCAGAGGTCGCTCTACACAGCTGATCCCACCGTATCCAGACTCCACGCAACGGTCGGTCGCCCGCGACCGGAGCTGCCCGTCGTGGGTGGGACAGGCGTGCGGGATGCCGTGCGCTACGCATGCTCTACAGCGGTTGCGCATCAACGATCTGCTTACTACGAAGGATGATCACAGATATGAGGGCAGTCGATCGCAGAGGGTTACCGCCGCGCGCGACTAGTCACCGGCGCCTATACCGATCCGCCTGCGCCGCAGCATTCGATGTGCGACTATCGGTGCAACCACAGCAGTCACCTGATCTGAGACGACCCGCTAGGCGTGCAGGCGACCTCGCGCGATGGCGGCATGAAGAAGGGGAAGCGACCCCCGGCTCGGCATTATTGCCATTCTTATCGGATGGCTTGGTATCAGATTTCTATGCCAGTTTCCACGCCGGCGAGCGACCCTCACTTTCCGTTTCTACACCGACTCAGCGCGTGTATTCCAGGGGCTAGTACGTGGAAATGGAAGTGCTCCTACCTACGCTTTGTATATCGCGTCGCCGGGGATGCTGTTGCGGCCGGCGAGGCAACGCCGCCGACCGATATGGCCAGGGCGATCGGTGACACAGCGGCGGCACGCGACCCGCGCGCCGCCGGCTCAGACAGGATCGGCCGCTGCTCCCGCGGAGCTGGTTCGGACCCAGGCTTGGGGGCCGTCCAGCCACTTCCGGCCGGACACGCCATATGGGAAGGTGTGGAACCCACTCGCTCCGAGATCTCCGATCGGTGGCACGGTATGTACGCCTTCTTCACTCACGGAGTTGCCGTCGCGGCCGAGACGGCCGGGGGCAGCAACATCACCTCGCCAGGGCCATTGACCTCCGTCTCGGGCATCCCCTGGACCGATGTGCTCGGGTTGCCACAAGGATTCGGCAAGACGTTTCGCGGCAAGTCGAACCAGTCCGTCTGGTTCCACGCCGCGGTTCCGTCACCGACCCTGATCAACGCCCAGATCGTGGTGCTTCGCGACGTGATGCTCAACCTGCAGATGGACGCGGGCTGTCACCTCGACCAGATCCACGTCTGGGACGGCGGGACCAACGTGACCAGGTTGGGCACCGCCCCGGCGCTCGGGTTGAGCGGTGACCTGAGTGGGGACTTCGTGTCCGGCAGGAACCGCTTCGACATCCGCAACGCCGACGGCTCCTACCATCGGGTCGGTCTCGGGCTCGCCGTCAGCATGCTCGTCAGGTTCGACCAGGAGGCCAGCATCCGCTTCAATGCGGTCGGCGCCTCGTTCCTCAGCCCGGCTTGAGTCGACGTGGCAACCATCTCGCGTTCCAGCACCTACCCGAACGTCCTGCTGGTCACCGGCTCTGACGTCGTCACCGGTGACTACCGTGCCAATCTGGTCGCGCTACTTCAGGCGGCTGGATCCTCAGGCCCGGTCCGGACCGGCACTCACCACGCCTGGGCGACCTACCAGGTCGGCTCGGCAGCGAACCCGAACCACAAACTCGCCGACTGGTCGGTCCGCCCGTTGCCCCGGCTCGGAGTCCTCGAACTAGCCGACCCGCCGTCCAGCACCGACCCGGCCGTCATCGGCCCGCGGCTGGGGACGCTCATTCACGAATTCGGCCACAACTGGCTGGTTCCTCGCGACCTGACCGTCCGGTCTCCGCAGTTCTGGCCCTGGCCCGACCGGCTCGCGCCGGGGATCGACGGCTGGGACGCGAGCCAGGCTTTCCACGACGGCACTCCCTACGCCGGGCCCGCGTTCGTCGCCCGGCAAGGCTCGCACTGGAGCGCGTGGGTCAGCACCGGCGGCTCGTGCATGGACGGGACCGCCTGGTCGCGGGAGGGAACCAGCGACGGACTCGCGAGATGGGTCGCACAGCCCTTCACCGGCGCGGCCCTGCAGGTACCAGGGTTGGCGGACCTCCCGCTGCCAGCCCGCTACGGGGACGCAGACCTGGTCATGATGGGCGTCACGGCCCGCGAGGAGGCCTTCGCCGACGAAGCCAACCTGCTCGTCTGGATGGAACCCCGGCTCATGGCGCCGATGGCCTATCACGCCGGCCTGGTCATCATGTTCAACCCCGACGACGGCATCTTCTTCGGCTACTACCGCGACCACCGGACCATCGCCGTGCAACGCACCGGCCAACCGGAGACCCTGATCAGCGCGCCCGACAACCGCCCCTTCCGCGACCCGGGCTCCGCGGTGGCCCTGCGCGTGATCCGCCGCGGCACGCATCTGGTCTTCCAAGCCAGATATGACCAGCTGCGCACCGATCTGACCCCGCACCTCGTTGACGCCGCGGCGACCTGGCGCCCAGCCGACGGAAACCCGCTGTCACAGACCTGGAGCACTGTCGTGGAGATGGACGTGCCCGAGCCTCCCCAGGCGGTCGGTGTCGGGGTGAAGACCTGGAATGCGATCCTGGCCGAGGCCGTGTTCGGGCCTCTCGAGTACGCCAGCGGTGGCGTTCAGGGCGTCTACACGGTGGCCGGCGGGTTGCCCGACTGGGTTCTGTCCAACACCTCCGGCTTCAGCTCGCTGCCGGCACGCCTCGTGAAGTACCAGCCCGCCTTCGGTCCCCGATTCACCAGCCGAGGCACCACGTTGGACGTCATGGCCCCCTACTCGCGCTTCGACTCCGCCGGGCGGCTGCCCGGCATTCCCGGCTTCGACCACTGGCTCGGGGTCGACCGGGCACCGCGGGCGCTGGCGGCCGCCCCGCGCGGAGACTTCGTCATCGCCACCACCGCGCGTCTGGACCGCTCAGGCCTGTCCCCCGGCTCCGGCGGGGCGACCGCCGGGATCACCATGTGGGGCACCGAACGCTCGATCCCGATGAGCCAACTCGTGTGGCCGGCCGGCCTCGACGCCGTGCGGGTGGCCCCGCCTGGCAACCAGTACCGGACCGCCTTCATCATCGTGGCAGCGCAACCCGGCGACATCACCATGCAGCACCAGCAGGCCGTCGACGCCATCCGCCGATACTGGGACGCGGCCGTTCCGATGCTCACCCGTAACCGGCGACAGTCTCCCAACAGCATCTAGGCGTCGTGACTGACACGATGCCTCAGGCGCGAGCCGGGTGATGGGTTGTCACTGGTAGGCGGCCCTGGCCCGGGCACGCGGGTAGCGGGTGCAGGTACCGCAGGTCAGCGGGGCTGGAGCGCTGCACGCACGACGAGGTCCAGGACCGGCCGGGGATCGATGTCGGCGTGCCGGGCGATCCGGTGCAGGAAGAGCCCCTCGAAACAGGCGGCGAAGGCCTGGGCGGCCAGCAGTGGGTCCGGGGCACCAAGGGCCGCGAGGGTCGGCAGGATGGCGTGCTCCATCACCTGACGTCCTCGGATGAGCGCCGAGCGCAGCTCCGCGTCATGGCTTGCCTCCATCAACAGGGTCAACCGTGCGGTGGTCATCACCCGGTTCGGGCCTGTCATGAAGTCGAAGAGCTGGGCGAGGCCATCGACGAGCTCGTCCGCGGACCTCGGGGCGAAGGCGCTGCCCACCGAGGGCAGCTCCCGGCTGACCATGTGCTCGACGATGCCCTGCAGCAGCGCCGCCCGGGTTCGGAAATAGTTCGAGGTGGATCCCCTCGCCAGACCCGCCCGCTCGTCGACTCGCAGGTGGGTGGTGGCGCGCAGCCCCTCCGTCCCCAGCAGTTCGATCGCGGCGTCGAGGGCGCGTTCCCGATGAGTCATCACCTGCGTACTATATCCGTAGTGACAGCACACTATGCTCGTAGTAAGCTTCGATCATGGCATACGTCGCCCTCGTCGCCTGGCTGCTCGCCGCCGCCGTAGGCGTGACTGTCTTGCTCCGCTGGCTGCGCCGACGCCGCCGCGGATCGACGTTCCCGACGCGGTTGGTCACTGCCCATCTGGTGACCGCGGTTGCCGGGCTCAGCCTCTGGGCGGGCCATCTGGCGACCGGGAGGTTGGTCCTGGCCTGGCTCGCCTTCGCCGTGCTCAACGTGACCAACGGCGTCGGCGACGCCATCCTGACCGGGCGCTGGCGTGCCTTGGCCGGAGTCGGGCCGTCATGGATTGCCGACTACCGTCGCGCGGTGCTCGGGGTGCTCAGAGGGCGCCATCCTCGCTCAGCGACCCTGCACGCCCTGCTGGGCGGGCTCACCTTCTTCTCCACACTGGTGGCCTGTCTGGTCGCGACCGTCTGAGTTCGACGGCGGTACCGGCCTTCCGTACCGCGGCCCTCAGGAACGCTGTCGCGACCGGCCTTGAGGCAACTTGCGAAGATGACTATCGCCGGAATGGCATGGCAGGGCTACCACCTCGATCCGGAAGGAAACACGTTCGGCGTCCATCAGCCGGACCCGAACGCTGCCTGAGCCGACTCGACCGCTTCAGCCGAGCTGCTCGGCCAGCGCGACGAGGATGCCCTCGGGGCCCCGGACGTAGCAGAGCCGATAGCTGTCTTCGTACCGCACCACCTCGCCGATGAGTTCGGCGCCATGGGTCCGCAGGCGGGCAACGACGTCCTCGATGTCGTCCACGGCGAACATGATGCGCCGTATGCCCAGCGTGTTCACCGGTGCGTCCGACCCAGCGCTGACCGCCGGCGGCGTGTGGAACTTCGTCAGCTCAAGCCGGCCGTGGCCGTCCGGAGTCCGCACCATGGCCATGTCGACCCGGACACCGTCGAGCCCCACGAGGCGGTCCACCGAACGTCCTCCGACTGCCGCCTCGCCCTCCAACTCCAGACCGAGTTCGAGGAAGAACGCGACAGCAGCATCGAGATCGTCGACAACAACGCCGACGTTGTCCATCCGCTGGATCGTCATGTCTTCGAGCTTAGAAGGGGCAGACGGTAGCCAGCTGAGGCCAGGGTCTATCGCGGGCGTCTGATTCGCTGCATGCTCGCGAGGGCGCCTTTCCCGGCGTCCTCCAACCGGACGGGGTCACACCGTGACAGACAAGCGGGAAGGCCCAGACCTCGGCCCAGCTGGCATCCCCGCAGTCCGCTCCGTAGAAAGCCCTGGCGGTGACCCGATCAGCGTTTCCCACGGCGGCGCCGCGTCAGGTTCCGTGCCGGCCGAGCCCGCGCACGTCGGCTGGGGCTTCCTGGTCCGGTACATGCTGGCCTACACCGGGACCTCCCTGCTGTTCCTGGCTCCGCTGCTGGTCTCGCTGGCGTTGAAGGTCAACGACCTCGTCGGCATCGACGCGGCACCGAGCCGGCTCGCGCTCGTCACCAGCGTCGGCTCGCTGCTGTCGATGGTCGCCAACCCGTTCTTCGGCAGGCTGAGCGACCGCACCGCCTCGCCGTGGGGCATGCGCAGGCCCTGGATGGTCGCCGGTCTGGCCGGGGGCAGTCTCGGCATCCTGACGGTGGCTCTCGCGCCCGACATCACGGTCGTCCTGCTCGGCTGGTGCATCGCGCAGGTGTCCTTCAACGCCCTGCTCGCCGCGCTGGCCGCCGTTCTGCCCGACCAGGTCCCCACCGCCCAACGTGGCGTGGTGTCCGGGATCCTGGCGGTCTGCCTCCCGGTGGCGTCGGTTGTCGGCACCTTCCTGGTCCAGCTGTTCGACCAGAGCATCCTCACGATGTTCTTGGTGCCGTGCGCGGTCGGCGCATTTCTCATACTGCTGTTCGTGGGCCGGCTCGCCGACCGCCGGTTGGATCCGGGCCGGGCCCCTGCGTGGTCGATGCGGGAGTTCCTGGGCACGTTCTACGTCAATCCGCGGCGCAGCCCCGACTTCGCCTGGGTGTTCGCCAGCCGGTTCCTGTTCGTTCTCGCCTACGCCTTCCTGGTCACCTACCAGGCCTACTACCTGCTCGCACAGGTGGGCAGCCGGGAGGACGACGTGGCGCACACGATCTTCCTGGGCACCCTTACCCATTCGGTGTCCCTGGTCGCCACCGCCCTGGTCACCGGGAAGGTGTCGGACCACATCGGCCGCCGCAAGGTCTTCGTCCTCACCGCCGCCCTCGGGTACGGGCTCGCGCTGTTCGTGGTCGCCGGCGCCGACGACGTCCGCGGCTATCTCATCGGTATGGCCCTCGGCGGGCTGGGGTTCGGCATGTACATGGCCGTCGACCTCGCCCTGGTGGTCGACGTACTGCCCGACCCCGACCAGGCGGCCAAGGACCTAGGCGTCCTGAACATCGCCGGCGCCCTGCCGTTCTCGCTCGCCCCGGCCATCGCCCCCGTGATCCTCGACCTCGGCGCAGGCAGCTACCGGGTCCTGTTCACTGTCGCGGGCGGGTGCGCCCTTGCCGGAGCGGCAGCGATCCTTCCGGTCAAAGGAGTTCGCTGACACCTACGCTGGCCAGATGCCGGTCCTGGGTACCAAGCTGCGCGCCCCGGCTCCGCGCCGTCGGCTCGTGCCCCGCGAGCGACTGGTCGACCGGCTCCGGGCGGAGCCGGCGACGATGCCGCGGCTGGTGCTCATCTCGGCGCCGGCCGGGTTCGGAAAGACCACCCTGCTGACCCAGTGGCTGACGCCAGGCCCCGGCGAGGACCCAGCCCAGGGCCGAGCCCAGGGCCAAGCACCGCAAGCGCTGCGGGTCGGGTGGCTGTCCCTCGACGCGGCCGACTCCGACCTCAGGGTGTTTCTCACCCACCTGGTGGCCGCGGTACAGGCCGCCAGCCCGGAGGTGGGGGGCCAGGCGCTGGCGCTGATAGGCACCGAACACGGCCTACCGGTCGAGGACATCATGGCCAGTCTCGTCAATGACCTGGATGCACTCGCCGGCTCGACTGTCGTCGCCCTCGACGACTATCACCTGATCGAGAACCCTGAGGTCCACCATGCGGTGGCGCTGCTGCTCGAGCACCTGCCACCCCAGGTCACCCTTGCCATGACGACGCGGGCGGACCCGCCGCTGCCGCTGTCACGCCTGCGGGCCCGCGGGGAACTGCTGGAGGTCCGCGCGGCCGAGCTGCGCTTCACCGCCGAGGAGGCCGAGGCGTTCCTCAACCAGGTCATGGGCCTGCGACTCGCGCCGGCCCACGTTGCGGCCCTGGAGGCCCGGACCGAGGGCTGGGCGGCCGGCCTGCAGCTCGTGGCCCTCTCGGCCCGCGGCCACACCACCACCAGCACCGGCGACCCGGCATCACCGGACGGGATCACCGCGTTCGTCGAGGCGTTCACCGGCAGCCATCGGTTCGTCCTGGACTACCTGCTCGAGGAGGTGCTGGCCACCCAGCCCGAGCAGGTGCGCACCTTCCTGCTCGACACGTCGGTCCTCGAGCAGCTCACCGCTGGCCTGTGCGACGCGCTCACCGGCGGCAGCGACGGCCAACAGCTGCTGGAGAAACTGGAGCGCGACAACCTCTTCCTCTCCCCGCTGGACGACCAGCGACACTGGTATCGCTACCACCACCTCTTCGCCGACGCGCTGCGCGCCCGGCTCCAGGCCGAGAACCCCGCTCGGGTCCCCACCCTGCACCGGGCGGCCAGCGGCTGGCACGCCGAGCACGGAACGCTGGCCGACGCCATCCGCCACGCCCTCGCCGCGACCGATGTCGAGCAGGCGGCCGACCTCCTGGAACTGGCCTTGGCAGAGGCCCGGCAGCGGCGGCAGGACCGGACCCTGCGCGACTGGCTGAACGCCTTGCCCGACGACGTCCTCCGACGCCGCGCGCTCCTTGCCACCCAGATGGTGTCGGCGCGGCTGTCCGAGGGCGACCTGGAGGGGGCGGAGCGCTGGCTCGACCATGCCAACGAGGCACTCCACCCGACGCCCCAACTAGCAACGACGCCCGAACGTGCGGCGGCACGAGTGCCAGAAGGGGGCCGATTGGCTGATGCCGCCCGCGCCCGGGACAAGGAGTTGCGGGCGCTGCCGGCGCAGGCCGCCGTCTACTGCGCCGCAGTCGCCCAAGCCCGCGGTGACGTCGAGGGCACCATCGCGCACGCCCGCCGCGCCCTCGACCTGGCCGGGCCGGCCGACCACGTCGCCCGGTCCGGCGGCGCGGGATACCTCGGCCTGGCCGCCTGGGCCGCCGGCGACCTTTCCGCGGCGGTGGGCCTCTTCAGCGAAGCCGTGCGCAGCCTGCACGCCGCCGGGAACCTCACCGACGAGCTCAGCGCCACCGTCGTCCTGGCCGACATGTGGCTGGCGCGCGGGCAGCCTGAGGAGGCGCGGCGGCTCTACGAGCGGGCCCTCCGGAGGGCAGAAACCCATTCGGACACGGTGCTGTCCACGACCGGTGACCTGCACGTCGGCCTCGCGGACGTGCTACGCGAACAAGGCGACCTCGACGCGGCCGGAAAGCACCTGCACACCGCGCGGGATCTCGGCGAACGTGCGTCGCTGCCGGAGAACCGGCACCGCTGGTACACCGCCATGGCCGCGCTGCTGGTGGCCTCCGGGGACCTGGACGGCGCCGTCGGCATGCTCGAGCAGGCGCAGCCGCTGTACCTGCCCGGCTACTTCCCGGACGTGCGTCCCATCCCCGCCATCCGGGCGCGGGTCCACATCGCGCAGGGGCGGCTGCAGGACGCGGCGGCGTGGGCGCGCGCCCACCACGGCAGCCCCGACGGGGAGG
>NZ_DASVQG010000288.1:0-4174 GCF_036389215.1 Jatrophihabitans sp.
CTGCGGGGTGCTGCCATACTGCTCGGCCAGACGGCGACGAAGCTCCAGTGACTCGGTGAACGCGGCCAGCGCGGCGTCCAGATCCCCCTGGTCCCGCTGTACCCCGCCAACTCTGTTCAGCACCACCGACAGGTCGCGCAGCGCCTGCGCGGTGCTGCCGTGCTGCTCGGCGAGCCGGCGGGACAGGTCCAGCGATTCGGTGAACGCGGCCAGCGCGGCGTCCAGGTTGCCCTGCTGCTCGTGCATCCCGCCGACGTTGTTCAGCGATACCGACAGGTCGCGCAGCGCCTGCGGGGTGCTGCCATACTGCTCGGCCAGACGGCGACGAAGCTCCAGTGACTCGGTGAACGCGGCCAGCGCGGCGTTCAAGTCCCCCTGGTCCCGCCGCACCCCGCCGGCGTTGTCCAGCGATACCGACAGGTCCCGCCACAATTCAGGGCTGTCCGGCTTCCGGGCGACCGCCTCGCGAGTCAGGTCGGCCAGTTCGAGGGCCGCACGTCCACGTTCATCAAGGATCGGGGATGCGATAAGGATCTGCAGAAGTACCCGGGCGGTAGCCTCATCCAGCGCCTGATCTGACAACCATGCCCTGCGCGCAAGCCGCAACGCTTCGGCCTGATCGCCCTGCTGCGAGCGGGCCAGGGCCAGCCAGGCATCCGCGACGGCTCGATCGCTGGGGTTTGTCGATGCTTCGACCGCACGCTGAGCCGCCGCCAAGGCGGCGTCTGTCCGGTCGCTGCGCAGCGCAATCGCGGCCTGCCGGACATGATCGGCGATGGCCGGTGACAACGGTGCGGGCGGCCGGGCAGTCTGTCGTGCCGCTGCGGCCTCCGGCTGCGGTGCGGCGGGGTGCTCTCGATCGGCGGGAACGGACGGCGGGGCTTGCAGGGTGGCTGTCAACGATCGGTAGGACCAGAGATCCGGTGCCGCATCCCGCACCAGGTTCAACGCATCGGGCGGACAGGCGAGCACCAGTGCAGCCGGCCGCGCTGCTCGCAGCGCGTCGCGGCGCTCGTTCAGCCGATGCAGCAAGGTCGACCACCACTCGCGCCGGACTTCAGGGCTCGCGATCGGGTCATCGAGCAGCCAGGTCGCCAGCACTCCTGGCCGTATTGGGGTGAGCAGTTCGCGCAACGCATGGCCGACATCGGTTGTCGAGTTGATCCGAAGCTCCTGGACCTCAGCCACCTGTGCCGAGGCCAGGTCTCGGGTACGGCCGATCAGCTCGTTGAGCTCGACCGTCTGGGCGCCGAAGATAATTGCCAGCCAGAAGCCGTCGTGCAGCTGGAACTCGGCGCGGAGCCGGTCCCACAGGCGTTCGGCATCAGGGTCAAGAGCGGCCGCGGCGCCACGGGGCCTGGTCATCGCCGGGGAACCTGCGCGTGCATGCTCACTCGATACCGAGCGAACGCCTTGCCAGCGGGTGCACCTCGTACCAGTCCTGCCCGTTCAGGTGACCGAGCAGCATGTGGCTCTGCAGCAGCCGCGCCATCAGTTGAATCTCGTCGGCAGCGGGCCGGACGGTACCGTCGCCCTCAGCGACTGATCGCAAGAAGCGTTCCTGCTCCAGGGTGATCGTCGAAAAGTCATGCGCGATGTAACGGATCGCCTCGTCGATGTGCTCCGGAGCGACCGGAAGCGGCAGCGAGCGGCGCAGGATGAGATTGACCAGCTGCCTGAGCAGGGTGAACAGATCCCGCAGATGCCCCCCGGAGGCTTGGATGAGCAGGTCCAGGTCGTCGGCGCCGGCGAAGATCTGGTCGGTCGGGATGCGCCGGCGGACGACCTCGCGCAACTCTTCGACGGTCTTCTGCACGCTCTCTGCGCCATTGTCACGGCGAGGCCGCACATGAGGCACCGGTACCGGAAGCACCCGGGCGTCGTAGGGCAGCGCGCCGGGCGCGGTGAACTGCAGGTAGGTGGGCACCGTGTAGATCATGTGGTGCGAGGCGAACTTCAGCTTGCTCGCATGGTTGACGAACAGTCCCTCGATGGACTCCTGCACCGAGATGTCGTTCTCCGTCGTGCCGCGCAGCTTCTCCAGCCCGTCCGCGATCAGCACGAGCCCGGCCGACTCGTCTCCGGACACCAGCTCGCGGAGGAAGGCGGCCACCTCCTCGTACAGGGTGCCGACGTGGTAGGCGAGCTTCCTGCGCAGCTCTGCCACGAAGGGCTCGCTGCTCTTGAGCTCGCGTTGCAGGTCCACCTCGACCGTCGCCGCTCCGAAGGCACCGAGTTCGACGCCGTCGCGGGACGCCTTGGCCGAGATCCCGCCGATGTTCAGGTCGATGGACAGGCGCGACAGCAGGGTGCGCAGCCGCCGGCCGAAACCTTCCTGGCCGGCCTCCTCACTTCCGCCGAGCGCGTCGTGGGCGCCGAGCGCCAGCGCGATCAGGAACTCGGTGATGTCGACCGGTGACGATTCGTTGACGTATCTGGTGACGTCGAAGAGAACTGCACGGTAGCCGTGCTTGTCGAGGTCGCTGCGCAGCCGGCGGAGCTCAGTGGTCTTGCCCGCACCCGATGGCCCGGACAGCAACTGGGTGGTGGTGTCGACCGCCAGCTCGATGGTTGCCATCATCTCGTCCACCGCGGCGTGACCGGACTCCCGAAGCGGAACGTAGCGCTGCTCCGCCGGGTCGCCGGGGTCCAGCGGATCGAGCGTGAGCTGGGCATTCCAGCTGCGCAGCTCGGTGACGGGCACGCTCGACATGTGCAGCAGCATACGGCGACGGCTGATCATGCCGACGGCGACACCAACCCCGCAGCGATCAGCTGCCGAGCACCCGGCGCAGGTAGTCGTTGCTGAACCGGCGGTCCGGGTCGTAGGTGTCGCGCACCGCCAGGAACTCGTCGAACAGCGGGTAGGACGGCGCCAGGTCCTCGGCCGAGCGGTAGTGCAGCTTGCCCCAGTGCGGCCGTCCGTCGACCTCCCGGGCGATGGCCTCGACAGCCGCGAAGTACGTCTCGTGCGGGCGCCGGTAGTACTGGTGCACCGCGATCCAGCAGGTCTCCCGGCCGAAGGCGGGCGACAGCGGGATGTTGTCCGCGGCCGCCAGCCGCACCTCGACCGGAAAGGTGATCTGCTCGCCGGAGCGCTCCAGCCAGTCCTCGAGCTCGTCCAGGACGTGGCCCAGCGCCGTACGCGGCACCGCGTACTCCATCTGGCGGAACACCACCCGGCCCGAGCCGGTGACGAGCCGGTGGGCCTGGTCGGTATAGCTGCGTTCGGGCAGTGCCCGGGTGGCTACCCGGTTCACCTTGCCGGTCACGCCGGGCCAGGTCGCGGACAGCCGGTTCATGGCGCTGAACACGCTGCCGAGGACCTTGTCGTCGTACCAGGTGCGCATCGGGCCCCGTGGCTGCAGCGGGGCGTCGGCGGGTAGCCGGGTCTGCACCTTGGTCAGCACCCGGCGGGTGTGCGGGAACCAGAGGAACTCGAAATGGTCCCGTAGCTCCAGCCGGGCGAGCACCTCGAACAGGTCGTCGTAGTCGGCCGGCGCCTCGACCGAGTGCAGGACGAAGGCAGGGTCGCACTGCAGGGTCACCGCGGTGATGATGCCCAGCGCGCCGAGACTGATCCGGGCGGCGGCGAACAGTTCCGGGTGCTGGTCGGCCGAGCACTCCAGCAGCTGCCCGTCGGCGGTGACCAGCTGCAGTCCGCGCACCTGGCTGGCCAGGCCGGTGAACCGCCGGCCGGTGCCGTGGGTGCCGGTGGCAATGGCGCCGGCGACGGTGGCGGCGTCGAGGTTTCCCATGCAGTTCAGCGACAGGCCGAGTTTCCACAGGTCCCGGTTGAGGTCGCGCAGCGTCGTCCCGGCGCCGAACGTCACCAGCCCGATCTGCTTGTCGGCGGAGATGAGGCCGGTGAGCTTGGACAGGTCGATCATTACGCCCCGGGTGACGGCGATGTCGTTGGAGCTGTAGCCGGCCCCCACCGCCTTCACCGACAGCTCTTCCTGGGCGGCCCGGAGCACCTCCTCCGCGACCTCGGCGGCCGAGGTTGGGTAGCTCATCCTGGCCGGGGTCACCTCGTAGGTGCCCGCCCAGTTGTGCCAGCCCGGCGGTCCGTGTCTCACCATGATGGCCGGACTATAGAACCCCCGGCCGTGCCTGGGCGAGTTGCAGGATCTACCGCTTCACGGGGTCGTCACCGCTCTATCCGCACGGCGAC
>NZ_DASVQG010000289.1:0-9836 GCF_036389215.1 Jatrophihabitans sp.
CAGCGCTGAGGCCTGGCGTGGTGGTGCCACTGCGCGCCACGCGTCGCTGTGGGTCAGCGAGCGTCGCGCTTCAGTGGGCGTCGCCGTACCAGTCCAGAACCCGAAGCGCGCGGAGCGTGTTCCAGCGACTGGGCCGCCCGTCGCCGTCCTCCATCGAGAAGTGCACCGAGCCGGGATGGGTGTTCTCCAGCAGCCACGTGCCGTCGGGCTGCTGCTTCGAGCGCAGCATCGCGACAGCCTCGGCCAGTCGCGGATCCGGCGCGTCCCCGGTGGCGCGGAAATAGTCCAGGGCACGCAGCACGTCGTAGTGCCACCAGGTCGGGAACGAGAACCGCAGCCAGTCCTGGTCGACCACCTCGCCGGTGCTCAGCCGCCGGAACAGCCGGCGGTCGAGCAGGTACTCCTGCCCCCGCCGCCGCGACGCGACGGCCGCCGCCGAACCACCGGTGGCGCGCTCGTGCTCGAGCAACCCTTCGAGCACGCAGATCGTGGTCGCGAAGGATGCGCGCACCGACCCGTTCTCGGCCTCGCAGTTCCAGCCGCCGTCGGAGAGTTGCTCTGCGAGCAGCCGCGCGACGATGCCGTCGACATCCACCCCGAAGTAGGCGCCGATCGCCACGGTCCGGCCGTTGATGCACGGCTCGACCTCCCCGGCGAAGAACGGCTGCCCGGCGTGCTCCCATCGGCAGTTCTCGCCCACCAGCGCGATGGTCTCGCGGACCGGGCGGGCGTCCGGCTCGACGCCGAGATCGCGCAGCAGAGTCAAGGTGGGGAGGGTAGCGGTCCAGGGCTGCCCCCGGGAGAAGTCGCCACGGAAGTCCGCGGGGAAGCACGCGCCGCCCGCCCACTGGCCGTCCTCGCCGCGCAGCGCGAGCAGCCGGGCGCCCCAGCCCTCGGTCGCGACCCGGGCGCGCTCGGCGGCCACCGCGTCCGGTGGCGCGTCGCTGAGGTCGCGCAGCACCTGCCAGCGCAGCGCCGGGTCGGAGTCGAGCAGCCAGTCCTGGACAGTCATCGCCAAACGGTTCCCTTCAACGTCCGGCCAGCGCGCCGAGCAGTGCCTCGTGCAGCAGCCCGTTGGACGCGGCGGCGTTGCCCTGCTGCACGCCGTCCACTCCGTTCAGCCCGCTGAACCGGCCGCCGGCCTCGGTCACGATCGGCGCCAGGGCGGCCATGTCCCAGAGCGACAGCTCCGGTTCGGCGGCCAGGTCCACCGCACCCTCGGCGAGCAGCATGTAGGACCAGAAGTCGCCGTAGGCCCGGGAGCGCCAGACCTGGCCGATCAGCTCCAGCAGGGCCTGCTGGCGGCCCTGTTCGGCCCATCCCGACAGCGAGGCGTAGGACAGGCTGGCGTCGGCGAGCCGGCCGACCCGCGACACCCGCAGCAGCCGGGGCGGCTCGCCGAAGGAGCTGCAGAACGCGCCCTGCCCGCGGCCGGCCCACCAGCGCTGCCCGAGCGCCGGGGCGCTGACCACTCCGAGCACCGGATCGTCCTCGACCAGCAGGGCCAGCAGGGTTGCCCAGACCGGCACCCCGCGGACGAAGTTCTTGGTGCCGTCGATCGGGTCGAGCACCCAGCGGCGCGGGCCGCTGCCGGTCGTGCCGGACTCCTCGCCGCAGAAGGCATCCGCCGGCCGCTCGGTTGCCAGCCGCTGCCTGATCAGGTGTTCGACGGCCTGGTCGGCATCGCTCACCGGGCTCAGGTCCGGCTTGCTGCTCACCACCAGGTCGGCGGCGCGGAACCGTCCGGTGGTGACGGTGTCGGCCTCCTCGGCCAGCCGCAGCGCCAGGTCCAGATCGGCTGCCAACCCGGTGGCCGGCCCGGCAGGCGGATATTCCGGCGTACTGCTCACAGCAAGCAGGCTATCGTCGCGGGGTGACACAGGGCCAAGCCGGACTGGATCGCGCCCGGGCGCTGGCCGACCCGGCGTCCTTCGACGACATTGCCGATCCTGCCCTGCGCCGGGTGCTGCGCAGCTATCTGGTGCGCGGACGGCTGCCGGTGGTGCCGCGCGGCGTCAAGCGCAGCCTGCTGCTGGCCTACCTCGCGACAGCCTTCGAGCCCGGGGTGCGCTATCCCGAGGCGGAGGTGAACGCGATCGTCGGGGTGTGGAACCCGGACGTGGCTGCGCTGCGCCGGTACCTGGTGGACGAGGGCTTGCTGGCCCGGCAGGACAGCGTGTACTGGCGATGTGGGGGGTGGGTGTGACCGGTCCGACGGGTTCCGCGGGCCCCCCGGGCCCCCCGGGCCCCTCAGCCCCGGCGGGCCCCTCAGCCCCGGCGGGCCCCTCGGCCCGCTCGGCGGTGCCGCCGTTCTACGTCATGCAGGTGTTCCAGGCCGCGGAATCCCGGCGGCGGCTCGGGCTGCCGGTGTACAACCTGGCGATCGGCCAGCCGGGCACGCCGGCCCCGGCGCTGGTCCGGCAGGCTGCCGGGCAGGCGCTGGCCGAGCACCGGATCGGCTACACCGACGCGCTCGGCCTGCCTCCGCTGCGGGCGGCAATCGCCGAGCACACCCGCGCCTGGTACGGCATCGACGTCCCGGCGGCCAACGTGGTGGTGACCACCGGCTCGTCGGGGGGCTTCCTGGCGGCGTTCCTGGCCGCGTTCAGCGCCGGTGACACGGTGGCGATGCCCCGGCCCGGTTACCCCGCCTACCGCAACATCCTGGCCAGCCTCGGGTGTTCGGTGCGGGAGTTCGGCTGCGGCCCCGAGCACGGGTTCGTGCCCAGCCCCGCGATGCTGCGGGAGCTGGACCCGGTGCCCGAGGGGTTGATCCTCGGCTCGCCGGCCAATCCGACCGGCGCCATGGTGGCGCCGGGCCAGCTCGCCGAGATCGCGGCCTGGTGCCGGGGGCGAGGCGTCCGGCTGATCTCGGACGAGATCTATCACGGGATCAGCTACGCCGGTCCGGCTGCCTGCGCCTGGCAGTTCGACCGGTCCTCGATCGTGGTCAACTCATTCTCGAAGTACTTCTCCATGACCGGCTGGCGGGTGGGCTGGCTGCTGGTGCCGGACGAGCTGCTGGACGCGGTGGACCGGCTGATCGCCAACTTCACGATCTGCCCGCCGACGCTGTCCCAGCTGGCGGCGCTGGCGGCCTTCCAGGCGCATGCCGAGCTGGAGGCCAACGTGGCCAGGTACGCCGAGAACCGGGCGCTGCTGCTGCAGGCGCTGCCGGCGATCGGGCTGGACCGGCTGGCGCCGGCCGACGGGGCGTTCTACCTCTACGCCGACGTCTCCGACCACACCGACGACTCGCTGATATGGGTCCGCCGGGTGCTGGCCGACACCGGGGTGGCGCTGGCACCGGGGCGGGACTTCGACACCGTCGACGGGCACCGGTTCGCCCGGCTCTCCTTCGCCGGCGACATCGCCGACATCGAGCAGGGCGTGACGGTGCTGGGCAAGTACCTGCAGGCCGGCGGCTGAGCGAACCGGGGATTACCGCCAGCGAGCCGGAACCGCGGCTCTATTCGGCGCATCGACCGCCCGGCGGCCGAGCGAGCCCCGCAGCACCCGCACTACGATCCCCGGCGCGAGCAGCCGGGTCGGCGGGTCCACCAGGTTGAGCACCCGCAGGAACGCCGCCCCCAGCACCGGATCGGCCACCGCCGCCACGTGCAGCCGGTGCACGTAGGCGTTGACGAACCGCACCTTCGGCGTACGCCGGCCGATCACCTCCGGAAAGCGCAGGTCGGTGCCGACCGCGATCGACCACGGCCCGTCGATCACCCGGGCGGCCCCGGCGAAGAAGCGGCGGGCGAGCTGGTCGGTGCCCTGGTTGCCCTTGGTGAGCAGCCGGCGCAGCAGCAAGGCCTCCAGCGCGGCGACGGTCATGCCCTGGCCGTAGATGGGGTTGAAGCTGCACAGCGCGTCAGCCATCACCAGGTAACCGGCGGGGAACCGGCGCAGCCGCTCGTAGCGGCGCCGGGTGCTCACCGGAAAGCGCATCTTCACCGGTGGGCTCTGCGCCACGGCGGTCCGCACGATCTCGCCGACCTGCGGGGCGGCCAGCGAGTCGGCGAACGCCGCCATGCCCTCGTCGTCGGTCGGGGGTTCCTCGCCGAGCATGCCGCTGAGCGCGACGGCGTAGCGGCCGTCCTCCTGGACCGCGACGATGCCGGCCCGGGGCGATCCCGGTACCGCGTTGGTCAGCGCGCCGGACAAGCCCTCCAGGTGGTGCGGCTCCCGGCGGTAGGTGCGGGTGACGTAGGTGACGTCGACCCGCACCTGCTCCTCGGGGGGAGCCTGATAGCCCAGCTCAGCCAGCCAGAGCGGGGTGCGGGAGCCGCGACCGCTGGCGTCCAGCACCAGGTCGGCGGCGAGTGTCCGCTCGCCGCCCTCCGGTCCGGGTGTCAGCAGCCGTACGCCGGTGACCCGGCTGCCGTCGGCAGTGGCGGTCAGGCCCAGCACCTCGACCGGGCTGCGGATCTCCACCCCCGGCAGTGCCGCGACCCGGGCGCGCAGCGCGTCCTCCAGCAGCGGCCGGCTGATGCCGACGGCGATCAGCGGCGACGGGGCGCGCAGCATCCGCTGGCCGTCGTTGTACCAGTGCACGTCATCATGCAGGTCCACCAGCGGCGCGCCGCGCGCGTTGAGTTCGGCCGACAGCCCCGGGAACAACTCGTCCAGCGCCTCCTTGCCGCGGGAGAGCAGCACGTGCAGCTGGCGGCCCTGGGGAACCGCGCGCCGGGCCGCCGCGCCGGCGGGCAGCACGTCCCGGTCGAGGATCACCACGTGGTCATAGCGGTCGCTGAGCACGCGGGCCGCGAGGAGCCCGCCGATGCTGGCGCCGACGACCACGGCGCTGCGGGCAGCTGACATGGGCGTCACGCTAGGGACTGCCCTGCACGGTCGTGTCTTTGATCGTGTTCGATGCGCGGGCGGTGCTCCTCGGGTGCGGGGCATCCGGACGGCGTTGCGCCGAACGGATTCCCTCTGGGCTTTTGCCGTAGGCCGAAGTCACGAATGCCGGTGTCGTACCTGACAGCGAGTACCGGTGCGACGTCGGTATGACTCTGGCCAAGCTTCGGAGGAGACCGCTAGTGTGTTTGCTGCTTATCTGCGGTCAGGATGCTGGATAGCACGGGGGCTCCATGGAGCATCGGTCAATGATGACTAGGCCCGCTGTCCGGCAGATCTGGGTCAGCAGTCCCAGATCCCGCCGCTTCTGGCAGGTAGCAGTCCTGCTCGCTCTCTTGGTCGTAATACCCCTCGGCCTCATCTGGTGCGTGGCAGGCACGGGATGGGCAGCCCCAGCTAATCCGGTCAACTGTGGCGATCCGGCCCTGAAAGAGACACACATCAAGTCAACAATCGAACTTCGTGCTTCTAGGTTAGATCTACCGCTTGTGACGGTAACGGAGGTCTATACGATCCCGGCAGCCTGGCCCGGAGCAGATGCGCTACTCGACGAACGCGATTCCTCGCGCCATGAGAGCGCGCTGCGGTGCCTTATGGTTCCGTGGGACGATCAGGATTACCGGCCTCGAGAACCGACGACGAGCTTGGTGAACGGAACTCGTTCCGGGGGCAAACCCGAGGGAACAGTAGAATTGCGGGATCAGATTCTGGTCGAGCTGTCCGGGGCCGGCAAGTCACATGCAGGTTCGTGGGTTATCGATTCGACCACTAAAGAGATGCGGATAACACTCTTTGATAAGGACGCGCCCGCTGCTGTCGCGCCGCTCCAATTCTATGACTTCCACCGGACCATATGTATGGAGCTATCCGGTTTGGAACTCAGTTTCATGCACCCACGACCGATATCTTCTGATGGGCAGATGCGTGTTTCCTGGAAACTTGCCGGCCGGGACGAGCTGCGTAGCTGGAAGGCTGTAGCCGCCTTTGGCACGGTCAAGCGTATTACCTTATCGTCAGGCTCAGGAGCTGGCCGGGTGGCCTCTGAGATCTCCTGGCGGTCAGCCGAAGCCGTCTTCTATGTCTTTCTACTTCTCGTGGTACGTCATCTATATGCCTCGAAGGGGAGTGGTAATACATCTGACACGACCCGCCCCTTCCGAGCGATTGTGCTGATGGCGGGGCTGAGCCTTGCTGGGCTGGCAGCTGGCCTTATTCCATATCTAATCAACGGCGATTTCGCTGGAGACTACTTGAGTTACGCCTATTGGCGATGGACAGCTCTGGTCTCCTTGCTCTTTTTTGCCGTGGTACTTGCTGTTCTCTGCGTGTGGTCTCGTCACTTCGTTCCCATGGTGGTGCTCATACCGCTCGTCGGACTGGGGTTGGCTTTGATCCTCCGGCCACAACGGTTCAGTTTTACGTCTGACATGCACTTCAACCCTGGCGGCACTTCGACCGGCCCGGTGACGGTCAGCGAATTTGCCTCAGCGGGGTGGCTCCTTACGATACTGATTCTGGTGACCTGGGCACTGTTGCTGGCTGTGGGCACCGCGCTACGACGACTCTCGCGGTCCTCGGGTGGCCGTGAGAACGACACCGTGGTTACGCCGCCATCCAGGCGGTGGCCAGCCGACTGGGTTCTGCTAGTGACTAGTGGGCTTGCAGCGGTATTCATCGTCACGGGGTGGGTCTGGCAGCAGAAGCAGACATGGGATCGCAACAATCTCTTCCCGGTAGCTCAGCCTGATCGTACCCGGGAATTTGTGCACTTCCTCGCTGACAACTCAATTGTGTATCCGGGTGCGCTTCTCGACGAGTTCAACGGTGTCTTCTGGTATCTGAGTGTCATCGCGGTAATCTATGCCTTGATCCGAACTACGCCGGTAGGCGCGCTCCGGCCAACTCCTGGGCAGTATGTACTCATCTCCGCCGCGCTGCCGTATTCGCTTTATTCAGCGGAGTGGTACCTCGGATTCTGGGTGCCGTTGGCGTTTCTCCTGGGCGTGTGGATCATCGCGACTCTCCCTCGAGTCAGCCGACGAAACCTGCTTCGAGCAGCGGTGCTGTGCCGCCCAGACCCCGATACGAGCGAACTACAAGCACGTCCGTTAGAGACGGCACTATCGGCCCTTCGCTCACTTCGCCCGGCGTTGGTAGACGCCCAGGCCACACTGCAGACGGCCAGACTTGCCGCTAGGGCACTCGACGATGAGTTATCTGCAGGTAAGATCACCATGCAGGAGTACGACACCAAGGTCGGCAAAATCCGGGAAGCCATCGACGAGTACCGATCATTCCCTCCTCCGTCACCCGGAGGAACACTCCGCCCGAAGCCGGGTCTTTATCAGCTACTCAGGGGCGACCGCCAGCATTCGAGCACGGCATGGATGTTGCAGGGAGACGTGGCACCCGGCGATATCGCTATCAGCATCGGGCCCGGGAACTCGTGGATCGATAACGGAGTCCGGGCCGCGCGGCTGATCGTAGTCCTCAGCCTGCCTGCCGTGGCCTACTTCGTCTGGCTTGCTACGCGCCCAGGCCAATGGGCCGACCCGCTGGGGTACTTAGGATCGCTGCATATTGCCGAGGCGATCAGCTCAGAGCTTTTCTTCTGGGCTGCTGCGGGGTTCTTCTTCGGATGTCTATGGACAACGCTGCCCGGCCGCCGAGGAGCCACCAAAGGCTTGGCGTTCGCCCTTGCTGCGTCGGTACCGCTGGCTGTCGAAAGTGGACTCGCCGTGCTGCTGGACCAGTCGCGCGATCCTTTTGCCGTGCCACGGGTACTCGCTATGATAATCCTTTTCATTATCGTGGCCGTGGCCTTCGACTGGCAGACCATGCATGCCGAGGATCCGCTGGGGTTGCGATCGTGGCGTCCGCTGCTGAGCATGTACGGCGTCCGGAAGCCGCTCGCTGGCGCAGCCGTACTCGTTCCGATCATCGCCAGCGCAGTGGGAATCTATTTTGATCTCAAGGCCGGCCTCTCAGGCACCAACGCGCCATCCCAGCAGTCAGACCTTGGGCGCCTCTCATCACCAAATTCGCGTTGAGGGGTGCGTCGGCGCTGGAGCTTTTCAGCTCAAGGCAGCGGGATCGCGCCGCCCAGGTCCTTGCGGCTGACCAGCAGCCGCCGGAACGCATCCAGCCGGGTCGGCGTGGAATGCCCGGCCGCGACCCAGGCATCAAGCTTGCAGCCGTCGGCGGCCGACAGGTGCTCGCAGCTGCCCGGGCACTGGGCCGCGCCGTCCTCCAGGTCCGGAAACGCCCACAGCACGTCGTCGGCGCTGACGTGCGCCAGCCCGAACGAGCGGACCCCCGGGGTGTCGATGACCCAGCCGTGCGCCGGCTCCGGCAGCGCCAGCGCGAAGACCGAGGTAGAGGTGTGCCGACCCTTGCCGGCCTCGCTGACCACGCCGGTGCTGCGGGCGGCACCGGGCACCAGCGCATTCACCAGCGTGGACTTGCCGACACCGGAGTGCCCGACGAAGACCGTGACGTGCGAGTCCAGCACGGCCATGATCGGCGCCAGGTCGGCTCCGCGGGAGGTGACGATGGCGGGGATGTCGAGCTCGGCGTAGTTGGCCAGCACCTCCTCCGGTGAGGCCAGATCCGCCTTCGTGAGCAGCAGGATCGGCTCCAGGCCGGCGCTCAGCGCCGCGACGACGCACCGGTCGATCAGGCCGTAGACCGGGGGCGGGTCGGCCAGCGCCGCCACGATCAGCAGCTGGTCGGCGTTGGCCACGATCACCCGTTCGTACGGGTCGTTGTCGTCGGCGGTGCGCCGCAGCACGGTCTCCCGCGGTTCCAGCCGGACGATCCGGGCCAGCGTGTCGGCTGCTCCGGTCAGGTCGCCGACCACCCCGACCCGGTCACCGACGACGATCGCGCTGCGGCCGAGCTCGCGGGCCCGCATCGCGGTCAGCAGCACGCCAGCGCCATCAGCGATGCCGTCCAGCAACACCGTGAACCGGCCGCGGTCGACGGTGACCACCATCCCGGTGGCGGCGTCGTCGTGCGCCGGCCGTTGCTTGGTGCGAGCCCGGCTGCCGTGCCGGGTCGGCCGGTTGCGGACGTCGTCCTCGTCCAGCCGCCTGGTGTCGCGCTGCGCCATCCGGGCGGCTATCCGGTGGCCGAGGAGGGCGCCAGCAGCTGCCGCCACATGCCGGGAAAGTCGGCCAGGGTCTTGCTGGTGCAGCCGATGTCGTCCACCTCGATGCCGGGCACCGCGAGCCCGAGGACCGCCCCGGCCTGGGCCATCCGGTGGTCGGCGTAGCTGCGCCACGGGCCGCCGTGCAGGGCCGCCGGGCGCAGCACCAGGCCGTCCGAGGTCTCGCTCACGTCACCGCCCAGCCCGGTCAGCTCGGCCGCCAGCGCCGCCAGCCGGTCGGTCTCGTGGCCGCGGATGTGCGCCACCCCGGTGATCACCGACTCGCCGTCGGCCAGCGCCGCGAGCGCCGCCAGCACCGGGGTCAGCTCGCTGGCGTCGTGCAGCTCGGCCACCAGCGGGGCGATCGTGCCGGTGCCGGTCACCGTCAGGCCTGCCTCGCCGTGGCTCACGGTGGCGCCCATCGAGCTGAGCAGCTCGGCCAGCAGCGCGCCCGGCTGGCTGGTGGTGACCGGCCAGTGCGGCACCGTCACCGAGCCGCCGGTCACCAGGGCCGCGGCCAGGAACGGTGCGGCGTTGGACAGGTCCGGCTCGATCACCTGGTCGGGCAGCCGCACGACGCCGGGACTGACCAGCCACCGGGTGGCGCCGGTGGTGTCGATGCTTGTTTCGATGCTCACGCCCGCCGCCCGCAGCGCGGTCACGGTCATCTCGATGTGCGGCAGCGACGGCAGGCCGGCGCCGTCGTGGACGAGTTCCAGGCCCTTGTCGAACCGGGCCCCGGCCAGCAGCAGCGCCGAGACGAACTGCGAGGACGCCGCGGCATCGATCTGCACCCGGCCACCGGGCAGCGAGCCGGCGCCGTGCA
>NZ_DASVQG010000290.1:0-17759 GCF_036389215.1 Jatrophihabitans sp.
GGAAAGGTTGATCACCTTGCAGACGCCTCTCCAGGAGGTGGGCGAAGCTGAGCGGCGGCTTGCTCAGCGCGCGGAGCAGCGGTTCGCCGCCCCCGCGCGGGGGGTCGTGACTTTCCAGCCTAGGCGAGCGGCCGGACTGAGCGCAGACCAGTACCGAGCACGCGCTGCGGACGGCTCGTCACCGGTACCGGGCTCAGAGCTGTGACTTCGGTCCGCTCCTCGCTGCGATGCTGCCTCAGACCGGCGGCGGCACCACGCGCAGATGCCCGCGCCGGCCGGTCAGGCCGTTGTCCTCGGAGCCGCCGGCCTGCCGCGGGACCTCGACCCGGGCCGCCTCGCGGACGGCATCGGCCAGCGCCTCCAGATCGTCGGCGTGCGGGATGGGTGAGGGGAACTCCCCGACGTGCCGGACGACCTCCCAGCCGCGGGGCACCGTCAGCCGGACGGCGTGCTCCTCGCACAGGTCGTAGGAGTGCGGTTCGGCGAAGGCGGCCAGCGGGCCGACCACGGCCATCGAGTCGGAATAGATGTAGGTCAGCGTCGCGACGGCAGACTGACTGCAGCCTGTGCGGGTACAGCGACGGACATGCCTCACAACGGCCGACCCTAGCGCCCGGTCAGGGCTTTGCCGGTGAGCGCCGTTCGCCGCCGCGTGTCGCCCCCCGCCGTGCCGTCCCAGCGTGTCGTCGCGTGCCGTCCCAGCGTGTCGTCGCGTGCCGCCGCCGCGTGTCGCCGCCGGGTGTCGCCGGCCGAAGGCACTGGCCCAAGGCACCAGCCGAAGCGCCCGCACCCGCCAACCACACTAGGCTCGCTGACCATGGGCACCGATGGGCACTCTCCGGCGGCACGGCGTCCGGGCCGCCGCCGGGATCGGCACGGGCGTGGCCTGCGCGGAATGCTGGCTCCCCGGCCGGTGCCGATCGCGCACAGCCGTGGCGATGCCTTCGACGCGATGGTGCTGCACGCGGTGGATCATCTGCAGCCGCGGCTGGCCGAGCAGCTGGCCCAGGTCGAGTTCGCGGTGGAGGACGTGCCCGAGGTCAGCCACCGGGGGCCCGCCGACTTCGACTACGACGAGGACATCCTCGATGACAACGCGGTGCCGCTGTCGCGGCTGTACCGCAACGGGGTGGGCGGTATCTCAGCCCCGGTGATCGTGGTCTATCGCCGGCCGCTGGAGAGCCGGGCCGCGCAGAGCGAGGACCTGGCCGACCTGGTGCACGACGTGGTGGTGGAGCAGCTCGCCCGGCTGCTGGGCCGATCCACCGAGGAGATCGACCCGCCCGCACCCGAGTGAGTGAGCGAGAGATGCTCAGCCGGCGCGGCGCTTCACCCGGCGGCGTTCCCGCTCGCTGAGGCCTCCCCAGATGCCGAAGCGCTCGTCGTGCTCCAGCGCGTACTCCAGGCACTCGCCTCGCACCTCGCAGCCGACGCAGATCTTCTTGGCCTCGCGGGTGGAACCACCCTTCTCGGGGAAGAACGCCTCAGGGTCGGTCTGGGAGCACAGTGCGCGCTCCTGCCAGTTCTGCTCCTCGGGAAGCCCGAAGATGCTCGACAGGTCCGCTTCTGCCAGGTACGAGGTATCGGTCACGGGTTGCTCTCCTACTGCGGATATGGGTATGGACCTACCGGAGCCTGTGCTTCGTATCGGCTGGCATGGTGAGCGGATAAGCCGTACGACACACTTGGAATTACACCCGTGTCGTTACCCATTAGTCAAGCTGAAGTCTGCTATTCGTCGCAGATTTGGCCCCTCAGAGCCCATCAAGCAGCGTCCGAGCAGCTTGCGGGCCGCTTTCGGCGGGTTCAGAACGGTTCGGGTAGCCGACCGTAGGAGGTGCTGCGCCGCCGTGCCGGCCGCCCGGCCCGGGCCGCGATTGCCTCCAGTTCGGCGACCGAACGCCGCGAGCCGTGCTCCGAACCGGCCATCCGGGAGATGGTCTCCTCCATCAACGTGCCACCCAGGTCGTTGGCGCCGCCGCGCAGCATCTCGGCCGCGCCGTCCTCGCCGAGCTTGACCCAGCTGGTCTGGATGTTGGCGATCTTGCCGTGCAGCATGATCCGGGCCATCGCGTGCACGGCCTTGACCTCACGCTGGGAGGCGCCGGCCCGCGCCAGCCCGGCCAGGTAGATCGGCGACTGGTTGTGCACGAAGGGCAGCGGCACGAACTCGGTGAAGCCGCCGGTCTCATCCTGCAGACGGCCCAGCAGCCGCAGGTGCGCGACCCAGTGCCGCGGATGGTCGACGTGCCCGAACATCATGGTCGAGGTGGTCGGTATGCCCAGCCGGTGCGCGGTGGTGATGACCTCGATCCAGGCCGAGGTGGGCAGCTTGCCCTTGGTCAGCACCCAGCGCACCTCGTCGTCGAGGATCTCGGCGGCGGTACCGGGCAACGAGTCGACACCGGCCTCCCGAACGCCGATCAGGAACTCCTCGATCGACAGGTTCGCCCGGGACGCGCCGTTGACGATCTCCATCGGGCTGAAGGCGTGCAGGTGCATCGACGGCACCGCTCGCTTCACCGCCCTGGCCAGGTCGAAGTACGCCGTGGCCGGAAGCTTCGGGTCGATCCCGCCCTGCATGCAGATCTCGGTGGCGCCGTCGGCGTGCGCCTCGCGCACCCGATCCTCGATCTCGCCGGAGGACAGCGTGTAGGCGTCGGCGTCGGTGGCCCGCTGCGCGAACGCGCAGAACCGGCAGCCGGTGTAGCAGATGTTGGTGAAGTTGATATTGCGGTTGACGACGTAGGTGACGTCCTCGCCCACCGTGGCCCGCCGCAGGTCATCGGCCAGCGCGGCCACCGCCGCCAGGCCGGCCCCGTCGGCCTGCATCAGGGTCAGCGCCTGGGAGTCCGAGAGTCCCGCCGGATCGCGCTCGGCGGCCCGCAGTGCCTCGGCCACGTCGGAGTCCAGCGCGGTCGAGCCGGGCGAGAAGACCCGGTCGCGCAGGGCGTTCCAGTCGCCGTAGACCTCGTTGAAGTCGCTGCGCCGGTCACTGCTGCGGCCATCGGTGTCCACCGCCGTGTGCAGGTCGGTGCGGCCGGCGGACTCCCAGGCCGGGTCCGGCTCCTGCCACGGAAGGCCGGCCGGGCTGAGCACGCCCCCGTCCGGCCGGGTCCGGGCCAGCCCGGTGACCGGATCGGCCAGCGCCCGGACGTGCGGCAGCACCCGGGGATCCAGCCACGGCGCTTCGGCCAGCACGTAGGAGGGGTGGGTGGTCAGCCGCTCGGTGAGCGCCAGGCCACGCCCGGCCAGCAGGTCGGTCAGCTTGTCGAGCTCGGGCCACGGGCGCTCGGGATTGACGTGGTCCGGCGTCAGCGGCGAGATGCCGCCGAAGTCGTCCACCCCGGCCTCGAGCAGCAGCAGGCACTCGGTCAGGTCCACCAGGTTCGGCGGGGCCTGCAGCCGCAGCTTGGGCCCGAACACCAGCCGCGACACCGCCAGGGTCGCCAGGTACTCGTCCAGGTCCAGATCCGGGTCGTTGCGCATCGCGGTGTCGTCCTTGGCGCGGAAGTTCTGCACGATCACCTCTTGGATCGCGCCGAACTCCCGGGCGCTGGCCCGGATCGCGAACAGCGACTCGGCCCGCTCCTGCCGGGTCTCGCCGATGCCCACCAGGATGCCGGTGGTGAAGGCGACGTTGAGCCGGCCGGCGTCGGTCAGCACCCGCAGCCGTACCTCGGGGTCCTTGTCGGGGCTGCCGAAGTGCGGCGCGCCAGGCTCGGTGAACAGCCGGCGGGCGGTGGTCTCCAGCATCATCCCCATGCTCGGGGCCACCGGCTTGAGCCGCTGCAGCTCGCTCCAGCTGAGCACGCCGGGATTGAGGTGCGGCAGCAGCCCGGTGCGCTCGAGCACCGCGATCGCCGCGGCCCGGACGTAGTCCAGGGTCGAGTCGTAGCCCCGCTCGTCCAGCCAGCTGCGGGCCTGCGGCCAGCGGTCCTCGGGCCGGTCGCCGAGGGTGAACAGCGCCTCCTTGCAACCCAGCGCCGCGCCCTGCTCGGCGATCGCGAGGACCTCCTCGATCTCCAGGTAGGCAGCCGGCAGCCGGTGCGGCACGGTGGCGAACGTGCAGTAGTGGCAGCGGTCCCGGCACAGCCTGGTGAGCGGGATGAACACCTTGCGGGAGTAGGTGATCACGCCGGGACGGCCGGCGGCCAGCAGGCCGGCGTCGCGCACCCCGGCGGCGATCGCCATCAGCTCGCTCAGCCGCTCGCCACGCACCGCCATCAGCACCGCGGCTTCGGTGACGTCGAGCGCAGCACCGTCGCGGGCCCGCCGCAGCGCCCGGCGGATAGCGGACTCGGATGGCTGTTGCTGCGTCACACCACTGAGCCTAGCCACCACCGTTGCCGCCGAGCGCGCGGTCAGCCGGTGCGCCGGATGGTGCGGCGCGCTCCTCTTCCGGGTGCGCCGGCGCGGACCGCTTCCGCGCCTGATGCGCCGGGCAACCACTCCACCCGGTGCCGTCCTAAGCTGACCGGCATGCCGATATCGCCGAGGTCCGTGAGCCGGCGCGCATGACCGGATCCCCCAGCGACACCCAGCAGCTGGCGCTCGCGGTGTGCCGGCTGTCGCTGAACCCGGTCCGCGGCCGGCTGCGGCACCCGCACCAGGTCGGCATCGCCGTCCGGGCGGCGCTGTTCACCGACCTGGCCGCCAGCGGCCGGCTGGTGGGAGTGCACCATCCGCAGGCGCTCGGCGAGTCCGACACCGGCAGCCCACTGGCCGATGCGCTGCACCGCGCGGTCGCCGGCCGGCGGCCCGCCGCGTGGCGACGCTGGTACAGCCACGTCGATGCCGACCGCGAGGCCGCCACCGCCGCCCTGATCGCCGACGGCCGGTGGCGGTCGGAGGGCAACAGGCTGGTCGATCGGGATCCGGGCACCACGGTGCTGGAGCAGCAGCGGGTGGTCGAGTTGCTGGCGGCCAAACTGGCTCCGGACAGCCTGGAGCAGGTGCTGCTGGTGCTGCTGGCCGGCGGGCACGGCGCGGGTGCGGCCCGGCCCGGTCCACGGCGCAGCCGGCGGCTGGCGAAGTCCTGGCTGGAGCCGCACCTGCGCAGCGCCGGGCACGGCGGCGATGCCACGGTGGCCGCAGTGAACGCCGCCCTTGTCGCGATGCGCCGGGCGAGCACCCCGTTCCTGTCCCGCTGAGCGGCCTGTCTCGTCGAACGGCCTGTCTCGCTGAACGGCCTGTCTCGCTGAACGGCCCCGGCAGCTTCGGACGCCACCGGATGAAATAGGTTCTTCGGGTGCGCATCACGGTGCTGGCGGGCGGAGTCGGCGGGGCCCGGTTCCTGCAGGGCGTCCGGGCGTACGCGGCCGGCCGGGCGGGCTCGGCGGTGACCGCGGTGATCAACACCGGCGACGACGTCACCATGCACGGCCTGCGGATCTGCCCGGACCTGGACAGCGTGATGTACACCCTGGCCGGCGCGGTGGACACCGAGCGCGGCTGGGGCCGGCAGGGCGAGAGCTGGCGGATCATGGACGAGCTGGTCGAGTACGGGGCCGAGCCGACCTGGTTCAGCCTCGGTGACCTCGACATCGCCACCCACCTGGTGCGTACCCAGATGCTGGCCGCGGGCTACCCGCTCTCCGATGTCACCGCGGCGCTGTGCCAGCGCTGGCAGACCGGCATCCGGCTGCTGCCGATGACCGACGAGCGCTGCGAGACGCACGTGGTGATCGCCGATCACGGCGGCCGCCGGGCGATCCACTTCCAGGAATGGTGGGTCCGGCACCGGGCCGCCGTCCCCGCGCTGGAGTTCGTCCAGGTCGGCCTGGAGTCGGCCCGGCCGGCGGCCGGCGTGCTCAAGGCCATCGAGGAGGCCGACCTGGTGCTGATCGCGCCGTCCAATCCGGTGGTCTCGATCAACACCATCCTCAACGTCCCCGGCATCGCCGAGGCGCTACGGGCCGGGCCCGCTCCGGTCATCGGGCTGTCCCCGATCATCGGCGGCGCGCCGGTCCGCGGGATGGCCGACGCCTGCCTGCCGGTGCTCGGCGTCCAGACCTCGGCAGCCGGGGTGGCCGGCCTCTACGGCGCCCGGGCGGCGGGCGGGGTGCTCGACGGCTGGCTGGTGCACACCGGCGACACCGCCGAAGTGCCCGGCGTCGCGGTGCTGGCCCGGGACCTGCTGATGACCAGTGCCGAGGCGACCGCCGCGATGGTCGCCGACGCGGTGACGCTGGCCGGCCGGTGAGCGCTCCGGCAGGCATCGAGATCCTCCCGATCAAGGGCATGCCCGAGCTGCGTCCCGGGCATGACCTGGCCGCTGAGATCCTGCGTTGCGCGCCCTGGCTGGCCGACGGCGACGTCCTGGTGGTCACCTCGAAGGTGGTGTCCAAGGTCGAGGGCCGGCTGATTCCCACGTCCGGTGACCCGGCCGAGCGGGAGGCGGCCCGGCAGCAGGCGATCACCGACGAGACCGTCCGGTTGGTCGCCCGCCGCGGGCCGCTGCGGATCGCCGAGACCCGGCACGGCCTGGTGCTGGCCGCGGCCGGCGTCGATGCCTCCAACGTGGCCGGTGGTGAGATCGCGCTGCTCCCGCTGGACCCGGACGGCTCGGCCCGCCGGTTGCGCGACGCGGTGGCCGAGCGCGCCGGCCTCAGCGTCGCGGTGGTGATCTCGGACTCGATGGGCCGGCCCTGGCGGCACGGGATCACCGACGTGGCGATCGGCGTCGCGGGCCTGGTCGCCGTCCGGGACGACCGCGGCGAGCGGGACCGGCACGGCAACCTGCTGGAGGTCACCGAGGTGGCGGTGGCCGATGAGCTGGCCGCGGCCGCGGACCTGGTGAAGGGCAAGCTGTCCGACATCCCGGTCGCGGTGGTGCGCGGGCTGGCCTATTCCGATGACGGCCGGGGCTCCAGCACGCTGATCCGGGGCGCGGACGGGGACCTGTTCCGGATGGGCACCGCGGAGGCGCTGGCGCTCGGCCGCGCGCAGGCCGGCTCCGGCCAGGCCAGCTCCGGCCAGTCGGGCGCCGATGCGGGCACCGGCCTTGGTCGCGAGGGCGACCCGGACGTCTCGGCCCTGCATGCCGACGTGCTGGCCACCCTGGCGGCGATGCCGCTGAACGCGGGAGATGGCACCGGCCAGGCCGCGATCCGGGAGGGCTTCTACGGTCTGCTGGCGGCCCGCCCGGACGCCACCCGGCGGGCCTGCGTGCCCGGTCACGTCACCGCCAGCACGCTGCTGCTGGACTCCGAGGGCCGCCGGGTGCTGCTCACCCTGCATCCCCGGGTCGGCGCCTGGCTGCAGCTGGGCGGGCACCTGGAGGACGGCGACTCCTCGCTGGTGGCCGCCGCCGCGCGCGAGGCGGCCGAGGAGAGCGGCATCGCCGGCATCGTGCTGGACCCGCTGCCGGTCAACCTGGACGTGCACCCGATCACCTGCTCGCTGGGGCTGCCGACCCGGCACTACGACGTCCAGTTCGTCGGGTGGGCGCCGGCCGGGGCGGAGCCGGTGATCAGCGCCGAGTCCGATGACCTGCGCTGGTTCGAGATCGAGGACCTGCCGGCCGGCATCTCACCGGAGTTGCCCGGGTTCATCGACCGGGCGGTGCAGAGGCTCGCGGGCAGTCGGGCGGTGGGCAGCCCGTGAACCCGCTGCAGCGGGTGCTGGACTGGCCGGTGCCGCACGCCGCGGCGGCGGTACTCAGCCCGGCCGGCCTGCTGGCAGAAATCGGTGACACCTCGATGCGGTTTCCGCTGGCCTCGGTGACCAAGCCGCTGGCGGCGCTGGCCACCCTGGTCGCCGTCGAGGAGGGCGCCATCGAGCTCGACCGGCCGGTACCGGAGTTCGCGCCCACCGCGCTGGACCCGGAGCCGGCCACCGAGCTCGGGCCGATGACGCTGCGGCACCTGCTGTCGCACGCCTCGGGCCTGGCACCGGAGCGTCGCCGCCGGGCCGCCGAGGTCGGCACCCGGCGGATCTACTCCAACGCCGGCTACGACCTGATCGGCGAGCTGGTCACCGGCGCGACCGGCATCGATTTCGCCGGCTACCTCGCCGAGGCGGTGTTCGGGCCGTTGCGGATGGGCAGCGCGGAGCTGGCCGGCTCACCAGCCAGCCAGGGCATCGGCTCGGTCGGCGACCTGCAGGCGCTGCTCGCCGAGCTGCTCGCCCCGAGCGGCCTGCTGCATCCCGACACCCTGCGAGATGCCTGGAGCGTGCAGTTCCCCGGCCTGCCGGGAGTGCTGCCCGGCTACGGCAGCCAGCGGCCGAACGACTGGGGGCTAGGGTTCGAGATCCGCGGCGACAAGCAGCCGCACTGGACGTCGGCCCGCAACTCGCCCGCGACGTACGGGCATTTCGGTCGCAGCGGCACCATGTTCTGGATCGACCCGCAGGCCGGGCTGGGGCTGGTCGCGCTCACCGACCGCAGCTTCGACGACTGGGCGATCAAGGCCTGGCCGGAACTGTCGGACGCGGTGCTGGACAGCTTCGGCTAGCGGTCGGACCTACGCGCGACCGATCTTCGCGCGACCGCACCCAAGTCAGATCCGGGACATGTCCTTCGGGCTGAACCGCGGCCCGTACTTGGGCGGCATCAGGCCGCTGAGCTCGATCAGCCGGATCACCCGGGCGCGCTGGCCGGCCCACGGCTCGAGCAGCTCCAGCATGGTCGCGTCGTCGGTGCGGGCCGCCCCGGTCAGGACGTAACCCACCACGTTGGACAGGTGGAAGTCCCCGACGCTCACCGCGTCCGGGTCGCCGAGAGCGCGCAAGCTGGTCTCGGCCACCGTCCAGGGCCCGACGCCGGGCACCACCGCCAACCGCCGCCGGGCGGCGGCCATGCCCTCGCTCGGCGTCAGGCCCTGGCCGGCAGCCAGTCCCACGCACTCCTCCAGCCGGTTGGCCACCGTCGCCGCGGCCCGGACCGCCTGGTACCGCTTGCTGTCCACCCCGAACCGGTGCCAGTCCCAGCTCGGCACCGCCAGCAGCCGCGCGGGCTCGGCCGGCAGCCACAGCCGCGGTTCGGCCGGTCCCGGAGCGGGCTCGCCATAGGCCCAGGTCAGCAGCCGCCAGGCCCGGAACGCCTCCTGGCCGGTGACCCGCTGTTCCAGGCAGGCCGGCACCAGCGAGTCCAGCACCCGGCCGGTCCGGGCCAGCCGCACGCCGGGCCGTTCCCGGTGCACCTGCCGCAGCACCGGGTGGCCACTGACGTCCAGCTCCGACCAGTCGTCGCCGGCCCCGAGCAGGCCCGGCACCGCGGCCAGCAGCCAGTGCGCGCCGTCTCCCCAGGCCCGGGCCAGCACCTGCCCACCGTCGGGGGTGAGCGCCAGCGTGCCCGGCCCGTCGGGGGTGCGGCAGGCCCACCAGAACGTCGCGTCGACGAACCGGGCAACCGGGTCACCGGCACCGTGGCGCAGCGGCCGCAGCGTCCTGGCCAGGTCGAGCGGTGCCGGCGGCTGCCAGCGCAGCTCCGCCACGGGGGTGCTGTTCACGCGGCAAGGCTAGCTGGCGGCCGGGCTAGCTGTCGGCCGAGAAACGCACACTGCCGTCCGGCAGCCGGACGTCCGGCCAGACCCGGGCGCCGGCCAGCAGCTCGACCCCGGCGCCGAGCACCGCCCGGTCCCCGATCACCACCGTGTCGAGCACGGTGCCGGCGCCGACCACCGCGTTGCGGCCGACGATGCTGGAACGCACCGAGGCGCCGCCGGCGACCCGGACGCCGTCGAAGAGCACCGAGCCGTCGATCACCGCGCCGGGCTCGATCACGCAGTCCCGCCCGACCGTGCAGCCGCCGGTCAGGATCGCGCCGTCGGCCACCTTCGCACCGGGCAGCACCAGCGCCTCGCCGGTGGGTCCGGGCAGCGCCTCGGTCGGCGCGATCCCCCGGACCAGGTCGGCGGATCCGGCGACGAAGTCGGCCGGCTTGCCGAGGTCGCGCCAGTAGCTGGCATCCAGGTAGCCGGTCACCAGCGCCCCGCAGCCCAGCAGGCCGGGAAAGGTCTCGTGCTCCACCGACACCGGGCGGCCGGTGGGGATGGTGTCGATCACGGCGCGGGAGAACACGTAGGTGCCGGCGTTGATCTGGTCGGTCACCGGGTTCGGGTCCTTCTCCAGGAACGCGGTGACCCGGCCGCCGGCGTCGGTCGGCACGCAGCCGAAGGCGCGCGGATCGGGCACGGTGGTCAGGTGCAGGGTGACGTCGGCGGACGTCCGGCGGTGATGGCCGAGCAGGCCGGTCAGGTCGCAGCCGGTCAGGATGTCGCCGTTGAAGATCATCGCGGTGTTCCCGCGGAGCAGGTGCCGGACGTTGCCGATCGCCCCGCCGGTGCCCAGCGGTTCGGTCTCCACCACGTACTCGAGCTCCAGGCCGAGCGCCGCACCGTTCCCGAAGTGCTCGGAGAAGACCTCGGCCTGGTAGCTGGTGCCCAGGATGACGTGGCTGATCCCGGCGGCCTTGATCCGCGACAGCAGGTGGGTCAGGAACGGCACGCCCGCGGTGGGAAGCATCGGCTTGGGCGCCGACAGCGTCAGCGGCCGCAGCCGGGTGCCCTTGCCACCCACCAGGACTATCGCCTCGACCGAGTCGTCCATCCAGCTCCCCTTGTCCGCTCCGGCCGGCAGCCGGGTCACCAGCGCGCTGTTTGCCGGGCACCCGTCGACGCTACCGATTCCGGACGGATCTGGTCACCCGACCCCGGCCGAGCCGCCCATCGACCGGAACGGCAACCGGCGCGGACGCCGGCAGAGGCCGTGATTAGATCATCACCACGATGGACGCCGACCTGCCGAGCCACCTCGGCTCCCGCACGTGCGACGTCGATGACGGGCGCCCCGGACAAAAGCGTGCGGAGGGGGTTGCGCACCGTCGGGTTCGGGCGACCTATTCGTGATGGATGACGAGGCGCGCGAGCTGGACGAGCTCGTGGAGCGGTGGCAGACAGGCTACGGCGACGTCCGCAGCCTGTACGAGTCGGTGCGTGAGGGCATGCACCAGAACGCTCGCCGCGGCATTCAGCGGGTCATCGCCAGGCCGCCCGACGAGCACCGGGTCTCCGACGTCGTCTACACCGCCTTCGTGGAGTTGCTTCGAGGCGACCCCGCGGCGATGACGTCGCCGGTCGGGCTGGCCAAGACCATCGCCTACCGCAGAGGTATCGACGAGGGCCGCAGGATCCTCCGGGAACGCCAGCGCATCTCCAGTGTGGATCCGCTGGACATCGCCACCACCATGCCTGACAAGGCGGGGATCCTGGCCGCCGCTGAAGAAGAGGCGCTGCATCAGCTGGTGGCCAAGTGCCTGGAGTTCCTCACCACCGACCAGCGCGCGGTGGTTCGAGCGACCGTGATGGGCAACCAGACGCTGTCGGACTGGGCGCTGACGGCCGGCACCTCGCACCAGGCGGTGAGCCGCCAGCGCTCGCGCGCACTGGACGCGCTGCGCCGGTGCGTGAAACGCCAGCGCACCGCGGCCGGCGGAAAGGGGACGAGCCATGGACGCGGCTGATTTCGACGACCTGTCCAGTGAGCTGGTGGACAGCTACCTCCTCTTCCTCCGGGGCCGCGGTCCGGAGCCGGACACCTCGGGCCTGTCCAGCGACCAGCGCCGACGGTTGCGCGACCAGTTCGCGATCGTCTCGGCACTGGCCGATCGTGCGCCGGCCCTGCCGCCGCTGCAGAACGACCCGGTGGCGGTCCGGCTCGGCTTGGTGGAGCCGGCTGCCGGATTCGGTGCCGACTCGCGAGCGGGCCGGCGGCCCGGCTCCACCGCGACGGGCGGAGATCCGGTAGCCGCGGCGCTGCGCCAGCTGGAGCTGCGCTTCGACGGCCAGGTCGTGGTGGACCGTTCGCCTGCCTGGGCGCAGTGGCAATCAGAGCAGTGGCAATCAGAGCAGTCGCAATCAGAGCAGTGGCAATCAGAGCAGTCGCTGTCGGCGGTCGCCCAGTGCAGCGCTCTCGGCAGCAGCGTCGCGCTGTTCAGCACGCCGCTCGGGCCACTGGCGGGTGAGCCCTCCGCTGTCGCGGTATTCCTGCGGCGATACCCCGACATCTCAGCGGTGTGCCTGAGTTCACCCGATGCCCGCGACGCCGCCCTGCTGACCGCGGCGGACGCCAACGCCTCCCTGGACCCGGTCCGGGGCTGGCTGGAGCCGGGCGTCCACACCGCTCCCGACTCACTCGAGGTCACCCTCGGCCGGTACTTCGAATCCCGGTTGCCCCGCTGGGAGCGAGTCGCCGCGTTGACCGACCTGATCGATCTCGGTGACGTGAGCGCCGATGCCGTCGCGGTCGCCGCGACCACGCTGGCGTCGGCGCGTCGAGCGAGGCCCCGGCTGCAGCACCGGCGAGCGGCCGTGGCCGCGTTGAAGGCACTGGACCCGTCCAGCATCGGGGACGTGGTGGCCGACGTGCAGGCGGGCCGGCTCAGCGGCAACGCCCTGGTCAGCCGGCTGTCGGCACTGGCCGAGGCAGTCGCCTCATGATCGGCCACATCGCCCTGCGGCACTGGCGAGCCTACGAGGACCTGGACCTGCGGCTGACCCATCCGGTGACGTTCTTCGTGGCGCCGAACGGGGTCGGCAAGACGTCGCTGGTCGAGGCCGTCCGCTGGTGCCTGCTGGGCATGCCGGAGGGGCGGGCGGCCGTTCGGGCGATCCGCAGCGGCCACGACTCGGCAACGGTGCAGCTGGGCCTGGGCCTGCCGGGCTACCCCGACGTCCGGCTGAGCAGGTCGCTTCGCCGAAACGGCGCCACCACGTTCTCGGCGACCGTCGGCGGCCGGCCACTCGACGAGCGCGGCTACCTGGCGTTGCTGACCAGGGCCTGGTCGGCGGAGAGCACCGTGATCGATGCGGTGGTGTTCGGCCCGCCGGCGGGCGGCAAGGCCACCGGCTTCCCGATCCGGGATCACCTCGCGCAGGTATTCGGTGTGCAGACGCTGCTGAACTCGGCAGCCGAGCTGGCCGAACGCCGTCAGGTGCTGGCGACCCGGATCAGGTCGTTGCGCGCTGACGTGGACGCCTCCGACGAGGCCTTCACGGCTGCCACCCAGGCCGTGACAGACCTGGAGGCCGAGCTCGAGGCGGCCGCGGAACGGCGGCGGCAGCTGGCCGGGGAGATCGCCGCCCTGGAACCCGGGGCACGGCTGGCCACCCGCTGGGAGCAGTACCGGAGCGAGGCCACCGCGTTCAACACGAAGGCGACCGCGCTGGCGGCGCAGCTGGCGGACGTCGTCGACTTCGGCGACCGGGACCTGCTCACCGCGATCGAGGAGAGCCAGCACGAGGTGTCTGCCGCGCTGGCCGACAACGCGGCCGCCACCTCGGCGGCTGAGGTCCGCATCGCCCAGTCGGCCTCGGCCGCCCAGCTGCTGGCAGCAGCATCGGATCAATGCCCCACCTGCCTGCGCCCGCTCAGCGCGCACGAGCGCGACGCTGCCCTTGCCGTGCACGGGCAGGTGGGTGGGGACTCCGACACCGAGATCCAGCGCCACCGCGAGGAATCCCGGCGGCTGCGCGCCCGCCTCACCGTGATCTCGCGGTTCACCACCGCCCTGAACAAGCTGCGCCCACCTGCTGAGCCCGAGGAGGCCGATCCCGGTCCCGCCGCCACCGCGGCGCTCGAGGACGCCCGCCACCGCAGCGTCGAGCTCGCCGAGAAGCACGGCGCGATCACCGCGCAGCTGCGGGCCGCCCGGCAGCGGCTGGCAGAGCTCGGCACCGCCGCCGCCGACCAGGCCGCGCTGGTCGCGGCCGCTCGCGAGGACCTGGTCCTCGAAGTGGCCCAGAACAGCATGACGGCGCTGGCCGATCGCTACCTCACCCAGCGGATCAACCCGCTCGCGACCGAGATCAGTCACCGCTGGAAGCTCCTGTTCGGCTCCGAGGGGCTGCGCTTCGGCGCGTCCGGGCAACTGACGTTCAGCGAGGGGGGCCTCGACCTGCTGCTGGAGGACCTCAGCGGAGCCGAACGCTCCACCGCCCTGCTGGTGACCCGCCTGCTGCTTGCCGCATCGGCGACCCGGGCCTCGACGATCTGGTTCGACGAGCCCCTGGAGCACCTGGACCCGGCTCGGCGGGCAGCGGTCGCCCAGACCCTGGTCCGCGCCGCCCAAGCCGGAGCGGTCGGCCAGATCCTGGTCACCACGTACGAGGAGGGCCTCGCCCGCCGCCTGCAGGCCACCGCGCCGGACACCGTCTCACTGACGTACGCCCATACCACGACGCGCTAAAAAATCGATGTAGACACGCGGGGTTGCAGAACCGCTGATCCGTTCGACCACCTGACGAGAGCCCGAACTGGGCACGCAGGAGGAGGACGATGACCCACTCGATTTTCGACGCCGACGTGCCGGTGGACCGCCAGCGGTCCAACGGCAGCTCCCATCGCCCGCACCCCGGGTTCGGCTACGACGTCGACGGCACCAGCTACACCTACGACCAGCCCACGATCACCGGTGCCCAGCTCAGGTTCGTGGCCGGCATCTACCCGCAGCAGGTGCTCGTCCGGATCCTCGACGACGGAGCCCGGGTGACCGTCAGCGCGGCCGACACGGTCAGCCTCGTCTCCGGGACGGCCCGGTTCAGGCGCCGTCCCCGGTTCAAGCGGAACTGAAGGCCATGCCGGCACTGAAGTTCACCGACCCGGACCACTGGCAGGGCATCGAGCGGCATCTCGGCCAGGTCGGCGGGAAACGATTCGCCTTCGCCTACACCCGCACCATCGCCAACACCGCCGCCGGCCCGGTGCTGGAGGTGGTGGACACCACGCTGGTGGACGAGCTCGACACCACCCGCGGCATCGACGGCTGGCATCTCGGCGACCAGGCCCTGGACCACGTCCACAACCACGCGCTGGCCACCGGTCTGGGCATCGTCGAGTTCCACAACCACGATCACGGACCGCCCGGTTTCTCCCACACCGATGAGGACTCGCTCGCGCCGGCGGTCAGCTACTGCCTGGAGCTGCTCGCCGGCACGCCCTACGGGGCGGCCGTCTGGGCCGACGGTGCCCTGCATGCCGAGTGGTGGCGGACCGACGCCGGCGGCCGCGTCGAGCGCGGGCAGTTCAGCACGGTGACCGTCCTCGGCGACCAGCTGCGCGTGCTGAACGCCAAACCGGTGTTCCAGGAGCGCCCGGCGCGGCATCTGCCGCTGATCGGGACCCGGGCCCAGGCCGCGCTCACCGCCATCCGGGTGGCGGTCGTCGGCGTCGGCGGCGTCGGCTCCCACGTCGCGCAAGGGCTGGCCTACCTCGGCTTCGGCAACGTCCTGCTGATGGACGACGACCTCGTCGAGATCACCGACCTCAACCGGATGGTCACTGCCGGCTACACCGACATCGGCCAGCAGAAGACTCAGGTGACCCACCGGCGGATGCGCGCCATCGACCCCCTGATCGACGTGTCGACCGCCGGCGGCCTCACCGTCGCCGGCGAGCATCCCGAGCTCGAGGACGTCGATCTGATCATCGGCTGTGTCGACGACGACGGCCCGCGCAACCGGCTCAACCAGATCGCCACCCGGACCCGGACGCCCTATCTCGACATCGCGACCGGCGCCGATGACTCGGTCCAGCCGTTCACGCTGGGCGGCCGGGTCATCCTCACCACCCCGCACGGCCCCTGCCTCAGCTGTCTCGGTGAGCTCGACGCGGCAGAGATCTCCCGGTGGGCCAGAACCGCCGATCAGCAGGAGTCCGACCGCCTGCGCTCCTACGGCGCCGGTGGCAAGAGCCCGTCGGCGGTGTATCTCAACGGCCTGACCGTCAACGCCGCACTGACCGAGCTGGCCGCGTGGCTGTCCGGTGCGCGGCCGCCTGCCCCGTGGCTGGACGTCGACGTGATCGGCGACCTGTCCCGGCCGGGCACCCAGGTCGGCCCGCGTCAGGTCAACGGCCCGGACCCCGGCTGCATCACCTGCGCCGGCGGCAATCGGTGGCGAGACACGCGTGGCCCGCACCCGGCCGTCCGGGAGCCGTGCCGATGACAGCGCCGGTCGCCTCCCGGACGGGCCGTCTCGCCGTCGAGATCCCAGCCTGGTGATCCGCCGGGTTGTCGAGGGCAGATGGCTCTGGTCCAGCCGCCGTCCCGCGAACTATTATCGAACATATGTTCGACCACCGTCACTTGCAGCCCCATCGAGGTCCTTGATGCACGACTCGCCCCTCCCCGCTTACGGCGCGGTCCGGTACTGCCCCGCCGGCCACTGGCAGCCTCGCCCAGGCATGCACCCGCTCGGCAACGCCGTACCGATGGCCGCCTACCGGGTGCGGCGCGACGGGCGCAAGCTCGAACTGAACGGCCAGCTGACCGAGTGGCCGGCCGACCAGCTCTTCATCCGCCGGTGCACCAAGGTGGTGCGCACCGAGGATCCCAACACCGGTCGGGCGGTGTCGATCCTGTGCGGCCAGGAATGGGTCGAGTCCACCCACGGCTCGACGCACTACTGGGCGGTCAGCTGAGCAGCAGCCGCTATCCACAGCGGGGTCGCAGGCCCCCGATGGTTGCCCTCGGTTGGGTAACCTCCCGCCCATGCAGCTGATGCAGTCGCTGAGTGAGGCACAGGTCCCCTCGCTCAGCGTCATCGAGTCCGCCCTGGAACGCGAAGACGGCTCCTACCGTGACCGAGGCAACGGCCTAGACACCAAGGCCGGCGTCGTTCTGAGTGCTGCCGGCGTCATCGTCGCGCTGGTCGGGACGACCGCGAGCATCGCCGCCATCGCGGGGCAAGCCCTTGCCATTGCCGCGGGCGCTGCGGCGGTGTGGGTGATCCTGCCTCGGGTCGATAAGGCGATCGGGCCCGAGGAACTACGCGACCGGTACCTCACCACGGATCCGGTACGGACCCGGCTCGTCGTCCTCAACACCCGCATCCTGTTGCACGCCAAGAACGAGGCACGCCTGTTCACCAAGGCGCGACGGCTGCGCTCTGCCTCCGTTCTGCTGCTCGTATCCGCTGTCGCGATCCTGATCAGCGGTATCCTGAGGGCTGTCGGATGAGCAGGAGTACTTCGATGACAAGTAGCGCACCCGCCGAGTCCACGGTTGCTGACCACGCACCGCGAGAGTTGCTGCCAGCTGACGTCGAGGCGCTGTTTCCGGCCGATCCGGACCTCATGGTGAGTCCTGAGGGCGATACCCGGGGGCTGAAGGAAGTCAAGACCGCCGCACATGCTCGCCGAGCTGAGCTGGCTCGGAATAAGCGATAACACGCCGGTCCTCCTGGGCCGCAGGTGATCGTTGGCCGCCGAGCCGAGCGACACGCCGAGCGGGGCCCTGCCGGACGGCCACCGATCACGAAGAACGATGCCGCGCCGGCACTGGCTAGGGTGGAGGGGCAGGTCGAAGCCGGCCGGCTCGGTGAGCAGTCACCTGGGTAGGTCACCGCAGGTAAGGATCGGCACCCTCATGTCAGAACTCGCCCCCGACGGCCAGCCCAGCTCGACGGACGAGGCCGAGCAGCCCGCCGCTGAGCAGCCCGCCGCTGAGCAGCCTGCCCAGCCGGAACACCCCGAACCCACCGAGCAGCCGGACGAGGACGAAGAGCCGCAGGCCGGCTCCCCGTCCTGAGCCGGCGGCCGCAGGGTTCCGGACGGTGCGGACCCGTCCTGGGATGATCGGCTGGTGACCGCGGCGCTGGTGATCGGCGGATCGAGCGAGATCGGTGCCGCGATCGGCCGGGTGCTCGCCGAGCTGAGCTGGCTCGGAATAAGCGATAACACGCCGGTCCTCCTGGGCCGCAGGTGATCGTTGGCCGCCGAGCCGAGCGACACGCCGAGCGGGGCCCTGCCGGACGGCC
>NZ_DASVQG010000291.1:0-5824 GCF_036389215.1 Jatrophihabitans sp.
AGGCGCTGTCGGGGCTGGTCAGCGTGGGGATCGCCGCGGCGATCGCCGGCCGGACCGGCCAGGCGCGCGGGTTCTTCCTGCTGGGCATCGTCGCGGCGTTCGGGTACGCGGCGCTGTTCGCGCTGTCCCTGCTCGTCCGCCGGCCGCTGGTCGGGGTGCTCTGGGAGTACCTGGACCCCTCGCCGCTGCCGCCCGGGCAGCGCTGGCACAAGCTGCGCGAGCTGCGGCGGGCCTATGACGTCGCGACGGCGGCGGTGCTGGCGATGTTCCTGGCACGGGCGGTCGTGCAGCTGAGCCTGTTCAAGGACAACCGCACCGGGTTGCTGGCGGTGGCCAAGCTGGTGATGGGGCTGCCGCTGTACGTGGCCGTGGTGGCGGTGGTGTTCTGGGTGGTGCGCCGGGCCCGGCAGCGGCTGGGGCTGCGGTCACCGGCAGTGCAATCGCCGGGTCCGGAACTCTCGACCGGGCTTCCCGGCGCGACTGTCCTACCCGGCGCGGACAGCGCGACTGGGCTTCCCGGCGCGGACGGCGCGACCGAGCTACCCGGCGCGGACAGCGCGACCGGGCTACCCGGCGCAGACGGCGCGACCGGGCTACCCGGCGCGGACAGCGCGACTGAGCTACGCGGCGCAGACAGCGCGACCGAGCTACGCGGCGCAGACAGCGCGCCGGATGGCGGGCTCAGCCTCCGGAAGGGCGACGAATAGCAGCTCGTCACCGGGTTCCAACGGCTCGTCCGGGGTGGGCACGATGACTCGCGAGCCACGGATGATCGCGACCATCGCCGCGTCCGAGGGCAGCTGGACATCGCGCAGCGGCAGTCCCGCGCACGGTGCGCCGGGCGGCAGGGTGACCTCGATCAGGTTGGCCTGGCCCTCGCGCAACGTGAACAGCCGTACCACGTCGCCGACCGAGACGGCCTCCTCGACCAGGGCGGCCAGCACCCGCGGCGTCGACACGGCGACGTCGACCCCCCAGGATTCGTTGAACAGCCATTCGTTGGCGGGATGGTTGATCCGGGCCACCACCCGGCGTACCGAGAACTCCGTCTTGGCCAGCAGCGAGACCACCAGGTTCACCTTGTCGTCGCCGGTCGCCGAGATCACCACCTCGTACTCCTCCAGCCCCGCGTCCTCCAGGTTCGACAGCTCGCAGGCGTCGGCCAGCATCCAGTCGGCGTCGGGGATCCGCTGCGGGCGCACCTTGCCGGCGTCCTTGTCGATCAGCAGCACCTGGTGGCCGTTGACCAGCAGCTCACGGGCGATCGAGCGGCCGACCGCTCCGGCTCCGGCTATCGCGATCCGCATCAGTGGTGCCCTCCTACCGGGCCGGCCGCCGCGACGGTCCGGATGCCTTCGGTGAGATCGTCGGTGGCGGTCACGTGCAGTTCGTCGCCGGCCTGCACCACGGTCGCCGGGGTGGGCAGCTCGCCCTTTCCGAACCGGCTGATCAGCGCCACCCGGCAGCCGGTGGCCTGTTCGAAGCTGACCAGTTTCTTGCCGATCCAGCCCTCGGCCAGGATCACGTGCAGCATCACCACCTGGCCGGTGGGATCGCGCCACTCCTCGTCGATGGTGCCGCCGAGCAGGGTCTTCAACAGCCGGCCCGCCGTCCACGGCACGGTGGCGATGGTGGGGATCCCCAGCCGCTCGTAGACCTCGGCACGCAGCGGGTCGTAGATCCGGGCCACCACATGGCCGACACCGAAGGTCTCGCGGGCCACCCGGGCGGCGATGATGTTGGAGTTGTCACCGCTGGACACCGCCGCGAAGGCGTCGGCGCTCTCGATCCCGGCGTCGACCAGGGTGTCGCGGTCGAAGCCCACCCCGGCGATCGTCTTGCCCTTGAAGGTGTCGCCGAGGCGTCGGAACGCGTTCGGGTCCTGATCGATGATTGCCACGCTGTGGTCCAGACGCTGCAGGTGATGCGCGAGGGTTGACCCGACCCGTCCGCATCCCATGACGACGATGTGCACTCCCGGGACGGTACACACCTCCGGCCGGCATTCCCCTCGGTCACGGCAATCCGCAGGAGAAGCCGGGCGGCTGCGGGCCGGGTGCATAGGCTGTCCTGGTGAACCAGCGGGCGAACCAGCAGCCGTCCCGAGCCGCCCCGCAGAGCTGGCTGGGCCACCGGCTGGAGGTGTTCGTCGAGGCGATCGCGCACGGCGGCCACTGCGTGGCCCGCCACGACGGCCGGGTGATCTTCGTCCGGCATGCGCTGCCCGGCGAGAGGGTGCTGGCCGAGGTGACCGAGGACCGCGGCGGGTCGTTCTGCCGGGCCGACGCCGTCGAGATCCGGACGGCGGCGCCGGACCGGGTCCGCCGGCCCTGCCCGTACGCCCACCCCGGCGGCTGCGGTGGCTGTGACTTCCAGCATGTCTCGCTGCCCGGCCAGCGCGCCCTGAAGGCGGCCGTGGTGGCCGAGCAGCTGAGCCGGTTGGCCGGCCTGGAGTGGGCCGTCACGGTGCAGCCGCTGGACGACGGGAACGGGCTCGGCTGGCGTCGCCGGGTACGGTTCGCGGTCGGCCCCGGCGGTGAGCTCGGGCTGCGGGCGCACCGCTCGCACCACGTGGTGCCGCTCAGCCACTGCCCGATCGGCGCTCCCGGGGTAGGCGATGCGCGGGCGTTGCGGTCGGACTGGCCGGGGCTGGCCGAGCTGGAGGTGGCGGTCGATGACCGGGGCGAGGTGGTGGAGCTGGCCCACCGGGAGCGCCCGGCACGGCCCCGCCGGACCGGGGACCGCGGCCGGCGCGGTGGTGACCGGCGCTCGGCACGCCCGGTGCTGAGTACCGAGCAGCTGTCCGGGCCGCCGGCGCTGCACTACGCGGTCGCAGGCCGGCGGTTCACGGTGCACCCGGCAGGCTTCTGGCAGACCCATCCGCGGGCGGCCGAGGTGTTCACCGAGACGGTGCTGCGGGCGGCCGCACCGCGGCCCGGGGAGCGGGTGCTGGACCTGTACGCGGGCTCGGGGCTGTTCACCGCGGCACTGGCCTCGGCGGTGACCGGCACCGGCAGCGTGCTGGGCCTGGAGGCCGAGGCCGTGGCGGTCACCGACGCCGGCCACAACCTGGCCGACCAGCCGTGGGCCGGCGTCCGGCGGGCGACGGTGAGCGCCGAGACGATCCGCGCGGCGACCGCTGAACTGGGCAGCGCCGAACAGGACAGCGCCGAACCGGGCGGCGCCGAGCGGGGCCGTGCTGCCGGGGTGGACATCGTGGTGCTGGACCCGCCGCGCAGCGGCGCCGGCCGAGAGGTGCTGACCGCGATCCTGGCCGCCGCGCCCCGGGTGGTGGTCTACGTGGCCTGCGATCCGGCGGCGCTGGCCCGTGATGTGCGGTTCGCGATGGACGCCGGCTGGCGGCTGGACGACCTGTCGGCCTTCGACGCCTTTCCGATGACCCACCACGTGGAATGCGTCGCGGTGCTGCGGCCGGGCAGCGGCGGGTAGGTCCGCGCCAGGGTCGTCAGGCCGGCGGGTCGGGAGCGCCAGGGCCGTCGGGCCGGCGGGTCAGGAGCGCCAGGGTCGTCGGGCCGGCGGGTCAGGACTGTCCGGCGTCGTGCACCACTATCGCGATCTGCACCCGATTGGCGACGTCGAGCTTGGTGAACAGCCGCGACACGTGTGCCTTGACCGTCGCCTCGCTCATGAAGAGCGACGCGGCCACTTCCGCGTTGGACGCGCCCGACCCGATGGCAACCGCCACCTCACGCTCCCGATCGGTGAGCGTCGCCAGTCGCTGGCCGGCGACCCGCCGGCGCTCGGCTGCCTCGACATCGCCGAAGTGCGACAGCAGGGTGCGGGTGACCGACGGCGAGAGCATCGCCGCACCCTCGGCGACCAGCCGCACCGCGGCCACGATCTCCGCGGGCGGGGTGTCCTTGAGCAGGAACCCGCCGGCGCCGGCACGCAGCGCGCTCATCACCTGCTCGTCCGCCTGAAAGGTGGTCAGCACGATCACCTGTGGCGGGTTCTCGAGCCGGCGCAGCGCGGCCGTCGCGGTGATGCCGTCCATCTCCGGCATCCGGATGTCCATCAGCACCACGTCGGGGCGGTGCCGGCGAACAGCGGCAACGGCCCGGGCGCCGTCGTCGGCCTCGCCCACCACCTCCAGGTCATCGGCCGAGGACAGGATCATCCGTAGCCCGGCGCGTACCAGCGCGTCGTCATCGACCAGCAGCACCCGGACCTTCACCATCTCAGGTCCGCGTCCACCACGAAGTCGCCGGAGCCGTCCGGACCGTGCACCAGGACACCGCCGGCGAGGGCGACCCGTTCCTGCAAGCCGAGCAGTCCGGCGCCGGAACCCGGTAGCGCCGGCTCGGCAGGCGCCTGCACGGGTAGCCGGTTGCGGACGCTGACGTGCAGGCCGCGGTCGGCCGCACCGGTGATCCGTACCTGCCCCGCCGTGCCGCGGGCGTGCTTTCCGATGTTGGTCAGCGCCTCCTGCACGATCCGGTAGGCGTCACGTCCCAACGCGCTGGGCGCGGTCTCGGGGTGATCCACCAGCATCTCGAAGTCGATCTTCGCGCCGGCTCGCCGGGTCTCGGAGATCAGGCGGGGGATGTCGCCGAGGGTCGGCTGCGGAGCTGCCGGCGCGGACCCGGGTCCCTGCTGTTCGCGCAGCACGCCGATCACGTCGCGCAACTCCTCGAGCGCTTGGCGCGCGGTCGAGCGCAGCAGTTCGGCGGTCTGGCGGACCTGGTCCGGGGGCAGGTCCGGCCGGACCTCCAGCGCGCCCGCGTGCAACGCCAGCAGCGAGATGCGGTGGGCCAGGACGTCATGCATCTCGCGGGCGATCCGGGTTCGCTCGGCCATCCGGGCACGGTCGGCGTGCAGTCCTTGCTCGGCCTCGGCGCGCAGCGCGCGTTCGCGCAGCGTGAACACCAGCTGACGCCGGGCGCGGACGAACATTCCCCACGCGATCGACGCGAGCACCAACGCCATCACCAGCAGTAGCACCGACAGCACGTCGGTACGCGCGCTGTAGGCCGCGTAGCCGACGGCGGAGGGGATCCACAGCGCGGCAACCAGCAGCACCGGCCGGAGCCTGCGGTGCAGGGCGAGGGAGGACAGGGCGAGGAGCCCTGCGATGGTGGCGGAGGAGGAGAACGTGTCGAGCAGGACACCGGCCAGCGCGACGCCGAGCGGCCAGCGCCGCCGCCACCACAGCGCGAGGCAGGCCAGCGCGCCGCAGACGGCGTCGATGAGCAGCGGCGAGCCGGTCAACGGGTTGGCGGTGTCATACCGCGCCTGGATCAGGATGAGGACGCCGAACGTGGCCGCGACACCGAATCCGACGGCGTCGACGACCCAGTCGCGGCCCGTCCGCGGACCCACCGTGTCCGGTCCCGCCGGGTCGCCGGCCAGCAGCAACCCGGGCTCCAGTTGCTCGGCCCAGTACCTGCGCTGCCGGGACATGCGCCGAGCGTAGAGGACGGGTGCCCGCGCACGGCACCGACGAAAGTCGCGGCGACGGCGACGAAAGGCGGGTACTGGCAAGGGTCGGCGGACCGCCTTCCGACAGGCGATCGTGGCGTCCTGGCCGATGCGCGGCAACCCGGCTCCCGGCCAGGCTTGCCGGCATGATCACAGCAACCGCTCTCACCAAGAGCTACGCAGGCACCCCGGTCGTGCGCAACGTCTCACTGCACTGCGAACCGGGCACCATCACCGGCTTCCTCGGGCCCAACGGTGCCGGGAAGTCCACCACGCTGCGGATGATGGTCGGCCTCGTCCGCCCCGATTCCGGGACCTCCACCATCGGCGGCCGAGCGTTCGTCGAGCTGCCCAACCCGACCAGGGTGGTCGGGACGCTGCTCGA
>NZ_DASVQG010000292.1:0-7651 GCF_036389215.1 Jatrophihabitans sp.
CCCGGGAAGCACTGTTCAACACGCTGCGCGGCGAACTCGATCTCGCCGGGGCGCGGGTGCTGGATCTGTATGCGGGCTCGGGGGCGGTCGGGCTCGAGGCGCTGTCCCGGGGGGCCACGGCGGCGGTGTTCGTCGAGTCCGACCGCCGGGCAGCCACGGTGCTGCAGGACAACATCACCGCGTTGCGGCTGCAGGGCGCCACCGTGCACCGGTGCACGGCCGCCACCTTTCTCAGCGCGGTCGGGGCCGCCGAGCCGTTCGACCTGGTGTTCGTCGACCCGCCGTATGCCGTCCCGACCGCAACGATCGGCAACCAGCTGGCGACCCTCGCCGAGGACCGCTGGCTGGCCTCCGGCGGCATCGTGGTGGTGGAACGGTCCTGGCGTGAGGCGCGGCTGCCCTGGCCGAGTGAGATCAAAGCCATCAAGCAGCGGCGCTACGGCGAGGGCTGCCTTTGGTACGGTCGCCGGGAATAGCAGTCCGCAGTCCAGCCGCCGCAGCGACGCCGCCAGGCGACACCCCATCCGAAGGTGCCGAGATGAGCGCTGAGCCGATAGCCCGCAAGGTCGCCTGCCCCGGGTCCTTCGACCCCGTCACCAACGGTCACCTGGACATCATCGGACGGGCCGCCGGCCTCTACGACGAGGTCGTGGTCGCTGTGCTGGTCAACCGCAAGAAGTCCAGCCTGTTCACCGTCGAGGAGCGGATGGCGATGCTCACCGAGGTGACCGCCGGCTACGGCAACGTCCGGGTCGATTCCTTCCACGGGCTGCTGGTCGACTACTGCCGGGCGAACGAGATCCCGGTGATCATCAGGGGCCTGCGGGCGGTCAGCGACTTCGACTACGAGCTGCAGATGGCCCAGATGAACCGGGGGCTGGCCGGCGTGAACACGCTGTTCATGCCGACCAACCCGGAGTACAGCTTCCTGGCCTCCAGCCTGGTGAAGGAGATCGCCACCTACGGCGGCGATGTCAGCAGCCTGCTGCCGGTATCGGTGTACAAGCGGTTGCTCAGCCGGCTGGACGAGGTTCACCGACCCGACGGAGAACGGCGATGACCGACCACACCCTGGCGCGGGCCGACGAGGTGCTCACCGAACTGGTCGAGCTGATCGAGACCGCGCGCACGCTGCCGATGTCCTCCTCCTGCGTGGTGCCGCGAGAGCGGACGCTGGACCTGCTGGACGCCCTGCGGGAGGTGCTGCCCTCCGAGCTCACCGAGGCCCGGCGCGTGGTGGCCCAGCGCGAGCGGATGCTGTCGGAGTCCGACCGGTTGGCCGAGCACCAGCTACGGGAAGCCCAGGAGCAGGCGGCGGCCACGGTTGCCGCTGCCCAGGAGCAGGCGGCGGCCACGGTTGCCGCTGCCCAGGCGCACGCGCGGACCGTCACCGAGGCGGCCGAGCAGCAGGCCCGGGCAACCGTGGCCGCGGCCACCGCGCAGGCTCACGAGCTGGTCGAAGCCGGTAGGCGGGAGCAGGAGCAGTTGGTGTCGGCCGACAGCGTCCACCAGGCCGCGGTGGCCCAGGCGGCCCTGCTCCGGTCCCGGGCGGAGGAGGAGGCCCGCTCGACGCTGGCGGCGACCCGCGAACGCGCCGATACGCTGACCTCGCAGGCGCACAGCTACGCCCACGCCACGCTGTCGGAACTGGTGGAGCACCTGCAGCGGCTGGCGGCCACCGCGGAGAACGGCCGGAACGCGCTGGGTCAGCAGCCCTGACGTGCCCGCGGCCGAGTGGGTGGCCCTACCGGATTGCCGCCGATTTCCGCGCCGCCGGGGGCTCAGGTATTCTGAACAACGGCCAAATCCATGTACGGGCCTAGCTTCACAGGAAATGCTGTTCCACAGCACCGCTGAGAAAACCACACCGGTAGAGGTCGTCAGTGAACCCGCGCAGCCCGTACGTCCTGGACACCCGGGAACTCGGCCGCAGAGCGGGTTTGCAGCGGCAGTACCGGCGTGAGATCTCCGCACCTGCGAAGCTTGGCTTGGACATGATCGGGGTTGTCGAGGGTTCGCCGCTCGTGGTGGACGTCCGGCTGGAATCGGTGACCGAAGGTGTCCTGGCGACAGGAACGGTGACCGGGACCGTCGCCGGCGAGTGCGGGCGGTGCCTGAATGGCTTCACCGAGGGCCTGGAGGTCGACTTCGTCGAACTGTTCGCCTACCCGAACAGCATCACGGAGGCGACCACCGATTCCGACGAGGTGCCGCGGCTTGTGGGCGACCACCTCGATCTCGAACCGGTGGTCCGCGACGCGGTGGTGCTCAGCCTTCCGTTGACACCGCTGTGCCGACCGGACTGCGGCGGGTTGTGCCCCGAGTGCGGGGAACGGCTCGATGATCTGCCCGAGGACCACACGCACGTCCAGCTCGACCCGCGCTGGGCCGCTCTCGCCGAGCGGTTCGGGGTGGCCGACGAACCAGCAAGTTCCGACAGTTCAACCCAGAGTCAGGAGTAACGCAGTGGCCGTTCCGAAGCGAAAGATGTCGCGCGCCAACACCAGGGCACGGCGCTCGCAGTGGAAGACCAGCGCCCCCACTCTGGTCACCTGCCCCAACCGCGCCTGTGGCCAGCCCAAGCTCCCGCACACCGCGTGTGCCAACTGCGGGCAGTACGACGGTCGGCAGGTCCTCGCGGTCTGAGTTCCCGCGATGACAGGTACCGGCCTCCGGCGCGGGGACTGCTAGCGGTGGCGGCCAAGCCGGTTTCGGCCGCTGACCCGGCTGAGCTGGCCGCGGAGCTCGGGGTGCAGGTCGACCCCGAGCTCTTTCGTCGTGCCCTGACCCACCGTTCCTTCGCCTACGAGAACGGTGACCTGCCGCACAACGAGCGGCTGGAATTCCTCGGCGACTCGGTGCTGGGTGTGGTGGTCACCGAATCGCTGTACCGTGCGCACCCGGATCTGGCCGAAGGCCGGTTGGCCAAGCTGCGCGCCTCGGTGGTCAACATGCGCGCGCTGGCCGAGGTGGCGCGCCAGATCGGGCCCGAGGGCATCGGCAAGTACATCTGGCTCGGCCGGGGTGAGGACGCCACCGGCGGCCGGGACAAGCCCTCGATCCTCGCCGACACCCTGGAAGCGATCCTGGGCGCGATCTATCTCGAGCACGGCCTGGAGGGCGCGGCCCGGGTGGTGCACCAGCTGTTCGACCCGGTACTGGCCGCCGCTCCCGGCTACGGCGCCGCCCTTGACTGGAAGACCTCGCTGCAGGAACTCACCGCGGTACGCGGCCTGGGGGTACCCGACTACGTCATCACCTCCGACGGCCCCGACCACGCCAAGTCCTTCACCGCCGCCGCGGTGGTCGACGGCGTCACCTATGGCGTCCGGCTCGGCCGCAACAAGAAGGAGGCCGAGCAGGCGGCGGCCGAGGCGGCCTGGCGGGCGCTGTCGCCGGACGCGCCGGCAGAACAGCCGGGGCCGCCGGCCGAGTCGGGGCCGCCGGCCCAGCCGGCCGACTCGGGCCCGCCGGCCCAGCCGGCCGAGAGCCCGCATTCCGACATTCCGCGTTCCGACATCCCCGCGACCGGCTGACGTGCCCGAGCTTCCCGAGGTCGAGACGGTCCGAGCGGGCCTTGCCCAGTGGGTGGCCGGGCGCACCATCGCCGAGGTCGACTCGCGGCACCCGCGGGCCATCCGCCGGCACCTGGCCGGCCCGCTGGATCTGACCCAACGCCTCGTCGGCCGCCGGATCGGCACGGCCCAACGGCGTGGCAAGTACCTGTGGCTGCCGCTGGAGGACGGGCCGTCCTGCCTGATCGGCCACCTCGGGATGAGCGGGCAGCTGCTGATGCTCGCGCCCGGCACCCCGCCCGGACCGCACCTGCGTGCCCGGATCGGCTTCGCCGACGGTGGCACCGAGCTGCGCTTCGTCGACCAGCGGACCTTCGGCGGCCTGCATCTGGACGAGCTGGTGCCCGACGGCCCGACCACGGTCCCGGCCGGGATAGCCCACATCGCGCGTGACCCGCTGGACGACCACTTCGACGACGCCGGCTGGATCAGCTCGGTGCGCCGCCGCAACACCACCATCAAGCGGGCGCTGCTGGACCAGTCCTCGATCTCCGGGGTGGGCAACATCTATGCCGACGAGGCGTTGTGGCGGGCGAAGCTGCACGGTGACCGGCCGACCTCCGGGTTGTCCCGGCAGGCGCTGTCCACCCTGCTGGCCGAACTCCGGCTGGTGTTCGCCGACGCGCTGCGCGCCGGCGGTACCTCCTTCGACTCGCTGTATGTCAACGTCAACGGCGAGAGTGGTTACTTCGACCGCTCGCTGAACGCCTACGGCCGGGTCGGAGAGCCCTGTGGCCGGTGCGGCCGGCCGATCGCGCGCGCCAAGTGGATGAACCGGTCGTCCTACTTCTGCCCCACGTGCCAGCGACCGCCGCGTCGCAGCGTGGCCTGAGCCGTGACTGAAGACCCGAGTGAGGGCCCGGTCAGGCTGACGGCCCTGGTCTCGGGCCAGGTGCAAGGTGTCGGGTTCCGGTGGTGGACCCGGTGCCGGGCGCTGGAGCTGGGCCTGGTCGGCCAGGCGGCGAACCTGCCCGACGGCCGGGTCCGAGTCGTCGCCGAAGGTGCCCGGAGCGACTGCGACCGGCTGGTCGAGCTGCTGCGCGGCGGTGCCACGCCGGGCGACGTCGCCGGTGTGCAGGCCCGGTTCGACCCGGCCGAGGGTCACTTCACCGGCTTCGTCGAGCGCTGAGAGCAGGGTCACACCCGGCCACCGAAATCAACGCCGTGATCAAGGCGAGCGGGATTTGTATCTAAGCCGTGACGGTGCGACGATAGGGCTACACATTCCACCGGCCAGCTCCGCCGGATCCCGCGACGCAGGACATGTCGCCGGCTCCGCCACCTGAGCGGCCGAAGTCCCGTGAGAGGTCGGCACATGGCCAGGGCGCTGCTGGGATACCTTCCCACCTCCTCAGACCGCTACCTCGTCGAAGAGGTGGCGCGGCTCAAGGGCCGGGTACGGGCCCTGGAAGCTGAGTTGGCCGAGCTGAAGGCGTCGCAGGAATCAGAACACCTGCTCGACGAACTGCACCGGATCACCACCGGCGCCTCAGCGCTGGCCTGAGCCACGCCGGGCAGCCGGCGCGCTAGCCTCTGCACCAGGCGCAACCGCCATCACCGCGGTTGCCGCTGCCGTGCCGTCGAGCTACGTCCGGAGCCTGAGTGCATCTCAAGTCGCTGACCCTCAAGGGCTTCAAGTCCTTCGCCTCGGCCACCACCCTGCGCTTCGAACCCGGCATCACGGCCGTCGTCGGCCCCAACGGCTCGGGTAAGTCCAACGTCGTCGACGCCATCGCCTGGGTGCTCGGCGAGCAGGGCGCCAAGGCACTGCGCGGCGGCAAGATGGAAGACGTCATCTTTGCCGGTACCGCCGGCCGGCCGCCGCTGGGTCGTGCCGAGGTCACCCTCACCATCGACAACACCGACGGCGCGCTGCCGATCGAGTACGCCGAGGTCTCGATCACCCGCCGGATGTTCCGGGACGGGGCCAGCGACTACGAGATCAACGGTGACAGCGCCCGGCTGCTGGACATCCAGGAGCTGCTGTCGGACTCCGGGATCGGCCGCGAGATGCACGTCATCGTCGGCCAGGGCCAGCTGGACTCCATCCTGTCGGCTCGGCCCGAGGACCGGCGCGGCTTCATCGAAGAGGCCGCCGGTGTGCTCAAGCACCGCAAGCGCAAGGAGAAGGCGCTCCGCAAGCTCGAGGCCATGCAGGCCAACCTCACCCGGCTCACCGACCTGACCGGCGAGCTGCGCCGGCAGCTGAAACCGCTGGGCAGGCAGGCCGAGATCGCCCGCCGGGCCGCCGGTGTGCAGGCCGAACTGCGCGACGCGCGGCTGCGGCTGCTGGCCGATGACCTGAGCACCCTGCGGCAGAGCCTGGATGCCGACGTCGCCGACGAGACCGTCGTCCGGCAGCGCCGGGCCGAGGTCGAGCAGTCCCTGGCCGAGGCCGTCGCGGCCGAGACCGAGTTGGAGGCCGAACTGGCCGCCGACGCTCCGGCCGCGGCAGCGGCCCAGGACGTCTATTTCGGCCTCTCGGCGCTGTCCGAGCGCTTCACAGGCACCCAGAAGCTTGCCGCCCAGCGACTTCGGCACCTGTCGGAGTTCGCCGAGCAGGAACGCCTGAGCCGTGACCCGCAGGAGCTGGAGCGGGAGGCCGCCGAGGTCCGGGCCACCGAGGAGCGCTTGAGCGCCGAGCTGGCGGCGGCCCGGGAGGTGCTGCAGGACGCGGTCGCCCGACGGCAGCAGGACGAGCGTGAGCTTGCCGACGCCGAGCGGGCGGTGCTGGCGGCGGCCCGGGCGGTCGCCGATCGCCGTGAGGGGCTGGCCAAGCTGGCGGGCCAGGTCAATGCGCTGCGCAGCCGGGCCTCGGCCGGCGGGGACGAGATCGCCCGGATCGCGGCGGCCGCCACCCAGGCAAGGGCACGCGCCGCGGCGGCTCGTGCCGAACTGGAGACCACGCACGGCGAGGTCGGCGCCCTGGATCAGGGTGAACTGGACCTGGACAGCAGGCATGAAGCAGCGCTGGCTCGCCATGCCGAGGCCGCCGAGCGGGTGCGCGAACTCACCGAGGCACACCGCACCGCCGAGCGCGAGCGCTCGACCTGGACCGCCCGCCGGGAGGCGCTGGCGATGGGGCTGACCCGCAAGGACGGCGCCGGAGCGCTGCTGGCAGCGGGCTCGCAGTTGCCCGGCCTGCTCGGCTCGGTGGCGGCGTTGCTGAGCGTCGAGCCCGGCTACGAGGCCGCGCTGACCGCCGCGCTGGGTGCGCTGGCCGACGCGGTGGCGGTCAGCTCACCGGCCGAGGCGCGGGCAGCGCTGCAGCTGCTCAAGAGCACCGACGCCGGTCGAGCCGGGCTGGTGGTGGGCGGTGCCACCGAACCACCCGAGCGCGCCGGCTGGCCCGCACTGCCCGACGGTGCCCGCTGGGCGGTCGAGGTGGTCAGCTGCCCCCGTCCGCTGCGGGCGACGGTGGCGTCGGCGCTGTCGCAGGTCGCCGTGGTGGCCGGCCTGGAGGAAGCCGAGCGGCTGGTCACCGAGCACGCTTCGGTCCGGGCGGTGACCCGGGCAGGTGACATGCTGGGCCGCGACTGGGCGGCCGGTGGGTCCTCATCCTCACCCAGCGCGCTGGAGGTCCAGGCCGCCGTGGACGAGGCCGACCAGCGAGCCGCCGAGGCGGCCGGCACCTTCGACCGGCTGGAGGCCGAGCTCGAGGAGGCGCGGCAGGTCGCGGCGGGCCGGCAGGCCGAGGTCGAGGCCACCCTGGACGCCCTCAACGAATCCGATGCCCGGTTGAACGCGGTAGCCGAGCGGCTGGCCCAGTTGGCCCAGGCCGAACGCTCAGCCACCGGTGAGGCCGAGCGGCTGGACCTGGCCCGGCAGGCTGCCGAGAGCGCCCGCGACTCGGACCTGGCCGGACTGGTGGAGCTGGAGGAGCGGCTGCGGCTGGCCGAGGCGGAGCCGACCGAGCAGGAGCCGCCGGTCTCTGACCGCGATGCCCGGGCGGCCCGGGTCGCCGCCGCCCGGCAGGCCGAGATGGATGCCCGGCTGAGCGTGCGGACCCAGGAGGAGCGGGTGCGCGCGCTGGCCGGCCGGGCCGAGCAGTTGCTGCGCTCGGCGCAGGCAGAGCG
>NZ_DASVQG010000293.1:0-8921 GCF_036389215.1 Jatrophihabitans sp.
ACGATCAGGCCGGCCCGCAGGATGGAGCTGCGGTGCTCGCCGAAGGCGCGCAGCACGGCACGCTCGGCACCGACCTTGCGCCAGCCGTAGTCCGCGCCCTCGTCCAGATCCTCGGGCACCTGCTCGCCGACGGCGTCCGGATCGCCGTCGTAGGTCCCGTGCTGGTGGTAGTCGGCATGGTCGGGCCAGCCGTGGTAGGCGTTGATCGAGGAGGTGAAGGCGTAGTGGCCAGCGCTCGGTTCCAGCAACTCGGCGCTGGCCTTGACCACCTCGGGCAGGTAGCCGGTGTCGAACACCAGGTCGTAGGAGGTACCGGCCAGCTTGCGCAGGTCCTCGGGATCGGTCCGGTCACCGGTGACGGCGCGCGCCCCGGCCACCGGCTGACCGGTCTTGCCGCGATTGAAGGTGGTCACGTTGTGGCCGCGGGCGACGCCGAGTTCGGCGACCGCTCGGGAGAGGAATACCGTTCCGCCCAGTACCAAGATCTCCATCGGGCCACCCGATCAGAGCAGGCACCGGCCAGGCAATGGATGTTCGCCACCAGCGCAGGTGGAATACTTCCTGGGACGGCACTGCGAGAACCTGCGAGAACCGACGGAGACATCGATGCCCATCGCAACCCCCGAGATCTACAACGAGATGCTCGATCGCGCCAAGGCGGACGGCTTCGCCTACCCGGCGATCAACTGCACGTCCTCGGAGTCGATCAACGCGGCTCTGAAGGGGTTCGCCGACGCGGGCAGCGACGGCATCATCCAGTTCTCCACCGGCGGGGCGGAGTTCGGCTCGGGCACCGGTGTCAAGGACATGGTGACCGGGGCGGTGGCGCTGGCGGAGTTCGCTCACGTGGTGGCTGCCAAGTACCCGGTGCACGTCGCGCTGCACACCGACCACTGCCCGAAGGACAAGCTGGACGGCTACGTCCGGCCGCTGCTGGCGATCTCGGCCGAGCGGGTGCGGGCCGGCAAGAACCCGCTGTTCCAGTCCCACATGTGGGACGGCTCCGCGGTGCCGCTGGAGGAGAACCTGCAGATCGCCGAGGAACTGCTGAAGCTGACCCACGAGTCCCGGATCGTGCTCGAGGTGGAGATCGGCGTGGTCGGCGGCGAGGAGGACGGCGTCGCCAACGAGATCAACGACAAGCTCTACACCAGCGACGAGGACTACGCCGCCACCCTGAAGGCGCTGGGTTCCGGCGAGAACGGCCGGTACCTGCTCGCGGCGACCTTCGGCAACGTGCACGGGGTGTACAAGCCGGGCAACGTGAAGCTCCGCCCGATCGTGCTCAAGGGCGGCCAGCAGGTCGCCTCCCGCGCGCTCGGCCTGCCGGAGGGTTCCAAGCCCTTCGACCTGGTCTTCCACGGCGGTTCGGGGTCCAGCTTGGAGGAGATCCGCGAGGCGGTGTCCTACGGCGTGGTCAAGATGAACGTCGACACCGACACCCAGTACGCCTTCACCCGGCCGATCGCCGGTCACATGTTCACCAACTACGACGGGGTGCTCAAGGTCGACGGCGAGGTGGGCAACAAGAAGGCCTACGACCCGCGGTCCTACCTCAAGGCGGCGGAGGCGGGAATGGCCGCGCGCGTCGTGGAGGCCTGCAGCGACCTGCTCTCGGCCGGCACCTCGGTCGCCGGTTCCTGAACCGCTGAAACCGCTTCCCCGTCCGGCGACGCTGATTTCCCGCCGGCACGGCACAATGGCGCCATGGACCTGCTAGCACCGCGAACCCTGTTGCCCGTCGACCCCGCCAGCGCCGAACTGGCCGCCGGGGCTGATCCGGTCCAGGTCGCCACCGAGCACCCGGCGTCCTCGGCGGCCTGGGCGGCGCTGGCCGAGGAGGCGCTCGGCCGGGGGTTCTGGATCGAGGGGTACGCCTACGCCCGGACCGGCTACCACCGCGGGCTGGATGCCCTGCGCAAGGCGGGCTGGCGCGGAACGGGGCCGGTGCCCTGGTCCCACGAGCCCAACCAGGGATTCCTGCGGGCGCTGCATGCCCTGGCCGTCGCGGCAGCCGCCATCAACGAGACGGACGAGGCCAGCCGCTGCTCGACGTTCCTCAACGACTGCGACCCGGCAGCAGCGGCGGCGCTGGCTTGAGCGAGCCGGAGGCCGGGCCGCGGGTCGAACACGACCAGGCGTACTGGGACGAGCGCTACCGCTCACAGGACCGGCTGTGGAGCGGTGAGCCGAACCGGTACCTGGTCAGCGAGGCGTCCGAGCTCAGTCCGGGCGTGGCGCTGGACGCCGGTTGCGGAGAGGGCGCGGACGCGATCTGGCTGGCCCGGCGGGGTTGGCACGTCACCGCGGTGGACCTGTCCGCCGTCGCGGTCGAACGGGCCGCGGCCAATGCGGCGGCGGCCGGTGATCAGGTCGCCGGGCGCATCCACTGGGAGCGCGTCGACCTCACCGGCTGGGACCCTGGCCGCGACCGGTACGACCTGGTCTCCTCGCAGTACCTGCACCTGCCGCCCGGGCAACGCCAACCGCTGATCGAGCGGATGGCGGCCGCGGTCAGGGTGGGTGGCACGCTGCTCATCGCCGCCCACCATCCTTCGGACCTGCACACCACGGTGCGGCGCCCGAAGCAGCCCGAACTGTTCTTCACCGGTGACGAGATCGCGGCTGCGCTGGATCCGGCGCTCTGGCAGATCGTGACCAACGCCGCCCCGGAGCGCACCGTCACCGATCACGAGGGCCGCGACGTCGTCATCCGCGACACCGTGTTCCGCGCGGTTCGCCGGGGCTAGCCTGCCGCCGGGCCTAACCTGCCGCCACCCCCACAGGTCATCAGCCCGCTCAGGTCATCAGCAGCGTGCCCAGCCGGCGGGTGGTCAGCCACAGGCCGAACCCGGCCATCCCGACGAAGTAGCCCAGGTGCAGGAGCAGCCCGGCGCCGATGTCGCCGTAGGTCAGGGCCCGCATCACGGCCACCCCGTGGTGCAGGGGCAGGCACTGCACCACCAGCCGCAGCCACGCCGGGTAGGCATCCAGGCCGTAGAAGGTCCCGGAGAACAGGAACATCGGCAGGACGAGCAGGGTGACCACCTCGATGTCCTGCCAGCTGCGCACGTAGGTGGTCACCGCCATGCCGATCGCGGAGAAACCGAAGCCGATCAGCAGCGCCGCCGGTACCAGCAGCAGCGCCCAGGGCGACAGGATCAGCCGCATCCCCAGCATCACCACGACGAACGCGCCCGCATACAGGCCCCCGCGGGTCAGCGCCCAGCTCATCTCGCCCAGCGCGACGTCCATCGGGGCCAGCGAGGTGGACAGCATCCCGTCGTAGAGCTTGGCGTACTTGAGCTTGTAGAACACGTTCATCATCGAGTCGTTCAGCGCCCCGTTCATCGCCGACGAGGCCAGCAGGGCCGGCGCGATGTACTGGGCGTAGCTCAGCGGCTGCCCGTGCGGGCCGGCCACCCCACCCACCAGGGCGCCGAGGCCGGTGCCGAAGGACAGCAGGTAGAACAGCGGCTCGAAGAAACCGGAGATGATGATCAGCCAGGCCCGGCGGTAGACCCGTGCCGAGCGTTCCATCAGCACCATGGCCCGGCCGGCGTAGACACTCGGCGGCAGTACCCGCAGCAGCAGGCCGCGGCGCTCCGGGTAGCCGGCCGCGGCCGGCGGCGGGCTGGCCAACCCCAGCCGGCTCATCGGCTCAACCTGACCTGGAACCGCCAGGCGGCAAGCACCACCCCGCCCACCGTGAGCACGGTCAGGAAGGCCAGGTGCTCGAGCAGGCCGACGGCGCTGAGCCGGCCGACGCCGGAGCTGAGCCGCAACGATCCGAGCGAGGCCCAGCGGGCGACCTCGGTGGCGTGCCAGAGCGGCGAGAGCCAGGCCAGCGCCCGTCCCCACCCAGGCAGCGCGCTGACCGGATAGAAGGTGCCCGAGAACAGGAACATCGGCATGACCACGAACCGGTAGATCGCCGCGAAGCCGCCCCGCTCGGTCTCGACGGTGGCCGAGTAGATGGTGATCGGAGCCGCCATCGCCATCGCGCCCAGGGTGGCGATCGGTACGCACAGCAGCGCGCCGAGGCTGCGGATGCCGCCGAAGCAGGCCACCACGACCAGGTACAGGGTGGCCGAGAACGCCGCCCGGGCCGCGATCCACCCGAGGGTGCCGACCGCGATCTGCCGAGGGGTCAGCGGAGTGGCGTTCATGGCGTAGTAGATCCGCTGGAATTTGAAACCCCCGAACAGGATCGGGTACGTCGACTCTCCCACCGCGACCTGCAGGGCCGTGGCAGCGATCAACGCCGGGGCGATGTAGCTCAGGTAGGGGGTGCCGAGGCTCTGGCCGCCGGCACGCCCGTTCACGATGCTGCCGAGGCCGATGCCGAGGGAGAGCAGGTACAGCACAGGCCCGCCGAGCTGGGAGATGGCTGAGACCTTGAAGTAGCGCCGGGAGGAGATCAGCGAGTACCCGAACAGGGCCGCCAAGCCGCCGCCGTGCTCCCGCACCAGGTGCCGGGTGGCGGTGTGCCGGCCGGCCAGTGGCGCCGGCTGCACCGCGGTGGGAGCGTCAGTCGACAAGGCTTCGTCCCGTCAGCCGCAGGAACACATCCTCCAGGCTGGCCCGGCGGACCAGGCTCGACACCGGTTGCAGGCCGCGCTGGTGCACCGCCTGCAGCACGGCCTCGCCGTCGTCGACGTAGAGCAGCAACCGGTCGGCCAGCACCTCGACCCGCTGGGCCAGGTCGGCCACCTCGGCTGCTCTGACCTCGTTCTGGTCGATGCCGAACCGCAGCTCGGCGACCTCACGGCTGACGTGCTCGGTGATCAACTTGCTGGGCGAGCCTTCGGCGACGATCCGGCCGTGATCCATCACCACCAGCCGGTCGCACAATTGCTCGGCCTCGTCCATGTAATGGGTGGTCAGGACCAGGGTGACGCCCTGGTGCTTGAGCCGGTAGAGCCGGTCCCACAGCACGTGCCGGGCCTGCGGATCGAGCCCGGTGGTCGGCTCGTCCAGCAGCAGGATCTCCGGGTCGTTGATCAGCGACCGGGCGATGGTCAGCCGGCGCTTCATGCCGCCGGACAGCGGCTCGACCTTGTCCCGGGCCCGGTCCGACAGCTGGGCGAAGTCCAGCAGCTCCTCGATCTTGGGTCGCAGCGCCCGCTTGGGGATGCCGAAGTACCTGCCGTAGATGTAGAGGTTCTCCCAGACGGTCAGCTCCAGGTCGAGGTTGTCCTGCTGCGGAACCACCCCGAGCCGGGACCGGATCGCCGGGCCCCGCACCGCCGGGTCCATACCCAGCACCCGCAGCCGGCCCTCGGTGGCTGGCGACACGGCGGCGACCATCCGCATGGTGGAGGACTTGCCGGCGCCGTTCGGGCCGAGGAATCCGAACGATTCGCCCCGGGCGACCGAGAAGTCCACCGCGTCGACGGCCTGGAAATCACCGAATCGCTTGCTCAGGCCCACCGCCTCGATGAGCGGGCCGGCCGGCGCGGGCGGTGCGTCGCTGGTCAGGCTGGTCACGGCGCGAGCCTACAAGTCAGGGCCACGGGTGAACGACGGTCGGGCGTTGGGTGAACGCGCGATACTCCGAGACGCGCCGTACTGTGCTCTTGATGGTACTACGTATTCCGTAGTAGCATGCGCGTCATGGACAGCACCCAGCTCCTCAAGGGCGTTCTCGATCTGGCGGTGCTCGCCGTGCTACGCGACGACGACGGCTACGGCTACGACATCGTGCGGCGGCTGCGGGCCGCCGGGCTCGACGAGGTCGGTGACGCCTCGGTCTACGGCACCTTGCGGCGGCTGTTCCAGGCGGGCTTGCTGACCACATATGTGGTGCCCAGCGAGGAGGGACCACACCGCAAGTACTACGCGCTCAACAAGGCCGGTCGCGGGCAGCTCGAACTTTCCAGCAAGGTCTGGTCGGAGTTCGCCCGCTCGATGGACGGGCTTCTGAACGGGGAGGTGGCGGCATAGTGACCACCGCGAGTACGGGTTCGGCGGGTACCGGCGGAACTGCCGGTGCGCCGGAGATGAGCGAACAGGCCCAGCAGTACTACGACCGGGTGGTCGCGGCGCTGTCCGGGCTGGCGCCCGGTGCCCGGCAGGATCTGCTCGAAGATCTGTCCGACCACCTGGCCGAGGTCGCGGCCGAGATCTCGGCCGAAGGCAGCGGATCCTTGCGTGAGCGGCTGGGCGATCCGGAGGCCTATGCCCTGGAGCTGCAGGCTGCCGCGGGGCTCGATTCGACCGAACGTGCTGCCGGGACGGTTCTCACCGGTATGGCTGACCGGCTGCGCGGAGCCGCCGAGCTGGGGCGCCGGTTCGACCTGCAGGCCGGCCGGCTGGTCGGGTACCCGCGGCTGCGTGACCTGCTCTCGGCGCTGCGGCCGGGCTGGTGGGTGTTGCGTGGCTGGCTCGCCGCGGAGCTGGTGGCCGGCGCGCATGACCGGGAAAGCTGGACCGGTTTCGTCCCCGACATCGGCGGCAGCTGGGTGCTCGGGCTGCTCCTGACGCTGGCGTTGATCTCGGCCTCGGTAGCCCTCGGCCAGCGGTCGCTGGGGCTGTCTGACTGGGCTCGTCGAGCGGTGGCGGCCGGCAGCGTGCTGATCGGGTTGTGGGGGGTGGGCGTGCTGGCCACCAATGTCGGCGGCACCGCCTACGCCTACAGCGGTCCGGACCAGGGCTATGTCCTGCCCTATTCCGGGGTCGCGGACGTCTACGTCTATGACCAGGCCGGCCAGCTGGTCAACGGTGCCAGGCTGTACGACCAGAACGGCAACTCGATCCAGCTCGGAACCGGCTACTGTCCTGACGGGCAGCCGGCTCCCGGCGCCAATCCGGTCCTCAGCCCGCCCGCCTACCCGGGTGCGGCCACCGTCTGGAGCTACCCGCTGTGCCCGGCCTACTCGGGCCCGTTCCGGTCGGGGCCGCCGCCGCTGCTGCCGGCATCGCCTGGCCCGTCGGATACCCCGCAGCCGAGCGGTGCGGCGCCCTCGGCCACCTCGCCGGTATCTCCACCGGCGCCGAGCGCGACGCCCAGCACTCCCAAGCCGGGCACCGTGAATCCCGGCACCGTGAATCCCAGCGCCGTGAAGCCCAGCACCGCCAAGCCGACCGCGACCTCGAGCGGCCGCTGAACACTCCGGGCGGATTCGGCGGCGACGCTGTGGGCTGGCGACGCTGTCGGGCAGATGAGGCTGGCGACGCTGTCGGCCCCGTCGGCGCTGTCGGCTAGCCAGCCTGTTCCCTGGGCCCGACGCCGAGCGGGAACACCTCGTGCACCTGGTAGTGCGGGCGCCCGTGCCCGAGCTGGGACTGGATCAGCGCGATCTCCTCCACCTGCCAGCTCGGCCCGGTGTACAGGTCGAAGACCCGCAGCCATCTGGTCAGCTCCACCGGCCGGTTGGCCCGCGCCAGCGTGACGTGGGGCCGGAACTTCGAGCCGTCCACCTCGGTGCCGGCCCGCACCGCCGCCGACCGGCTGCTGGCCGAGAGCCGTTCCAGCGGCTCGGTGTCACCGGCCACGCCGGTCCACAGCACCTTGCCCTGCGCCGGATTGGGAAAGCTGCCGGCGCCCTGCAACCGCAACTCGAACTCCTCCCGGCGCCCGGCAACCTCGGCCAGCCGCTCGACCAGCTCGTCGAGATCCCGGTCGGCGACCGAGGGCAGGAACGCCAGCGTCAGGTGCCACTGCTCCTGGGACGACCAGCGCAGCGGGCTGTCGCGTTCCTGCCTGGGCTCGACGAACCCGGCCAGGTCCTCCACGACCTCCAGCGGCGGCACCACCGCCACGAACATCCGCATGCTCACCGAACACTCCGCGGTTCTATCGGTTGCTAGCCCTCATCGGCCGGACAGTGACGGCGGGCGGACCGGCCGGATCGGCGGCGCGGACCCTGCGTTCTCGGCCAGCGGCTGGGCCGCCCGCGCCCGGTTGACCAGCAGCGCCTGCACCAGCTCGGCGTGCAGGTCATAGGCCTCGGCCGGCCCGACGCCACGCTGGACCCGGTCCCGCAGGAACGCGAGCTCGGTGGCGGCGGTCTGGAAGTCGCGCAGCGCCCGCGCCCCCTCCTTGCCGGAACGGGCGGTGACCGATCGCAGCCACGCCCGCCGGGCAGCGATGCTGTCCAGCCAGCCGGCCTCGGCCGGGGTGATGAACCGGTAGTAGACGAGTTCCGGCAGCTGTCGCCGGACGACATCGCGCTCGCGACGGCGGTGGTGCCGGGCGATCAGCAGGGCTGCCACGAACACCGGGATCATGATCACGACGTAGACCAGCAGGTATCCGGCGAAGCCGAAGACCAGCGAGCCGTTCCACAGCGCGTGCAGCGTGACCGCGGCCAGGTAACCGATCAGCGGATAGCGCCAGCGGCCCGCCTGCTGCGGCCGGCTCACCGCCAGGCCGACTCCGAGACCGATCATCGAGGTGAACAGCGGGTGCGCGAACGGGGCGAGCACCAGGCGCATGATCACCGTGGCAAGGGTCGCCTCGGTGCCCTGGCTGAAACTCTGGGCGACGTAGCCGATGTCCTCGACGAAGGCGAAGCCGACCGCGGAGAACCCGGCGTACACCAGGCCGTCGACAACCCCGTCGAACTCGCGGCGGCGCACGCCGGTGAGCATCACCAGCAGGAACGCACCCTTGGCCGCCTCCTCGACGGCCGGCCCGATCAGGGTCAGCACCACGCCGGTGCCGAGCACCTCGCTGCTGGCCAGCTCCAGGATCAGGCTGGCCACGATCGCGACGCTGGCGCCCCACAGGAAGGCCAGCAGCAGCAGCCTGCTGGGCTCGGGCTCCCAGCGGTCCAGCCAGAAGTAGCAGGCCACCACCACCGCCATCGCCGCTGCCGTCAACGGCACCGCGACGATCAGCCCGACCGGATGCCTGGCCCCCTCCAGCAGCAGGACGCCGGCGGCCAGCACGGCCAGCAGGATCAGTACGGCGATCG
>NZ_DASVQG010000294.1:0-23485 GCF_036389215.1 Jatrophihabitans sp.
CGCCGGTGTCGAGGCGTTCCAGGGCCCACAGGCCGAAGCCGTTGGCGTCGAAACCGGCCTCGATCCGGTCGACGAAGGCGTCACTGGTGGTCCGGTCCAGGGGCCCCGGAAAGTGCGCCATCACCTGGGGATCGGCGTTCAGGGCCGCGAACGGCTCGCGGTCCGCCGGCCGCCAGCGGCGCATCAGCAGCCGCTCGGTCCTCACGGCCGGCCGCCGGCCGGCTCGGCGGTGCTGGCGCGCAGGACCAGGGCCGGCCGGAGCAGCAGCTCCCGGTTCGCCGGCGCGGATCCGGCCAGCCGGCTGACCAGCCGTTGAACTGCCAGCGAGGCCAGCTGGTGGCCGTCCTGGCTGACGGTGCTCAGCCCCCGGTAGGACAGCCGCCCCACCGGGCTGTCGTCATAGCCCATCACCGAGACCTGGCCCGGCACCGGCACCCCCAGCCGGAGGAACATGTCCAGCAGGCCCACCGCGCAGGCGTCGTTGTAGGCCAGCACCGCGCTCGGCAGGCCGTCCTCGATCAGCTGCCTGGCCGCGGCGGCCCCGTCCTCCTCGCCCGGCCCGCCGGCAAGCACCCGAGGCTGCCCAGGCAGTCCGTGCCGGCGGTGCTCGGCCCGGAAGGCAGCCCGCCGCTGCGCCGCACCGGCTGAGCGGCCGCCGTCGACGTGCGCGATCAGCCGGTGCCCCAGTCCCACCAGGTGGTCGAGGGCCAGGCCGATCCCGTCGGCGTCGGAGACCCTGACCACATCGGCCGCCGGCGCGTTCGACGGCTGGCCGATCACCACGACCGGCAGCCGCTGCGCCAGCTCCTGCAGCGCCTGCCGGGCGACCAGTGGCCCGAGCAGGATGGCCGCCTCGCACCGGTAGTCCAGCAGCGTCTCGACCGCCCGCTGGGGCCTGCGGCGCTCGGTCACCGCGCTCAGCACCACCTGGTAGCCGCAGGACTCGGCCGCCGCGTAGATGCCCTCGGCCACGTCGGAGTGGAACGGGTCGTCGAGTGCCAGGGTCACCCCGATCAGCCGGCTGCGGCCGGCCGCCAGCAGCCTGGCTCGGCCGTCCGGGCGGTATCCGAGCTCCTCGGCGACGCCCAGCACTCGCTGCCGGGTGGCCTCGCTGGCGCCGGGTACCCCGCGGATGACGATCGAGACCAGGGCGCGCGACACCCCGGCCCTGGCTGCCACGTCCTCCAGCGTCGGGGGCCGGCCGGAGCTGGGCTTGGGCAGGCTGCTCGGCTTCGGCAGGCTGCTCGGCTTCGGTGTGCTGCTCGGGGCGTCAGGCAGGCGGCTCGGGGCCTTGGGCAGGCGGCTCGGGGCCTTGGGCATGCGGCTCGGTGCCCCTCTCGCGTTGACACTGCTGTGCGCGGGTGAGAATACTGGCGAGAGTATTCTAGAGCGCTCTAGGCCGGTGGGCGCCGAGCAGCTCCGGTCGCCGAGAGGAGCAGCATGCCAGCACTGCCAGTGCGCGATCGGATCGCCGGGGCGCCGATCTCCTGGGGAGTCTGCGAGGCTCCCGGCTGGGGGCACGAATTGGCCGCCGGCCGGGTGCTCGCCGAGATGGCGGCGCTGGGGCTGCGAGCAACCGAACTCGGGCCGACCGGCTACCTCGGCGGCACCCCGTCCGAGGTGCGAGGCCGGTTGGACGAGCACGGCCTGCGGCTGGTCGGCGGCTTCCTGCCGGTACCGCTGCACATCCGCGGGCTCGAGCTGTCCGAGGCTGAGCAGGCCATCGCCGTGCTGGCCGCGGCCGGCGCCGAGGTGGTGGTACTGGCAGCCCGGTCCCTCGACGGCAGCTATGACCGCAAGGTCACCCTGGGCGAGGAGGACTGGCCGGTGCTGCTCGCCAATCTGGGCCGGCTGGGCAAGTTGATCGCCGAGCACGGCCTGCGCACGACCCTGCACCCGCACGTCGGCACCGCCATCGAGACCCGTGCCTCGGTGCTGCGGCTGCTGGAGTCCAGCGACGTCGAGCTGTGCCTGGACACCGGCCACCTGCTGATCGGTGGCATGCAACCGATCGAACTGCTCGACCGCTTCGCCGGCCGGGTCGGCCACGTGCATCTCAAGGACGTCCGCACCGCCGTCGCCGGCCCGGTGGCGGCAGGCCGGGTCAGTTACCTCGATGCGGTACGAGCCGGGCTGTACGCCCCGCTGGGCGCCGGTGACCTCGACATCGCCGCGATCGTGGCCGCCCTGGAAGCTGCCGGCTACCAGGGCTGGTACGTGCTGGAGCAGGACAGCGCGCTGGACGGCGAGCCACCCGCCGGGCTGGGCCCGATCCTGGACGCCGGGCGCAGCGTCGACTACCTGCTCGCCTCGAGCAGCACCTGATGAGCCGGACCACGAGCGGCCGGCCGAGCCTCGGCGTCGCCGTGATCGGCTGCGGCTGGATGGGCCACGCGCACAGCCGGGGATACCTCCGGCTGCCCCATCACTACCCGGAGTTCGACCGGGTACCGGAGCTGGTCACGGTCGCCGATCCCGAGGCCGAGCGTTGCTCGGACGCCGTTCGGCGCTACGGCTTCAGCGACTGGACGCCGGACTGGCGGACGGTGCTCGACGACGACCGGATCGAGGCGGTCAGCGTCACGGCGCCAAACTTCCTGCATCGCGAGATGGCGGTGGCGCTGGCCGCAGCCGGCAAGCACCTGTGGCTGGAGAAGCCGGTCGGGCTGAGCCTCGATGATGCCGTCGCGGTGCGCGATGCGGTGCGCGCGGCCGGCGTGCAGGCCAGCGTGGGCTTCAACTACCGTCACGCGCCGGCGGTGGAGCGGGCCCGCGAGCTGATCCGGCAGCAGGCCATCGGCGAGGTCACCAGCGCCCGGTTCCGGCTGTTCAGCGACTATGCCGCCCACCCACAGGGCGCGCTGTCCTGGCGCTTCGAGCGATCCCGCGGAGGTTCGGGGGTTCTCGGCGACCTGGTGTCGCACGGGGTGGACCTCGCCCGCCACCTGCTCGGCGACATCGTCTCGGTGGTCGCCGACAGCGCGATCTTCATCGCTGACCGGCCCCGGCCCAGCCACCTGGCGAGCCACTTCGCGACGGCGGAGGGCGGCGAGGTCGCCGCGGTGGAGAACGAGGACTACCTCAGCTGCCTGCTGCGCTTCGCCAGCGGCGCGCGGGCGACGCTGGAAGCCAGCCGGACCGCGGTGGGCGCGCAGAACGACTACGGCTTCGAGATCTCGGGTAGCCAGGGCATGGTGTCCTGGGACTTTCGCAGGATGGGCGAGCTGCGCCTGGCGCACGGCGGCCAGTACCAGAACGAGCCCACCGCCGTGCACCACGTCGGCCCGGGCAGCGGTGACTTCGCCCGCTTCCAGCCCGGGGCCGGCATCGCGATGAGCTATGACGACCTCAAGGTCATCGAGGCGGCCGGCTTCCTGCGATCGATCTACTCGGCGGCACCGCACGGCCCGGGCGTCGAGGACGCCGTGCACAGCGCCGCGGCGCTGCAGGCGCTGGCCGACTCGGTCAGCCAGGGCCGCTGGGTGGCAGTGCCGGAACAGCCGCTGGGACAACATCGTTGAACTGACAGCAGGTTCCCGGCGGCGGCACGGCCGCCGCCACGGGCCTGTCGCGACACGGGCTGTCGCACCGCCAAGGAAAGCCGATGCACGAGGAGAGAAGAGTTGCCGGCACGCGCAGAATCCACCGATCGGCTCGCCGAACTCAGCGGCGACTACACCGAGCGCCTGAACCTGCTGCTCGACGAGGGCCGTGCGGACCTGGCGGCCGGGCTCGCCGACGCCTACGAGCGCGACGTCCTGGAGTCGCTGACCCGGCACGGCCGGTCCTGAGCCGCTACCCGCTCCACCTCAACTGGCCGGCCTTGCCCTGCTGGTAGGCCGGGAATCCGGACAGCGAGCTGGGCACGCCAACCTCCCACCAGGCGCCGGACTCGGTCCAGGCCGACGGGTCGGTCCGGCATACCAGCACCGCCGGCCGGTTCCCGGCCACCGCCAGCTCGCGCGCCCGGGCATAGCCGGCCCGCAGCTCTGCGACGTCCGAGCCGGCTGGCAGGTCGACCACGGCGCAGCCGAGGGAGGCCGCATGCGCGGCGAAGTCGACCCTGACCGACTCCGCGCCATCCGGCTTGGCGCCGGGACCCGCGCAGTCGATCAGCAGGTTGTTGAAGCCGGCCGCTCCCTGGGCGGTCTGCAACCGGTGGATGACGGCGTAGCCGTCGTTGTCGCAGAGCACCGCCACGAACCGGTGCCCGGCGAAGGCGGCGGAGAACAGCTCGGAGTTCAGCATCAGGTACGAGCCGTCGCCGAGCAGCGCCGTCACGATGCCGCCGGGATGGCTGGCGGCCCGGGCGATCGAGGCACCCCACGGCCCGGCGATCTCGTATCCCATGCAGGAGAAGCCGTATTCCAGATCCATGCTGGCCACTGCCGTTGCCCGCCAGCCACCGTTGAGCTCGCCCGGGATGCCACCGGAACTGCCCAGCACGTAGTCCTGTTCGGTACTCGCCTCGTTCACCACGCCGATCACCTGGGCGTAGCTCAACAAGCCGTCGGAGCTGCCCGCGCGCAGGGTGTCGATATGGGCGTCCCAGGCAGCCCGTTCGGCGCCGGCTCGCTCGGCCCAGGCCGGCGGCGCCTGCCAGCCGGTGAGTGCGGAGTCCAGCTCGGCAAGGGTCACCCGCGCGTCGCCGACGACGGCGTGCGCGGCGTGCTTGACCGCGTCGAAGCGGGCCGCATTGACCGAGACGATGCTGGCGTCGGCGGCGAACACGCTCCACGAGGACGTGGTGAAGTCCTGCAACCGGGTGCCCACCGCGAGCACCACGTCGGCATCGGCGGCCAGCGCGTTGGCCGAAGCCGAGCCGATCGTGCCCAGGCCGCCGGCGTTGAGCGGGTGCGGCTCGGGCATCAGGGTTCGGCCGGCCGAGGTCTCGGCCACCGGAATGCCGTGGTTGCCGGCGAACTCCAGCAAGCCGGCGGCCGCGCCGGAGTAGCGGACGCCGCCACCGGCGACCAGCAGCGGGCGCTGCGCGCGGCGCAGGATGCCGGCCGCCTCGGTCAGGTCCTGGACATCGGGCCGCTGCCGCGGCACCCGGTGCAGCCTGGTGTGAAACATCCGGGCCGGGAAGTCGAACTCCTCCACCTGGACGTCCTGCGGCAGGGCGAGGACGACCGGCCCGGTGTCGGCCGGGTCGGTCAGCACCCGGGCGACCTGCGGCAGGGTCGCCAGCAACTGCTCCGGCCGGGTGATCCGATCGAAGTACCGGGCCACCGCCCGGAACGCGTCATTGACGCTGGTCGTCGGGTCGCCGAAGTGCTCGACCTGCTGCAGCACCGGATCCGGTGCCCGCCCGGCGAAGGTGTCACCGGGCAGCAGCAGCACCGGCAACCGGTTGGCGTGCGCGACGCCGGCCGCCGTCACCATGTTCAGGGCACCAGGGCCGATCGACGAGGTCGCTGCCATCACCTGCCGCCGGTCGGTGGCGCGGGCGAAGCCCACCGCGGCCAGCGCCATGCCCTGTTCAGTCTGCCCGCGCCAGGTCGGCAACTGCTCCCGGACCTCGGCCAGCGCGGTCCCCAGCCCGAGCACGTTGCCATGCCCGAAGATGGCGAACACCCCGCCGAACAAAGGCACTTCGGTGCCGTCGAGGAGTTCCGAGCGTTGCGCCATCATCCAGCGCACCAGCGCCTGGGCGGTGGTCAGCCGGACGGTGGCCCGATCGTCTTCGGTCATCGATGGCGCTCCGGAGCGGTGTCGGGTGTCGGGTCGGTGTCGGGTGTCGGGTCGGCCGCGGGCACCGGATCGGTCGCGGCCGGCACCGGACCGGCCGCCGAGGTCATCGGGCAGCGCGGATCCGGCGGCTGCCCGGCCCAGCTGTCGCGCACCCAGCCGTGCGCCGGGTCGTCGCAGAAGGCCATCGAGCGCTGCGGACCGGGCCCGGCGAGCACGTTCAGGTAGTACATCGGGTACCCCGGCGCCGCCACGCACGGGCCGTGATAGCCATGCCGGATCAGCACCAGGTCGCCGTCGCGCACCTCGATCGCGTCATCGACCGGGGCGAGCCCGACCGCGTCGTGCTCCGGGCCGGTGTAGCCGCGATGCAGGCCGAAGCCCTGCCGGCTCGGGGTGACCTGGTCCGGTCCGGCGATCCGGTAGTAGTAGATCTCCTCGTTGACCACCTCGCACGGCGGGCTGGCGTCATGCTTGTGCGGCGGGTAGCTCGACCAGTTGCCCGGCGGGGTCAGCAGCTCGCAGCAGATCAGCCGCTCGGCGTGATCCCACACTCCTGGCACGCCGAAATTGGTCACCTGCCGGGTCGCGGCTCCGGCACCTCGCACCTCGACCGGGACGCCGGCGGCCGGGCCGTAGGCGCTCGGGCGGCGCTGCTCGCACCGCGCCGACGGCAGCGCCAGCACCGCCGGCCCCGCGCTGCGCAGGCTCAGCTCACTGTCGCGACCGACGTAGCAGAAGTCACTGACGTGGGTGAACACCGACGGCCGGCCGGCCAGCGTGTGACGTTGCTCGAACGCGCCGTCCGGGCCGAACACCTCGACCGTGGCGCCACCGGACAGCGGCAACACGAACACCTCGTGCGGGCCGGTGCCCAGCCTTACCGGAGTGTCGGGCCGCAGCTCGACGATCCGCAGACCGGAGTAGGTCCAGCCGGCCTGCTCCGGCGTCAGCTCCAGCAGCACCGCCGGCCGGCTGCCGGTCACGGCGGCCCCGCCGCGGTCGCGGCTCGCAGCACCTGGGCGGCGGCGTCCACGGTGGCGGCGACATCGTCATCGGGGGGGTACAGCACCGTCCGGCCCGCCACCAGGCCGCGCACCACCGGCTGGCGCAGCGTCCGCCCCCAGGAGGCCACCTGTGCCGCCCGGTCGGCGGCCGCCACCCCGCCGAGCACCACGCAGGGCAGCGTGGTGGAGGCATAGACGGTCTCCGGGTCGTCGCAGGCCGGCATCTTCAGCCAGGTGTAGGCGCTGGTGGTGCCCAGCGCCGAGGCCACCGTCATCGCCCGGCACAGCGAGCCCGCATCGGTCCGCAACACCAGGGCACCGGTCTCGTCGCGGTGGTAGGGCAGCGGCTCGACCATCGCCAGCAGCCGGCGCGCCGCGAGTTCGGTGACGGCCTGCCCGCAGGCCTGCAGGGTGGCCGCGGTGCCGGCGTCGCGGTCGTCGATGCGCAGCAGCATCTTGCCGCCCTCCAGATTGCAGGCGGCGATGCTGGCGGCGTCATAGCCGGTGAACCGGTCATCCATCGTCCAGCTGGCGCCGTCGAGGCCGCCGCGGTTCATCGAGCCGATCACGACCTTGCCCTCCAGGGCGCCCAGCAGCAGCAATTCCTCGATGACGTCGGGGGATCCGAGCACGCCGTCGACATCCGGGTGCGCCAGCGCGATCACCAGGCGCCGCAGCAGGCCACGCCGGTCAGCCATCGCCAGCGGGTTGCCGCCGGTGGCCAGCGCGCCCCGAGCCGGGTGGTCGGCAGCCACCAGGAACATCGTGCCCCGGTCGTTGAGCAGCCGCTGTGGCCGCTTGCGAGCCGCGTAGGCCTCGGCGATCGCCTCCGGGCGCTCACTGCGCATGCTGAGCAACTGCCGGAACTGCTCGTCGGGCAGGCGGTCTGACATCAGCCGGTCCCCTTCCGGACCGGGTGCCGATCGGCCGGCGCGGCTCTCTCGGCCGGCTCAGCTCTCTCGGCCGGCTCAGCTCTCTCGGCTAGCTCTGCGATTTCGGCTGTATCGGCGATCTCCGCGATCTCCGCCAGGCTCGGCATGGCATCGGCGCAGGCCAGCCGGGACGCCACGATCGCGCCCGCCGCGTTGGCGTAGTGGGCGATCCGGACCGGTGGCCAGCCGGCCAGCAGGCCGTGCACCACGGCGGCTCCGAAGGCGTCGCCGGCTCCCAGGCCACAGACAACCTCGACCGGTCGTGGCGCGACGGTGGTCATCGACTCGGCCGTGGCGACCAGCACCCCGTCGGCTCCCATCTTCACCAGGGCAAGCTCGACGCCGCACTCGATCAGCCGATGGGCCGCCTGCTCAGGGTCGCTGGTGCCGACCGCCACCTCCACCTCGGACCGGTTGCCGACCGCCACGCTGACCAGCGGCAGCATTCGCCGGTACTGCTCACGGGCCTCGGCCGGCGACGGCCAGAACATCGGCCGCCAGTCCAGGTCCAGCACCGTCCAGCGTCCGGCTGCCGAGTCCGGCCTACCGCGGCGGCCCAGCATCTCCAGCTGCGTCGAGCGGGCCGGTTCGGCCGACACGCCGGTTCCGGTGACCCACAACAGCGGCACCTCGCTCACCAGCTGCCAGGGCACGTCCCGCGCCATGAGGGTCAGATCCGGCGCGGTGGGCAACCGGTAGAACAGCAACGGCGGATCCTCCGGCGGGTCCAGCGCGCAGAACACCACCGGCGTCAGCAGCTCCGGCGCGGTGCCGACGAACCGGTTGTCCACCCCGAAATCGGCCAGCGCCTGCCGCACGTAGTCACCGAAACCGTCGGCGCCCACCTTGGTCAGCACCGCGCTGCGCCGGCCCAGCCTGGCCGCGCCGACCGCGACATTGGTGGCGGTGCCGCCCAGGAACTTGGCAAAGCTGCTCACCTGCGACAGCGGCACGCCGGACTGCTGCGGGTACAGATCGACGCCGACCCGGCCGACCGTCAGCGCCTCGAGCGCCGGCTCGAACCCGGAATCGATCGGCGCGGACCACCCGGCCGTCACGCCGGAGCCGCCGTCCGGTCCAGCGGGCCCGCGCCACCGGCCGGGGCCGGATACAGCGCGGGGCGCTGCCTGGCGGGCACTTGCTGGGGGTTACCGGTCCGCAACGCCGCGATCGCCGCCTGGGCGGCGACGGTGGCCGCGTAGCCGTCCCAACTGGTGGCAGCGGCGGAGGGCACACCCTGCTCGATGGACTCGACCCAGTTCTGCAGCTCGTCGCGGTAGGCCACCTCGAACCGGGGGCGCCAGTCTGCCGGCACTCTGCGCCGCACCGCTCCCGCGTGTCGCTCGACGACCGGCGCCGGGGCGTCGAGTGACGCGGTGCCCCGTTCGGCGACCAGCTCGCAGCGCACCTCGTAGCCGTAACCGGAATTGAGGAAAACCTCGATGTCGATGAGCACACCACCGTCGGATTCCACCACCAGGAACAGCGGATCCTCGGCCGGCGAGGCCGCCCGCGAGCGCGGGCGGTGCACGGTGATCCGGCTCAGCTCGTCGGCGAGCAGCCAGCGCGCCATGTCGAGCTCGTGCACGGCAGAACCGGAGATCAGCAGCTCTCCCGACACCCCCACCGGCGCCTGCTCGTTGCGGTGCGTGCAATGCAGCATCAGCGGCAGCCCGAGCCCGCCGTCATCGAGGACCTGCTTGAGCTGCCGGTAGCCGGGGTCGAACCGGCGCATGAAGCCGACGCTGACCAGCCGCCGGCCGACCGCCAGCTCCGCGGCGACGATCCGCTCGCAGCCGGCCACGTCCGGCGCCAGTGGCTTCTCGCACAGCACCGGCTTGCCGGCGGCCAGCGCGGCGAGCACGAACTGCTCGTGGTCGGGTCCGAGGACGCCACCACCACGGCATCGATGCTGCGTTCGGAGATCAGCTCGAACGGGTCGTCGAAGACCCGGGCCGACCGCAGCCGGCCGGCCGTGGCAGCGGCCCGGCCGGCGTCGAGGTCGAACACCGCGCACACCTGCGCTCCCGATACCGCGCGGTCCAGCAGCCGGCCGTGCTCGGCTCCCATCACCCCGGTGCCGATGATCGCCACGCCCACCGTCATGGTGCCGGTGTCCCCCTCTACTGGCCGAGGGTGGAGCTGTCGCGCAGCATGCTGCGGCCTGCCTCGGAGACCTCGTCACCGGCCGGGCCTGCGTCAGCCGAGCCTTCCGGGCCTTCCGAGCCCGGCCGCTGCAGCTCGTGTGCCAACTGCTCCAACTCCGCACCGCCGGCCATCAGACCGGTCAGCTCGGCCAGGCTGATCTCGGACTTGGCGAAGTCACCGAGGCTGCGGCCGCGCTTGAGCAGCAGGAACCGGTCCCCCACCGGGTAGGCGTGGTGGGGATTGTGGGTGATGAAGATGACGCCCAGGCCGCGGTCGCGGGCCTGCACGATGTACTTGAGCACCACGCCGGCCTGCTTGACCCCGAGCGCGGACGTCGGCTCGTCCAGGATCAGCAGCCGGGCACCGAAGTAGACGGCCCGCGCGATGGCCACCGACTGCCGCTCGCCGCCGGACAGCGTGCCGACCGGCTGGTCCGGATCGCGGATGTCGATGCCCATGTCGGACAGTTCCTTGCGGGTGATGGACTTGGCCTTGTCGGCGTCGAAGCGCCGGAACGGACCCCAGCCCTTCGTCGGTTCCGAACCCAGGAAGAAGTTGCGCCAGATGGCCATCAGCGGCACCATCGCCAGGTCCTGGTAGACCGTGGCGATGCCGGCATTGAGGGAATCCCGCGGTGAGGACAGGGTGACCGGCTTGCCGTCCATCAGCAGCTGGCCGTGATCGGGCTGGTAGACGCCGGCCAGCGTCTTGATGAAGGTCGACTTGCCGGCGCCGTTGTCACCGAGCACGCAGGTGACCTGGCCGGCCCGCACGGTCGTGGAGATGTCGGACAGCGAGATGACGCTGCCGAAGGTCTTGGTGATGTTCTGGATCTCCAGCAGCGGCGCGTCCGGCGCGACGGCCGAGGCCTGGTGCACCCTTCGCTGGCTGTCGAAGCTGATCTCGGAGTCGGTCACGGCCTACCTCCTGCTCTGCTCGGCATAGCGCCGCACGACCTGATTGGCGAGCACCGCCAGCAGCAGCATCGCCCCGACGAACAGCTTGAACCAGTCGGAGTTCCAGCCGGCATAGACGATTCCCTGCTGCGTCATGCCGAAGATCAGGGCGCCCACCGCGGCGCCCACCACCGATCCGTAGCCGCCGGTCAGCAGGCAGCCGCCGATCACGGCCGCCACGATGAAGATCAGTTCCTGGCCGATGCCGACCTGCGCCTGGATGGTCCCGAACCGGATGATCTGGGTGTTGCCCACGAACCACGCGAAGGCCGAGGTCAGCATGAACAGCGCGATGGTGGTGCGGCCGGTGGGGACGCCGACGTTCTTGCTGGCGTTGGGGTCACCACCGGTGGCGAACACCCAGTTGCCGAACCGGGTGTGCAGCAGCAGGTAGGAGCCGAGGGCGGTGAACAGCACCCACCACAGGATCGCGATCTGGAAGCCGTTGCCGGAGATGGAGATGGTCGAGCCGAAGATGTCCTTCAACGGCCGGTAGCCCGGCACCAGGTCGAGGTTGGAGACCTGCACCGTGTTGGTCACCTGCTTGGTGACACCGAGGTTGATGCCCTGCAGCCCGAGGAATGTTCCCAGCGTGATGATGAAACTCGGCAAGCCCGTCCTGGTCACCAGGTAGCCGTTGAGGAATCCGATCGCCAGCATCAGCAGCAGTGACACCACCAGCGAGGCGTAGACGTGCAGGCCCCAGTAGGTGGTCATGATGCCGGTCGCCAGCCCCGCCGTGCCGGTCTGGACGCCGGCGGACAGGTCGAAGTGGCCGCCGATCATCAGCAGCGCGACCGGAACCGCCATCAGTCCCACCGTCGAGGCCGTGTCGAGCCAGTTGGCGACACCGCTGGTGGAGCGGAAGACGTCGGACTGGGTGGCGAAGAAGACCAGGACGACGAGTGCTCCGATCAGCGAACCGAATTCCGGCTTGACCAGCAGCCGGCGCAGCACGCTGACATTGGCGATCCGCTCGTCGCCGCGGACGGCCGCGGTGGTCATCTGGTGCCTCCGGCCGCCAGCTTCAGCACCGCGGCGGCATTCTCCTTGGTGACCAGGTTCGGCCCGGTGAGCACCGGCAGGCCACCGCCCAGGACGTTGAGGTTGGTCTTGTAGAGGGTGAGCATCTGGACCGCCAGGTAGCCCTGCAGGTAGGGCTGCTGATCCACCGCGAAATCGATCTTGCCGTCCACCACGCCCTTGGCCACGTCGGCGTTGAGGTCGAAGGTGGCCAGCTTGGCCGAGGAGTTCGCGCTCTTGATCGCCCCTTCGGCGGTCGAGGCGACCTGGGCGCCGAGCGTGACGATGCCGTCGATGCTGGGATCCTGCTGCAGCTTGGCCCGGATGGTGGCCTGGGCCGCGGGCAGGTTGTTGTTGTCGACCTGCAGGTTGGTGAGGGTGCCGCCGAGGGTGTTCTTGACGCCCTCGCACCGGGTCTCCAGGCTCACGTTGCCGGCCTCGTGGATCACGCAGATGACATTCTTGACACCCTCGCCCTTGAGCTTGCTGCCGACCGCCTCACCGGCGACCCGTTCATCCGAGCCGATGTGCGACAGCGCGCCGTACGGCTTGGACTCCGCGCCGCCGGCGTTGATGGTGATCACCGGGATGCCCGCCTGGACCGCGCGCTGGACCGCCGCCTTGAGCGCCTGCGGGTTGGCCATCGACACCACCAGGCCGTCGGGCTTCTGGTTGACGGCATTGTCGATCAGCTTGGCCTGGTTGGTCGGGTCGCCGTCGCTCTGGTAGCTGATCGGGTCACCCATGTCCTTGCCCGCCTGCACCGCACCGGCCTTGACGATGCTCCAGAACGCGTCACCGGCGCCGCCGTGCGTCACCACCGCGATCTTGAAGCCGTAGCCGCCGCTGCCGCCACCGGCCTTGTTGGACTGCCGGTTCACCGCGTTGCTGCTGCTGCACGCCGAGGTGACCAGTACCGGCACCAGCAACGCGGTCAGTAGCCATCTCGACTTCGTCGCGAACATCTCTTGTCGCCTCTTTCGTCTCACGGGGTTTCTCAGTGCTGCCCGGCTGGCTAGCTGGTGGTCGGGAAGGAGTAGCTGGCGGCCGAACCGGACTGGCGTTCGGGCCAGCGCGAGGTGACGACCTTGCCGCGGGTGTAGAAGGAAACCCCTTCCGCGCCGTGCACGTGCTTGTCTCCGAAGAGCGAGTCCTTCCAACCGCCGAAGGAGTAATAGGCCATCGGTACCGGGATCGGGACGTTGATGCCGATCATCCCGACCTTGACGCCGCGCTGGAACCTGCGGGCCGCATCCCCGCTGGAGGTGAAGATGGCGGTGCCGTTTCCGTAGGGATTGGAGTTGACGAGCTCGATCGCCTCCTCCACGGTCTGCACCCGCAGCACCGACAGGACCGGGCCGAAGATCTCCTCCCGATAGACATCCATCGAGGTGGTGACCCCGTCGATCACCGTCGGGCCGACGAAGAAGCCGTCGGGGTGCTCTTCCAACCGCAGGCCGCGGCCGTCCACGCTGAGCCGCGCGCCCTGCTCGGCACCACTCGCGATCAGGCCCTCGATCCGCTCCTTGGCCGCCCGGGTGATCACCGGGCCCATCTCGCTGGCGCTGTCGCGGCCCGGCCCGACCTTCACCGCACGGGCCTTGTTCGAGACGGTCTCGACCAGCCGGTCGGCGGCGTCGCCGACGGCCACGGTTGCCGAGATCGCCATGCAGCGCTCACCGGCCGAGCCGAAGGCGGCCGCCACCAGGTGGTCGGAGGCGAAGTCGAGGTCGGCGTCGGGCAGCACCACGGCGTGGTTCTTGGCGCCGCCGAGCGCCTGCACCCGCTTGCCGGCAGCGCTTGCCCGCTGGTGGATGTAGCGAGCGATCGGAGTGGAACCGACGAAGGACACCGCGGCGATGTCCGGCGAGTCCAGCAGCGCGTCCACCGCCTCCTTGTCACCGTGCACGACGTTGAACACGCCGTCGGGCAGGCCCGCTTGCTGCCACAGTCGGGCCACCAGCAGCGACGCGGAGGGATCGCGCTCGCTGGGCTTGAGCACGAAGGCGTTTCCACAGGCGATCGCGACCGGGTGCATCCACATCGGGACCATCACCGGAAAGTTGAACGGCGTGATGCCGGCGACCACGCCGAGGGGCTCCCGGAAGGAGAACGTGTCGATGCCGGCCGACACCTGGTCGGAGTACTCGCCCTTGAGAAGGTGCGGGATGCCGCAGGCGAACTCGATGACCTCCAGGCCGCGTTGCACCTCGCCGCGGGCGTCGCTGAGCACCTTGCCGTGCTCGTCGGTGATCAGTTCGGCGAGTTCGTCGACGTGGCTGTTGACCAGTTCCCGAAAGGCGAACAAGATCTTGGCGCGCCGGCTCAGCGAACTCTGGGACCAATCGAGAAAGGCCGAGCCGGCCACCTCGACCGCATCGCCCACCTCGGCGTCCGAGGCCAGTGCGACCTCTGCCTGCTGCTGGCCGGTAGCCGGGTTGAACACCGGCGCCCAGCGGCCTTCCGGGTCGGCGACCAGCTTGCCGCCGATCCAGTGCTCGATCCTCGTCCCCATCGTCCGCCCTTCGCCGTGTCGATCGGACAGCCCACGCCCCAGGCCCCTTCGATGAGCCGACGCCCGCGCGGTTGGCGTGCTCAGCACGTGCGCGCCGGGGTGAGAAAACCCGCCGCGTCGTGACGCTCAGGAAACCTCTCGGACAACTCTCCTGTCAACTATTTGTCTTAACAAAGTCTCGTGACTTTGTCCATATGAACTGACATACTTCCGCTCATGTCAACGGCCGTCGCGCCCGCGGTATCGCCCTTCTCGGGGATCGTCCTGGACCGGAACAGCCCGGTCCCGCTGTACTACCAGGTGGCGCGGCATCTGGAGCAGGCGATCGAGAACGGCCGCCTGGTACCGGGCACCCGGTTCGAGAACGAGCTCGAACTGGCCGATCAACTAGGGCTGTCGCGTCCTACCATGCGCCGCGCGATGCAGCACCTGGTCGACAAGGGGCTGCTGGTACGCCGGCGCGGAATAGGCACCCGGGTGGTGTCACCGAAGGTCCGGCGCTCGCTGGACCTGACGAGCTTGCACGACGACCTGCTGCGCGCCGGTCAGCGCCCGGCCACCAAGCTGCTGACGCTGCGCCAGCTGCCCGCGCCGGCCGAGATAGCCACGGCGCTGGGCCTGCGGGTCACCGACCCGGTGGTCGAGATCGTCCGGCTCCGGTCGGCGATGGACCAACCGATCGCGAAGATGACGAATTTCCTGCCGGCCGGCTTGCTGGAGGTCGGCGCCGAGGAGCTGGAGTCACGCGGGCTCTACGAGTTGCTGCGCGCCACCGGAATCCACCTGCACTCGGCGACCCAGGTGATCGGCGCCCGCAGCGCCACCGCGGCCGAGGCCCGGCTGCTCGGCGAGTCCCGGTCGGCGGCGCTGCTGAGCATGCAGCGCACCACCTACGACGACCACGGCGCGGTGGTCGAGTACGGCAACCACATCTACGCGGCCACCCGGTACAGCTTTCAGATGAGCCTGCTCGCGGGCTGAGCACGGCGGGGCGGTCACAGACCGTTGCCGCTTGAATCCTTCGCTGGCACATGGCTAAAGTCGAATCAGCTGGAAAGGCAGCCAGGTTCGCCTCGATACCGGATGCCGGGGCACATAGTGTCTGCCTTCTACCTGCCCATACTCCCACCGTCGCCGGGTCACCGGCGGCCGGCGGTCGACCGGCGTCAGCGCCTGAACATGCTCGACCGCTGCTGGTGGGGCGGTCACAGGTGGAACTACCGGATGAGCACCCAGCGGGTGATCATCAAGTTCCGGCAGTGCGCCCGGTGCGACGAGGTGGAGATCCAGGTCGGCTGACAGGTCGCCAGGAGCCCGCTGGTGCTAGCCGGCCGGCCTGAGCAGCCCGCGCTCCTCCACGACATCCAGGGCCAACGTCCGGAAGCCCACGTCCTCGAACAGGACCACCACCCGGCCTGGCTCGTACTGCTGGACGATGCCGGTCCCCCACTCGGCGTGTTCGACCCGCTGGCTCAAGGCGAAGGGCTGGGCCTGGACGGTGGTGGAGGTGCCGGCATCGCAGTTGTCACAGTTCCCGCAGGGCTCCGGATGGTCCTCACCGAGCAGCTGCAGCAGCAGCCTGCGCCGGCAGTCCTCCGTTTCGGCGTAGCGGCGCACCAGCTCCACCGCGGTCTCGGCCTGGACCCGCCGCTGTTCGGCCGAGCGCTGGGCGGACTCGACCGCGGCGTCGACGGCAGCGGGTTCGGCCAGCCGGCGCAGGCCACCGCGTTGCTCGGCGACGGCGCCGACGGCGATCAGGGCGTTGGCCGCCCGCCTGGCCCGGGCCGCCGGCAGGCCGGCCTGGCCGGCGACCGCGGCGAGCTTGGCCGGCCGGCTGCCCAGCGCGGCCAGCAGCGCTTTCAGGTCGCCCGCGGACGGGCCCTGACCGGCGCTGAAGTAGCGGGCCAGGCCGTATCCGTTGGGACGGTTCAGCAGGACCGCGCGCGCCGGTTCCCCGTCGCGGCCGGCTCGTCCGACCTGCTGGTAGTAGGCGTCGAGGTCCTCGGGTGGATCGGCGTGCAGGATCAGCCGCACGTCCGGCTTGTCGATGCCCAGGCCGAAGGCGCTGGTGGCCACCACCACCGACACCTCGCCGTCCAGGAAGGCGGCATGGGTGGCATCGCGCAGCTTGCGCGCCATCGACCCGTGATAGTGCGCGGCGGACAGGCCCAGGGGCGCCACCGCTTCGGCCAGCTCCTCGCTGCGCCGGCGGCTGGCGACGTAGACGATGGCAGTGCCCGGACCGTCGGAGATCTCGGCCCGCAGGATGTCGAGAACGGCGGCATCGGCGGCCCGGGCGTCGGTAGCCAGCTGGGTGCCCAGCCAGATATCGGGACGGTCGAACTCCCCCACGATCACCGCCGGATCGGTCATCCGCAGGGCGTCGGCGATCTCCCGGCGCACCCGCGGCGAAGCGGTGGCGGTGAGTGCCAGGACCCGGGGCCGGCCCAGCGCGGCGATCACCGACGGCAGTGCCAGGTAGTCCGGCCGGAAGTCGTGGCCCCAGGAGCTGACGCAGTGCGCCTCGTCCACGACGAACAGCGACACCTTCGTCGCGGTGAGGGCCTGCAGCACCTCCTCGCGAGCCAGTTGTTCCGGTGAGAGCAGCAGGAACTCCAACTCCCCGGCAGCCATCCGGGCCAGCACCGCACGCTGCTGCTTGGCGCTCAGCAGGCTGTTGAGCGCGGCCGCCGGTGGCCCGGCCGTGGACAGCGCGACCAGCTGGTCCTTCTGCAGCGCGACCGTGGGAGACACGATCACCGTGGCACCGGGCATCAGCTGGCCCGCCACCCGGTAGATCAGGGACTTGCCGGTGCCGGTGGCGAGCACGGCGAGGGTGTCGCGTGCGAGTACCGCGTCCAGCGCCTCGGCCTGGCCCGGGCGCAGCTCGACGTCACCGAGCAGCTGCCGGACGGTGGCCGAGACCTGTCGTTGGATCGGTACTGGCTGGGCAGGTGCCGGCTGGGCAGGTGCCGGCTGGGCAGGTGCCGGTGAGGCAGGTGCCGGCTGGGCAGGTGCAGGTGAAGTTGGTGCGGGAGGAGTCGGGGCGGCCTGGGTCATGAGCCGGGGCAGTGGCCGATCTCGGCCAGCCGGTGCCGGGCCAACCGCTCGGTGAGTTCGGGCAACGCCGCCGGCGAACTCGTCTGGATGTCCTGGACGCAGCGGGCGACCACGTCGATGACGCCGGACAGCGGCAGGCAGCACCCGAACTCGGTGTAGAGCCGCTCCACCACGCGGGTGAGCAGGTGGCCCACCGAGCCGGGCAGCGGTTCGGTGGCGGGATCGGTCGCGACCGGCGGGGTGACGGGGTCGGGACGCGAGGGCAACAAAATAGACACGGAAGACCCGCTTCTGCAGGATCGCCACCTCGGTGGTCCGGCTTGTGGCCGGTGGATAGCACTGCCGGAGTTGGTTCAGTTGCGAGGCAGCTTCACCGTGTGACGCCGAGGCTACGTTCCGAGCCTGTTCTTTGACGGTACGTCATTCAGCGGCCGTTGACAAAGCGCAAAAAACTGTGACTTCACAGCGGTTCGCTGCCGGCCCTGCGGGCCGGGCGTCCCCGGGCATTCTTCTTCCGCCGGTACCGGACGACGAAGAACGCGGCGACCGCCACCAGCAGCGCGAGGCCGATCAGGTTCGCGTAGTGCTCCAGCCGCTCGTACTGGCTGCCGGCCAGGTATCCGAGGATCACGAAGGCGGTGGCCCACACCACGCCGCCCGCGACGTTCCAGGCCAGGAACCGGCCGTAGTGCAGCCGGCTCATCCCCGCCATGCCCGGTACCAGGGCGCGCAGCGCCGCTGTGAAGCGACCCAGGAACACCGCCTTGCCGCCGAAGTCCCGGATCGTCTGCTCCGTCCGGGTCACGTGCTCGGGTTTGAGGATCCGGTTCGGGATCTTGGACAACAGGGTCTCGCCGTAACGCTTGCCGACGAAGTACCCGATCGAGTCACCGATGATGGCGCCGCCGATCGCGGCGATCAGGACGGCGGTCAGTGCCAGCTTGTGCTGGTTGGCCAGCACCCCACCGAGGATGACGCCGATCTCGCCCGGAAGCAGCACCCCGACGAAAGCCGATGCCTCCAGGGCGGGCAGCAGGAACACCAGCGCCAGTGCCAGCCCCGGCGGCAGGTTGAGGAGGCCCGCCAGCACACGTCCCATCAGCCCAACCTACCGGCGGGCGGCCGCCGCGTTGCCCACAGCGGGCGGCGTTGCCCACAGCGGGCGGCGTTGCCGGCGCTATGCGGGCTGACAAACCCAAGGTCCCCAGGCAGGGCGGCAGCCGGGCGGGTGGCCCGCCTGCCGTCCTGTGAGGCGACCTTTGGCTAGTCGGTCAGCGAGTGCTGCATGTGGCGCGGTGGTCGCCAGCCGTCGTCCACGTCGGCCGTGTGGGTGAGGTACGCGGCCAGGTTGCGGATGCTGGACGTGTGGACGGTGCACCGGAACGGCTCGCCGTCGTCCTCGGCTGGCTCAAACTCGATAGCCAGCCGGGTTTGGTCCGCCGTTTGCCCGAGCTGGCCGAACCGGAACGGGCGCATCAAGTAGGCCGAAAAGTAGCCCGGCTGGCCGTCCTCGGACAGCGCGCCGTAGAACCCGTCGTAGGACCGGCATTCGGTCCGATGGTGATTCAGCGACGGGTAGCCGCCGTTGAACTGCGGGTGGCTGGCCCGGTCCACGCACCAGGGTGCGCCCTCATCGAACTGGTAAGGATTTCCGCTGTCGTCAGCGGCGACGGGTCGCCAGGGGTGCTCGGGTGTCGGCTGCCAGCCGTCCTCGGTGTCGCCTGGGTCGGTGGGTCCGGTGGTGCCGTTACTGTGCTGCATGGGTCGTACTCCTATTCCGGTAGGTAGTGCGATCAAGGCCCTGGCCCGGTGTTCCAGCACCGGCCGGGGCCGCCTAAGTGGTAGTGCTCCTAGCTCCCGCGCTAGGTCCGTTGTCTCCCCTCCGACTCGCTCCGCGCGACTGTAGCGGCGACCACCGACAACTCTGGGGAGCCAAAGCTGATCTGACTCTGGAGTGGCACGGTTCTGAGGTGTGTGACGCGCGCCTACTAGACACTTGACAATGCGTTGATATGCTGACTCACGCAGGAGGGAGACCTCCCGCCCAGCCTTAGGCCCCGTCAGCGACGGGGCCTTTGTGCGCTCAGGGGTGCCAGCAGTGGAAGTGAATCTGCTTGAGCACGGCGCGCTCCTTGAGAGCCGCCCAGGCGTTCTCGGATCGTGGGTCCGACTCGGTTACGGTCGCCCGTCTCCGGTAGAGATACGCGATCAGATCAGCTCCTTGAACGAGCCGACTTGCATGCGATGGGGCGAAGTGGATCGTGTCGATAACGCGAGTGATCTTCCGTGCACGGTAACCCCAGGTGGAGCCTTGCTGGTAGGTCCAGAGGGCCTGCCGGTACTCGCTCTGGCCGTCTACCTCGTCAGCGATGATGAGGGCGTTCTCCTGGAGCTTCGCTGCGTACCGATCGATGCTTTCGATGAGATGGGTCATCACCACCGAGTGAGGGCTATCTGCTCGGCTCCCGTATCTCGCGGCTAGCCCCTGACTGTTCACACCTCGAACGATGATTGCGCATTGGTGGTCCGCGACAGCTTGCACTGCCGAGCCATAGATACCGATCCGTGCTCGGACAAGTGATTTGAGAGGAGCCCAAGCTCCCTTGCCGCCTACAAGGTCGTAAGCATGCAACTCTGCTCGGTGGTCCAGCCCCGCGTATTGCCACGCCGCATCGTCAACGATCTTGTCCAGCGCACGGATGAGCGATGAAGCCTCTGTGTCAGGAACGATCAACGCTGCGATGTAGTACCGGTCTGAGGTGTACGACTCGTCAACATAGGCAAGTAGCACGGCGTACACGGCACCTTTCCATGGCGGTACAGACTAGAATGTGGACCGGACGGGTTTCGGGCCCGCTAGGGAGACTTCCAAGGGTGCTCCTGGCAACCATGCCCCGGCCCGTACAAGTGCCCGATCCGGCAAGGTGACAGCCTCAGCCGAATCGGGCACTGCTTGGCCCCCGCCGCTCCTCTGTCAAGGCGCTCGCGGCGGGGGCTTAAGCCCTCCTCATGACGAATCCTCTCCTTGTAGTTCGTGGCTGACGCTACAGCCTAACTTCGCGAGTCGCAAGCCTATCTCTGGCGTGGCAGATAAAAATCAGCTAGGCTCCTCTCAACCAAGGTAGAGGAGAAGTGATGACCGCCCCAACGACCGCCCCGCCGCCCGACTCCGCTCGGAAGCGCCTAGGGCGCTCGCCCAGCTACCCCGGCATCACGCTGGGGAATGCGATCAAGCGCGCACAGAAGCTGTACGAGAAGGAGAAGCTGCACCCGACGCCTATCGGTGTGGTGGCCAAGCACTGGGGGTTCAAGTCGAATAACACCGGCCCGGCCTCGGTCACCTACGCCGCCCTGATCAAGTACGGCCTGCTTTCGGATGAGGGCACGGGTGATAACCGGCAAGCCAAGCTGACCGATCTCGCTGTCAAGATACTGCTCAGTCCTGATGAGGCCGAACGGGCGGCGGCATTGAAGGAAGCCGCCCTCAAGCCCCCGATCCATGCCGAAATGTGGGAACTCTATGGTGCTGATCTACCCACCGATGACACCTTGCGGTACAAGATGGCCATCAACGGGAGGTTCACCGAGACGGGATTCGATGAGTTCATTCGGGTCTATCGGGATGTCATAGCCTTCGCTAACCTCACTCCGGAAGATAAGATGGACGGGTCAGGTACGGCCGACCTAGAGGAACCGGAGCCCGAAGATGGCGATAGAGTCCCCGACCCCGGTGAAGTCAAGCCGCCGCCCCCTGGCACCCGCCCTCCCGGCAAAGAGCGGCGTATCGGCATGACCGGCGACGTGCAGACCATCGCGGTTCCGATGCTCAACGCGCCCCCGGTCATCGTCGAAGGCCACTTCCCGCTGTCTGAGGCCGAATGGACCTACTTCATGACCGTGCTCAGCGCCATGAAGACCGGCCTAGTCGGTGAGCCGAAGAACGACCACCAGGAAGACGAGTAACCTCTGGGCCTATGGCCGATGCCGTAGACCCGTCCGCAGAGACTCCCGAGATCGACCCTCGGGAGTTTTTGCGTGCCGTACTGAACATCGACCCGAAGGACGCCGAGAAGGCCCGGCAGGACTCGCCGGCTACCCGGTCGCGCCGGGCGCAGGAAGGCCCTACGCACGACTACGGCGACGACCGGCCAGCGGAGGACTAGAAGTCCACCTTCGCCACCATTGGCTTGTAGGTGAGGCGTCGGCCTTCGACGTTGCCGAGCAGAGCCCGCATGCGCGCGGAGTCGGTGGCTTTGCAGTGGGTGTAGAGCCAGGCGAACTGGTCTAGGTAGCGCTGTAGGTGCACCACTGACACGTGGTGGTGGGTGCCGTCGATGGACCGCTTCAGCTGGGCGTGGAACCCCTCGTTGAGGTTGGTGCTCACGTTGCCCCGCGTGTACTCCCCGCTGCTGTGATCCACCGTTTCGTGGGCGGCGAACTGCGAGGCGATGCGCTGGTAACCGGCCCCGCCGTCGGTGTGCAAGTGGGTGCGCTTGGTGTCCATCATCTCCTCGATGGCTGGCAGCAGCGACTTGCCGGTCACGTCGGCGACCACGCGGGCGCGGACCGAGCGAGTCTCGTAATGCACCAACGACACCACCGGCTGCTTGTCCGATGGGCCCTTCTTCCGGTCCGCTTCAAGCTTGCTGCGCCGGTGCCGGTTCTTCGGCTCACCCCCGATCCAAGTCTCATCGACCTGGACCGCGCCGCCGAGCAGCCCCGCGACTGGCTCGTACTTCATCGCCTCGCGGATGCGGTGCAGCATGTGCCACGCGGTTTCGTTGGTGATCTCGTACTTGCGGCTGATCTCCCACGCGCTGACCGAGTTCTTCGATGAGGCGACCTCGAAGATCACCAGCAGCCAGGTTCGGATGCTGATCTTGGTGCCGTGGAAGATGCTGTCGGTCAGCACCGAGTACTGCTTGCGGCAGTGCCCGCACTTCCACACCCGACGCTCCGACGCCTTGCCGGTGCGGGTCTTACGGGACGCGCCGTTGGCCGGGTTCAGGAAGTACTGCCGACCGACCGCGCCGCACTTGGGGCACGACTCCGGGCCACCGTCGCCCCACCGCAGATCCTCTAGCAGGACGTAAGCGTCCAGCTCTGACCGCAGCTCTAGGGCCAGCTTCGGGATGCTGAATTCCTGCTTCATGCCCTGAATTGTCCACCATGCCACCGACAAGTTTGTTGGGGCCGAACTTAGTTACCTTCAAAAAGGAAGGTAACTAAGTTCGTTTTTTTTGAGAGGTGCCCGCTGGCTGCCGGGCAGCCAGTACGCGGTCCCTGCAACGACAGCGCCGAGCGTCACGAAGAAAGGCTGAAGCACTTCGGGCACGTACTGAGCCGATGCAAGCTGCGTGGCGGCCGCCCCTGCTGCGGCCAGGCAGGAGGTAGCTAGGATGCGCAGGCGTTGATCGCGTCGCATGTCGTTGGCACCCCCGTTCGATTGCAAGGTTACACGCGGTCGGCAACGCCGCTTGGGTTCGTCAGCCCGCATAGCGCCGCGTTGCCCACAGCGGGCGGCGTTGCCCACAGCGGGCGGAAGCGGCTAGAACTGCCCCACCACGTCCACGATCAGCAGCTGCGCGGGGGTGGCGGGCTGCGCCTGCTGGCTGCCGCTGGCCGCGGTGGCGGGCCGCGCCGGCACCAGGATCAGCGCCCGGCTGCCGATGTTGCGCCCACTGAGCACCGTGGCCACGGTGAGCACGTTCTTGGCGGCCACCGTCTGGGGCGCCTTGCCCCAGGTCGACTGGGTGTTCTTGGCAGTCGCGAGATCGGTCTGCACCACCTGCAGCACCAGGGTCTTGGCGGCATCGATCTTGGCACCGGTGCCCGCGACCAGCAGCGTGGCGGTGGGCTTCTTGGGAGCCTTCACGCCGGCCGTGCTGGTGACCACCGGGGGCTTGCCGGCCACGTTGGTGATCTTGGGCAGGCCACTGGCCAGCTTGGCCACCGGGGTGCCCGGCGCCGAGGCGTTCGGATGGTAGGCAGCGATCAGGTCGACGACGAAGACCAGCGTGTCGGTGCCGGTGATGCCGGCGTCGGGCTGTCCCTGACTGCCGTAGCCGTCGGCCGGCGGAATGGAGAGCAGCACCCGGCTGCCGAGCCGCTGGCCGACCAGGGTCTTGTCCCAGCCGGGGATCACCGCGCCGG
>NZ_DASVQG010000295.1:0-8158 GCF_036389215.1 Jatrophihabitans sp.
GCAACGCCGCCCTGGCCTGCCGCCGACACAACCTCTGCAAGGCCAACACCGGCTGGCAATACCACCGCAACCACGACGGGACACTCACCTGGACCGACGACACCGGCCACCCACACACCAACCACCCACCACAACGCTGGAGCAACCGTCCCCACACCGGGTCGGCCGCCACCGGCGGTGTCCCAGCCGAACGGCCCGCCGAACGCGCCCTGGCTGGCCGGACATATCTCGGCGACCCTCCTTTCTGAGCCGTCGAGATATGCGTTCCATCACTGCTGGCCCCTCGAATCTGCAATTACCTAAGTAGGACTGCATGTTCTTATCGAGGGATCAAGGCAAGTCTGTCTACATCGGCGTGCCTATTAGCGATGTAATGCATCTCGAAATGCTGAATGGCAGAGTAGTGGAGTGTCGCAAACTCACCTATTCCGTACGAGGGGCTTCAGTCGGCAGCTTTGGCGGCCTGAGCCAGGGCGGCGGTGATCACCCTCGCCAGGTGATCCAGCGTTTCGGCCAGTCCCGGACGGTCATCGGCCTCGGCGGCGGCTTCGGCCAGCAGCCGCCGCCGCAGGTCCACGACCGCCAGCACCGATTCGCCGTCGATGTTCGACAGTTGCAGCGGTGGCGGCACCGCGCCGCCATTCTCTTCTCGAGCGACAGCTCGACGCAGCAGTTCCCGGGCGAGTTCGGCGTCCGACACGTCCGTGACGGTGGGAACCATGACCGGCGCGGCGACCGGCACGCCGTAGGCTTCGGCGGCCGCGATGAGCAACTGGTCCGCAGGCATCCGCAGGGCCTCGGCAAGCACGTACACGGTCTTGCGTGAGGGCATTTCTTTGATCGTGTCCCGCGAATCGGTGAGGATGGAGTGCAACGTCTGCCTCGACAGGCCTGACAGACGTACGACATCGGCCGGTTTGTACCCGCGCTCGTCCATACGTGCCTGGATCAGCCTACGAAACGCATGCATACCGAAATTCCTTTTCCATTCCTGTACCTCCACGCCAAACCACACCACACCGGCTGTCTACACGTGGCAGCGAGTACTAGTGCCTGCTATTCGTCTGGGCACTCTACTGATCACGTCTGGGATTCCGGGATCCGCCAGGGCGGGCAGTCCTTAACCTCCGTTCTACAGCATCGGACCCGCCGTCCGACAGTACTTGACAAAACAAGTACTCGCAGCCAAGATCGATAGAACGACTGCAGAAAAGAAAGCTTGCTTTCGCTGCCTGTCATTCTCTCGTCTGCCCGCCGCGTCCATGCTGGAGGCCTGTATGCCCAGGGAGTCCGACACCGCCGGACGCCCTGTCCGTCATGGGTACTTGACGCCCGGGCCGAAACCCCCCGCGGTGACGGGAGGTGAGCTGTCATGCGCCTACGGAGCAGGGAAATCTTGGTCGAGTGCCTGGAACTGGCCGGCATGACCGAGCGGGAACTGGCCCGACGAGCCGGGCTGAGCCACTCCACGGTGAACCACCTGTGCACCGGCCGCCGGGACAGCTGCTCCCGGGAGAGCGCGAACGCGATCGAACACGCGCTCAATCTCGACGAGGGCAAGTTGTTCGTGTAAGCCCATCACCGGCATCAGCACTGCCAGGCCGACGCCCTCGGCCAGAACGGCCCACCCGGCTGGCCGCCGAGCTGCCTCGATCGGTTGCCGAGCTGCCTCGACCGCCCCAGCGAGCTGCCATCCGAACGCCGGCAACCCACCTACTCCAGGCCGGTCACCAGCGGGCTGCCGGCGTAGACGTTCATCCGGCCCGGCCGCACCATGCCGGCCAGCACCAGGTCGTGATCGCGAGCGAGATCCACGGCCAGGTCCGAGGGGGCCGACACCGCCACCACCCCGGCCACCCCGGCCGCCACCGCCTTCTGGATGATCTCGAACGACACCCGGCCGCTGACCACCAGCAGCAGGTCAGTCGCAGGCAGTCGGCCGGCGAACAGCGCCCAGCCGGTGACCTTGTCCACCGCGTTGTGCCGCCCGACGTCCTCGCGGACCACCAGCAGCTCCCCGGTGTCCGTGGCCAGCCCGGCGGCGTGCAGCGAGCCGGTCCGGTCGAAGGTCCGCTGCCGCTGCCGCACCCGGTCCGGCAACCCCTGCAGCACCTCCGCCGCGACGGTCCAGCCCGTGGTGTGCGGAGCGGACCGGCGCAGCGGCCTCAGGTCGAGGACGTCGGCGCTGCAGACCCCGCACGCCGCCCCGGTCACCCAGGCCCGGGGCCGGGGCGGTTGCACGCCGTCGGCCAGCGCCAGATGCACCTGGTCGATGCCCCGGCCGCTGATGCCGTCGATCCCGTCAGCGGCCCGCAGCTCGAGGTCGTCAGAGGTGCGGCACTGCCGCAGGCCCAGCAGTTCCGCGGCCGACCGGACCCCCGATTCCACGGTCAGCCAGCCCGCCGCCAGTTCGAGGTCATGACCAGGTGTGCGCATCAGGGTCGCGATCGACTCCCCGGAGACGATCAGGTTCAGCGGCGCCTCGACGGTCAGCTCGTCGCCCACGGACTCGACGTTGCGCGGCTCGTCCGGCGACCCGGCCCGAACCCGGGTGATTCTGCGTCGTGCCGTCATGACACCCATCGGCAGCAACTCCATCCCCGCGGTCGAAGCCCGCGTGGCTCCTAATCTAATGAGCCTGCGGTGGCGGCGGCCGCTCGGCGTGTCGCGGGCTAGGGTTGGCCGGGCACGCCGGGCACGCCGGGCACGGGTCGGCACGCCGAGCATGCCGGGCACCGAGTCGGCACGGAGACGGGCACGCGGCAGTCAGCAAGCGGGGAGTCGGCAAGGAGTGAGGATGCCAGCAGCCACGACACGGCCCGCCGGGCACCGGTCATGACGCTGTTCGGCGAGCCGGATGAGGACAGCCGCGCAACGGCGGCCGGCAACAACCCCCAGTTCGACGGCGGACCGTACGACGGCGGGCGCTACGGCAGCGCCGGCCAGGTCGGCGGCGCCGACGACCCGAACAGCCCGCTGGCGGTCCGGATGCGCCCGCGGTCCCTCGACGAGGTGCTCGGCCAGCGGCAACTGCTCGGCCCCGGCTCACCGCTGCGCCGGCTGGTCGAGGGGGACGCCCCGATGTCGCTGATCCTCTACGGCCCACCCGGCACCGGCAAGACCACGCTGGCCACCATCGTCTCCACCGCCGGCAACCGGCGTTTCGTCCAGCTGTCGGCGCTCAGCGCGGGCGTCAAGGACGTCCGGTCGGTGATCGACACCGCCCGCCGCACCCTCGAACACGGTGGCCGGCCCACCGTCCTGTTCATCGACGAGATTCACCGCTTCTCCAAGACCCAGCAGGATTCGCTGCTCGCCGCGGTCGAGGCCCGGACCGTCACCCTGGTCGCGGCCACCACCGAGAACCCGTACTTCTCGCTGGTCGCCCCGCTGCTCTCGCGCAGCCTGCTGCTGACCCTGCAACCGCTCACCGACGACGACCTCGACCAGCTGATCGACCGGGCACTGACCGACGAGCGGGGGCTGGCAGGCGCGGTCACCCTCGACGGCGAGGCCCGGGCCCACCTGCTGCGGATGGCCGGCGGCGACGCCCGCCGGGTGCTCACTGCGCTGGAAGCCGCGGCGGGCGCCGTGCAGGCCGACGGCGGCCGGCAGATCAGCCTCGCGGCACTGGAACAAGCCGTCGACACCGCGGCCGTGCGCTATGACCGCGACGGCGACCAGCACTACGACGTCATCAGCGCCTTCATCAAGTCCATCCGGGGCTCTGACGTCGACGCCGCCCTGCACTACCTGGCCCGGATGATCGTGGCCGGGGAGGACCCGCGGTTCATCGCTCGCCGGCTGGTCGTGCATGCCAGCGAGGACATCGGCATGGCCGATCCGACGGCGCTGCTGGCCGCTACCGCGGCAGCCGAGGCGCTGGCCCTGATCGGCATGCCCGAAGCCCGGATCAACCTTGCCCAGGCCACCATCCACCTCGCGCTGGCACCGAAGTCCAATGCCGTCATCACGGCCATCGACGCCGCCATCTCAGACGTCCGCGCCGGATCGGCCGGCTCGGTTCCGCCGCCGTTGCGGGACGGTCACTACGCCGGCGCCGGCAAGCTCGGCCACGCCCAGAAGTACCAGTACCCGCACGACCTGCCCGAAGGGGTCGCCACCCAGCAGTACCCGCCGGACGAACTGGTCGGGCGCGACTACTACCAGCCCGGCCAGCGTGGCGCCGAGCGGGCGATCGGTGAGCGGTTGGCCAAGCTGCGCGCGGTGATCCGTGGCAACCGGCGCTGATCGCCCAGCGGGTAAGGTCCATCAACATCCGAGAACCGAAGGAGGCACCGCGTGCACGCTGGAGCCATCGCCGCTTTGATCGCCGCAGGTGCGTTCGTCCTGCTGGTCCTGCTGCTCGCGATCCCGCTGCTGAAACTGGGCAGGACGCTGGACGAGGCGACCCTCGCGATCCGCAAGACGCACGAAGGCGCGACCCCGCTGCTCACCGGCGCCCAGACCACGGTGGCCAACGTCAACAGCCAGCTGGAACAGATGGAGGGCATCACCCACGGCGTCAGCTCGATCACCTCGAATGCCGCGGCGCTGACCGCGATCGTGTCCTCGACCGTGGGGACCCCGCTGATCAAGGTCGCGGCCTTCTCCTACGGCGTTCGCTCCAGCCTGCGCAAGCGGCAGGACAGCCAGGCGATCGCGGCGGCGCGGGCCAACCGTCGCGCGAGCCGGCGTGGCGGGGACCGCTGACATGCGCAGGCTGTTCTGGCTCGCCCTCGGCGCCACCCTCGGCGTGCTGATCTTCCGCAGGCTGTCCCGGGCCGCGGAGCGGATGACGCCGCAGGGGATTGCCGCAAGCCTCGGGGCGGGGCTGTCTGAGCTGGCCGCCGCGCTGCGCGACTTCGCCGGCGACGTGCGCGAGGCCATGTCCGCCCAGGAGGCCACGCTGCGGGCCGCGGCAGGACTCGATGCCGGCGGGGAGACTGCGCTGTCCACCGGCGCCGCCGCACCGAGCGGCGCCGTGGTACCCGGTCCGGCCGGCGACGTCGCCGCGGCGGTCAGCCCGACGGCCGACAAGCCGGCGGCCGGTGGCTCCTGAGCCTCGCCAAGCCGGCGTGTGGTTCGGGGTGGATGTCGGCTCGGTCCGGGTGGGGGTGGCCCGCAGTGACCCGCGCGGAGTGCTCGCGGTGCCGGTGGCCAGCCTGCGCCGGGACCGGCGGCTGGGCTCCGATCTCGACGAGCTGGCCGCACTGCTGAGCGAGCACGATGCGGTCGGCGTGGTGATCGGGCTTCCCCAGACCCTGGCGGGGCGGGCCGGGGCGGCGGTGCAGGACGCCCGCGAGTACGGCCGGGCCGTCGCGGCACGGATCGCGCCGCGTCCGGTAGTTTACGTCGACGAGCGGCTCACCACGGTTCTGGCGCAGCGTAACCTCAGGTCAAGCGGCGTCCGAGGCCGCGCCAAGCGCTCCGTGGTCGACCAGGCCGCGGCCGTTGAGATCTTGCAGTCCTACCTGGACGGTTCCACCAGCACCACCTGAACAACCCAGCACCACCCTGAATAGTGGATTGGAAGGCCTCACACGGTGGAGGGTTCGATCGACGAGTTGCGGGATGACGAGCACCTGCTGTTCGCCTCCCCTGACGGCGCGCCCCATGTCCCGGGCGCCCGCAAGCGTTCGCAGCGTCACCAGGGACGCCGGCGAGCGCACCGGTTCGCCCCCTTCGTCGCTATCATCCTGATCCTCGGCCTGATCGGGGTCAGCTACAAGATCGTCACCTCGGTCAGCAAGCGGTTCGCCACCCCGGACTACTCCGGCTCGGGCCAGGGATTCACCCAGGTGAAGGTGTCACCGGGCGACGGCGCCAGCGACGTCGCGGCCGCGATGGTGCGAGCCGGGGTGGTCAAGTCCAGCCGCGCGTTCATCACGGCCGCCGAGGATTCCGGCCGGGCCAGCGACATCCAGGCCGGTGTGTACCGGGTGCCGCTGCGCGCCTCCGGCAAGGCCGCCATGGCCGCCATCCTCGATCCGGCCAACCGCCTGGTGTCCGAGGTCACCATCCCCGAGGGCTACACCGAGAAGCAGGTGCTCACGCTGCTGGCCAGCAAGACCGGCCTGCCCATCGCCGAGCTACGGGCAGCCGCCGGCCGGATCTCGAACCTGGGCCTGCCTGAGGGGCTCAGCCCCAAGACCGCCGAGGGGTTCCTGTACCCCTCGACCTATGAGTTCGACCCGGGCCAGACCGCCGACCAGGTGGTGCAGCAGCTCGCCGCCCAGTTCGGCACCGAGTACCGCAAGCTCGGCTTCGCGGCGGCGGCCAAGGCCCAGCGGCTGACGCCGTACCAGGCGCTGATCATCGCCTCGCTGATCGAGTCCGAGGCCAAGTTCGCCGAAGACCGGCCCAAGGTGGCCCGGGTGATCCTGAACCGGATGGCCAAGGGCACGCCGATCGGCATCGACGCGGCCAACCGCTACGGGGTGGCGCTGACCGGCAAGGATCCGAACTCGGTCACCTACGCCGAGAACTCGCCGTACAACGTCCGCACCCACCCCGGCCTGCCGCCCACTCCGGTGTCCAATCCCGGCGAGGCCTCGCTGCGAGCCGCGATCCAGCCGGCTGCCGGCAACTGGCTCTACTACGTGGTGGCCGACGCGGCGGGCCACCACATCTTCACCGCCGACGAGAAGGCCTGGTCGGCCGCGGTAGCCAAGTGCAAGGCGAACGGCTGGGGCTGCTAGTTGCCGCGGCGTTCGGCGGCGGTGCTCGGCAAGCCGGTCGGGCACTCGCTGTCGCCGGTACTGCACCGGGCCGCCTACCAGGCACTCGGCCTGACCGACTGGAGCTACACCGCGATCGAGTGTGACTCCGACGGCCTGGCCGGCCTGCTCGCGCGCTCCGGGGCCGAGGTGGTGGGCTACTCGTGCACCATGCCGCTCAAGCGCCAGGTGCTGCGGGTGGCCGGCTCGGTCAGCCCGGAGGCGGCCGCCATCGGCGCCGGCAACACGCTGCTGCGTGGCCCGGCCGGCTGGCATGCCGACAACACCGACTGGACCGGGATTCAGAATGCGCTCGCCGCCGCCGGCCTGGCCGCCGGGGGAGCGGTCACCGTGCTCGGTGCCGGCGGAACCGCCCAGGCCGCACTGGCCGCCCTGCCCGATGCCGACCGGGTCACCGTGCTGGTCCGCGAACCGTCCCGGGCCGGGGAGCTGCTGGCCACCGCGCGGCGGCTGGACCGGCAGGTGAGCGTGGCGCCGCTGTCGCAGCCCCAACGCTGGCTGGATGCCGACCTGATCATCGCCACGCTGCCGGCCGGAGCCGCCGACCGCTACGCCGGCCTGCCGTTCCGCGCCGACCAGGCACTGCTGGACGTGGTGTACCACCCGTGGCCGACGCCGCTGGCCGGCGCGCTGGCCGCGGCCGGTGCCCCGGTGGTCAGCGGCGCGGCGATGCTGCTGCACCAGGCTGCCCGGCAGGTCGAGCTCATGACGGGGAGTGCAGCTCCAGTCGAGGCCATGCGAGCGGCGATGTCGGCAGCCGTCCCGGGCTGCGGCGTCTGATCCGCTCCGCTGCCGCGCGCAGGTCATCGGGTGTGTCGACATCGGCGGAACAGGCATCGAAGTCCGGGACGTGGGCGATCTCGACCCCGTCGTACAGCGCCCGCACCGCAGCGTTGGCGGTCGAGGGCAGCGCCGCCACTGCCGCCCGCAGTGAGGCGGTCCGCCACACCGCGGCCAGGTAGTTGACCCGGCCGCTGGTGTCCACCAGCACGCCCACGTCACTGGTACCGGGAGCGACGCAGCGCTGCAGCTCTGCCAGGGCCGGGCCGATGAAGGGCAGGTCACCGGCCAGGACGGCCACGCTGGGCTGGGTGATCCGGTCCAGGGCGGCGGCGATCGCGGCGACCGGGCCGCCCCCGGCCGGGCGCTCGAGGCAGAACTCCGGGCTGCCCAGGGCGATCCGGGCCGGGCCGACCTGCACCCGGGTGGCGGCGAAGCTGGCAGCCAGCAACACATGGTCGGCCAGCGGCCAGCCGGCCAGCCGGATGAGTGCCTTGGCGCCGAGCTCGTGACCGCCGAGCCGGACGCCACGGCCGCCGGCCAGCACGACGGCATCGCAGCTCAGCACCCTGCGCACCGTGCGCAGGGCCCGCACGCTGCTGTGCAGGGTGACGGGGTCGGCGAACCCCCTGCGCATG
>NZ_DASVQG010000296.1:0-41069 GCF_036389215.1 Jatrophihabitans sp.
CCGCCGCCGACCACCTGCTGCAGGTCGCGGCCGGGCTGGATTCGATGGTGGTCGGTGAGTCCCAGATCCTCGGCCAGCTTCGCAACGCCTACGCCAGCGGTACCCAGGCCGGAACGGTCGGCAAGGTGCTGCACGAGGCGAGCCAGACCGCGCTGCGGGTCGGCAAGCGGGTGCATGCCGAGACCGGCATCGACCGGGCCGGCGCGTCGGTGGTCTCGGTGGCGCTGCAGCAGGCCGCCGACGCCGTGGGCGGAACCGAGCAGCTGGTCGGCAAGCGGGTCGTGATCCTGGGCGCGGGCTCGATGGGCGCCCTGGCCGGTGCGACGCTGCAGCGGCTGGCCGGCGGTGCCGACCTGGACGCGGTGGTGATCAACCGCACCCCCGACCGGGCGCTCCGGCTGGCAGCCGGCCTCGGCGGCCGGACCGGTTCGATGGAGTTCCTGGCCGACGAGATCGCCGCCGCTGACGTCCTGATCTCGTGCACCGGCGCCACCGGACTGGTGGTGGAGGCGCCGGACGTGCGCCGACGGGCCGGCCGGCCGCTGGTGGTGCTCGACCTGGCGCTGCCCCGCGACGTCGACCCGGCGGTGTCGCTGATGGCCGACGTGCACTACGTCGACCTCGACGTGCTGCGCAACTCCGGGGCGATGGTCAGCGACGCCGAAGTGGCGGCCGCGATGGCGATCGTGGCCACCGAGCTGCGCAGCTACCTGACCAGTCAGCAGGTACGGGCGGTCGCGCCGACCGTCACCGCGCTGCGCGCCCGGGCCGCTCAGGTGGTGGAGAGCGAGCTGGTGCGGCTGGACAGCCGGCTGCCCGGCTTGGACCCCGCGGTCCGCGACGAGCTCGCCAGCGTCGTCCGCCGAGCCGTCGACAAGGTGCTGCACGCCCCGACCGTCCGGGTGAAGGAACTCGCTGCCACGCCGGAGGGCAACTCCTATGCCGCCGCGCTGCGGGAGCTGTTCGACCTCGACCCGGCCCGGCCGGGCTCGGTGACCGCGGTACGGCGGGCCGAACCGCTGGACGCCGACTTCGCCGACGGCGAGCCGCTGGCCGGTGCTGTCCTGCCGGACGGGGCTGTCCTGGATGACGGGGCTGTCCTGGATGACGGCACCGGCGACTCCGGGGCGGTGAGCGGATAGATGATGACCACTCGCACCATCCGGGTCGGCACCCGGGCCAGCCTGCTGGCCCGCACCCAGACCCAGCTGGTGGTGGACGCCTTCGCCGACAGCAATCCCGACGTGCCGGTGCAGACCGTCCTGGTCTCGACCGAGGGTGACCGCTCCAGCAGCCCGCTGGAGCAGATCGGCGGTACCGGGGTCTTCGTCTCGGCGCTGCGTGAGGCGCTGCTGGCGGGTGAGATCGACGTTGCCGTGCACTCGTTCAAGGACCTGCCCACCGCTGCGGCCCCGGGGATCGCGGTGGCGGCCGTGCCGCGGCGCGAGGACCCGCGCGACGCGCTGTGCGCCCGTGACGGGCTGACCCTGCTGGAGCTGCCTACCGGCGCCCGGGTCGGCACCGGCTCGCCACGCCGCGGCGCGCAGCTGCGCGCGCTGGACCTCGGCCTGGAGATCGTGCCGATCCGCGGCAACGTCGACACCCGGCTGGCCAAGGTCGGCACCGGCGCCGGTCAGCTCGATGCCGTGGTGCTCGCGGTGGCCGGCCTGCACCGGCTCGGCCGGACCGAGGTGATCACCGAGCTGCTCGACCCGATCCAGCTGCTGCCGGCAGCGGCGCAGGGGGCGCTGGCCGTCGAATGCCGGGCGTCCGACGAGGATGCCCGGTCGATGCTGGCGCCGCTGGATGACCACCCGACCAGGGCGGCGGTCGCTGCCGAGCGGTCGTTGCTCACTGCCCTGGAGGCAGGCTGCACCGCCCCGGTGGGGGCACTCGCCGAAGTCACCGAGGGTGAGGACGGCCTGCTCGAAGTTTTCCTTCGTGGCTCGGTCACCGCGATCGACGGCAGCGACGCCGTCCGGTTGTCGGCTACCGGTCCACTCAACAATGCCGAGGAGGTCGGGCAGCGGTTGGCCGCTGAACTGATCGATCTCGGCGCGAACATCATGATGGGGAGCTCGAAATGACGCGAGCGCGTAAGTCCGTCGGCAAGGTGTCCTTCGTGGGCACCGGCACGGGCGACGCTGGATTGCTCACCGTGCGCGCCGCCGAGGTGCTGGCATCGGCCCAGGTGGCCTTTGTCGACGCCCAGGTCTCCGAAGCCGTGCGGGCTCTGATCCGCGGCGAGATCCGGCCGGCGGACCCGATACCCGCCGAAGCTGCCAAGGCGGTGCTGGCGGAGGCTCGCAACGGCCTGGTGGTGGTGCGGGTGGTCTGCGGCGATCCGTTCGGCTCCGACGCGGTCACCCGCGAGGTGCTGGCCGTCGGCAAGACCGCGGTGCCGTTCGAGGTCGTTCCGGCGCTGTCGATGGCGGCGGCTACCACCAGCTACGCCGGCGTGCCGAGCGGGCCGATGCACACCGAAGTGGACCTGCGGCAGGGCCAGCCGGTCGACTTCGAGGCGCTGGCGGCGACGCCGGGCACCCTGGTGCTCACCCTGGAGGCGGTCGAGGTCGGTTCGGTGGCCGAGCAGTTGGTCGCCTCGGGGCTCAAGCCGGACAGCCCGATGGTGGTGACGTCGGCGGGGACCACGACCGCTCAGGTCACCGTCGCCGGAACCCTGGCCGAGGCCGAGCTGTCGGCAGCGGGCATGCAGGGCTCGGTGGTGCTGAGCATCGGCAAGGGCGCCGCGGCACTGGAGAAGCTGGCCTGGTGGGAGTCGCGGGCGCTGTTCGGCTGGAAGATCCTGGTGCCGCGCACCAAGGAGCAGGCCGGCGCGATGAGCGACCGGCTGCGGGACTTCGGCGCGGTACCGGTCGAGGTTCCGACCATCGCCGTCGAGCCGCCGCGGACGCCGACCCAGATGGAGCGCGCGATCAAGGGCCTGGTGACCGGACGGTACGAGTGGATCGTGTTCACCTCGACCAATGCCGTGAAGGCGGTCCGGGAGAAGTTCGAGGAGTTCGGCCTGGACGCCCGGGCGTTCGCCGGGGTGAAGATCGCCTGCGTGGGGGATCAGACGGCCGAGGCGGTGCGGGCCTTCGGCATCCGGCCGGAGCTGGTGCCCTCCGGTGAGCAGTCCTCGGAAGGCCTGCTGGCCGACTTCCCGCCGTATGACGACGTGCTGGACCCGATCGACCGGGTGCTGCTGCCGCGGGCCGACATCGCCACCGAGACCCTCGCCGAAGGTTTGCGCGAGCGCGGTTGGGAGATCGACGACGTGACGGCCTACCGGACGGTGCGAGCGGCGCCGCCGGCGGCCGAGATCCGGGACGCCATCAAGTCCGGCGGCTTCCAGGCCGTCTGCTTCACCTCGTCCTCGACGGTGCGCAACCTGGTCGGGATCGCCGGCAAGCCGCACAACAAGACGGTGGTGGCCTGCATCGGCCCGCAGACCGCGGCGACCGCGCGGGAGTTCGGTTTGCGGGTGGACGTGCAGCCCGAGATCGCCAGCGTGTCCGCGCTGATCGACGCGCTCGCCGAGTTCGCGGTCAAGCGGGCCGAGGAGGAGCGGGAGAAGGCGGCCGCCGCACCGGCCCGCCGGTCCCGTACCGGATCGCGGAGTCGCACCGTCCGGTAGCTGGTTCGCTGTACGAGGCAATTCGCTGTACGAGCGGGGCACCGGTCGCAGGCCTTCGGGCCGTGCCGCCGGTGCCCCGCAGCACTTACCGCCGGACTCGGCAGGCAGGTTGCTCAGTCGTACTGGTTGTAGCGGTAGTTGGTGTACTGGCAGTCGTCGGCGTTCGGCCAGGTCTCGTCGACACAGACCTTCAGCCGGACGGCGTTGATCCGTCCGGAGGTGGCTGTGAAGTCGTAGGGGGTCTCCGAAGTGGCGCCGGCGTCGCAGCTTGCGTGGTTCTCGCGGTTGTCGCCGCGCACGACCCAGTCGCCGCTACTCTGCTGGTACTGGAACTGGACGTAGACGCTGTGCCCGTCAGCAGGGCACAGGTCGGTGAGTTTGATGTCCTCGACTCTGACGTGATACCGGCTGATGAAGTTCGCGTACGCGGTGACCTTGGCACCCCCCGGATCGCAGCAGGTCTGGCCGAACAACGAACCGTCGGCCAATGCCGGCGGCGCCATGAACACCAGCGAGCCGCTCGCGGCGGCGACCGCCAGGGCTAGGGCCTGACCTCGGCGTACCTTCATGAACTCCTCCTCGGGTTGGGTGATCCCGGAGCCTAGGACCGGGCGGGTTGGGGCGCCAGCGTCGATGAATTGGGGCGGGCTCTGTCCTTTCCGGCGGAAGCCGGGCTTTTGGGCGACGTGCGTGACGCGGCCGGAGTCAGCAGGGCATTAGCGTGAGTCGGAGGGGACCTCCGGTACGCGAGGCGCCCTCCGATGAGCTAGCTGAGGTTGGTGGAGCAGATGCCGGTGCTGGACACGTTCGCCGTCAAGGATCAGGTCGCCGTGGTCACCGGCGGCAATCGCGGCTTGGGACGTGCGTTCGCGCACGCGCTCGGTGAGGCCGGCGCCTCGATAGCGATCGTGGCCCGCAACGAGGCGGCGAATGCTGACGTCGTATCGGAACTGAGCGCCAAGGGTATTCGTGCGGCGGCGTTCTCGGCCGATGTCGCCGACCGTTCTGCGGTTGCCAGTGCCGCCGAGCAGATCACGGCGGAGTTCGGACGCGTGGACATCCTGGTCAACAATGCCGGAACGTGCATCCACCGGCCCGCGCTGGAGGTGAGCGACGAGGAATGGCGCACGGTTCTCGACGTGAACGTGACCGGCGTATGGAACGGCTGCCAGGTCTTCGGGGCGCTGATGGTGCGGGCCGGCAGCGGCGCCATCGTGAACGTGGGGTCGATATCCGGCCAGATCGTGAACCGTCCGCAGTGGCAGCCGGGGTACAACGCGTCCAAGGCCGCGGTGCATCAGCTCACGAAGTCGCTCGCGGCTGAGTGGGCTCCCCACGGTGTCCGGGTCAACGCGGTCGCGCCGGGCTATGTCCGGACCGAGATGGCGCCGGTCGACCGTCCGGAGTTCGCCCAACATTGGATCGGCGACGCACCGCAGCAGCGGGCGGCCGAACCGGAGGAGATCGCTCCGTCAGTGGTCTTCCTGGCCAGCCGCGCGTCGTCGTTCATGACCGGCACGGTGCTGGTCATCGATGGCGGTTACACCGTCTTCTGAGTAAGTCGGCGTTCACGTTTGGTCGGCGGCTACCGGTCACTTCGCGCGGGTCACTTCGCGCGGGTCACTTCGCGCCTGCAAGGTAGGTGGCTCGCCATAGGGTTGTGAACGATTGTGCGCATACCTTCCATCGCAGGTTCGGATGGGCTGGTTCCACATCTACGACTTCGCCGGTGCGGTCCACGATCGACTGCGCCGTGATATCGACGGTCACTATGGAGCAGTAGTCGGCTGGCGCCGTGGCCGGGCCGATGGCGGTTGTCGTGGCGGGGTGGATGGTGAGCCGGCCGCCGAGGTACCGGTGTCTCTGGGTGGCAGTGCGGGTGATGCCGGTAGCCAACCCGGTGCATAAACCGCACGAGGCTGCCGAGTAGTGCTTCAGGTAGGACGGGTTGGTGGTGGCGTAGGCCCAGTCCAGGGTGCGCATATAGAACTCGGCGAAGGCGTTGGCGCCGGCCTGGGTGCGGGCCTTGGCGGCGGCCGGATACAGCGGTGGCTTCTCGCCGGGCTTGACGTTGTGCCCGGTCAGCGGCACGTCCGCCGGATACGGCTGGGCAGTCGGGGCGGGGCTGGCCGGGGTCGGACTGGCCGGGGTCGGACTGGTCGGGGTCGGACTGGTCGGGGTCGGCGCCGTGCTGGTGGCGGGTGCCGAACTGGCCACCTTGGACGTGTTCGGCGCGGCGTCACCCGTGCAGCCGGTGACCAGCAGCGCCACAGCACCGAGCAGTGCCATGACCGCCGACCGAGCCTGCTTGCCCATAAGACGTGGGCCTAGCTCGCGCTGCCGGTCAGCCGCAGCGCGGCGACGATCAGGGTGCGGGCTGTCTGCGTGGTCTCGGTCAGGGACACCCGTTCCTGCGCGCTGTGCGCGACCGCCGGATCGCCCGGCCCGTAGTGCAGGGTCGGAATGCCGGCCCCGGCGTAGAGCCGCAGGTCGCTGCCGTACGGCGCGCCGCGCTCGGTCACCGGACCGCCCACCGTGTCGGCATGTGCCCCGGCCACCACCTCCCGCAGCGGGTTCCCGGCGGGCAGCCGGCCACTGGCGAACTGGCCGCCGCTCCAGCGCACCGCGGCCGGGTGCGCGCGCAGCCACGGATCGGCGGCGCACACCTCGGCCACCCGCTGCTCGAACGCGGCCCGGGCCGCCGCCGGGTCCTCGTCCAGCAGTACCCCGTACCGGCCGTGCGCCACCAGCAGGTCCGGCACCGTGCTCGGCCAGTCACCGGCGGACAGCTGGCCGATCGACAGCGGCGCCGCGATCTGGTAGCCGGCCAGCAGCGGATCCGGGTCGGCATTGCGTTCGGTCTCCAGCGCTTGCAACCCGGCGAAGAGCGGCAGGAACTTCTCGATGGCGCTGACTCCGGCCGTGCGGATGCTGCCGTGCGCCGCCGCGCCGGGCACGCTCAACTCGAAGGTCAGCGCGCCGCAGTTGGCGGTGATCATGCTGAGCGCGGTGGGTTCGGGGATCAGGCAGGCATCACCGCGATGCCCCCGGCGCAGGGTGGCGAACGCGCCCAGCCCGCCGTCCTCCTCGCTGGCCACCAGGTGCAGCGCGAGCCGGCCGGTCAGCCGCACGCCGCTGGCCCGGATCGCCGCCAGCGCGGCCAGGTTGGCCGCCACCCCGGCCTTCATGTCGCAGGCGCCGCGCGCATGCACCAGCTCGCCCTCCAGCCGCGGGGTGAACGGATCACCCGGCCAGGCGGCCCGATCGCCGGGCGGCACCACGTCGACGTGGCCCTGCAGGATCACCGTGGGGCCGTCAGACTGCTCCGTGCCGGCCACCAGACCCCAGATCTCGGACCGCTCGGCCTCGGTGCCGGGGAAGTCCGGATCGGCCCGCAGCTCGGCCAGGTCCGGCTGCCACAGGTCCACCTCGAGATCCAGCCGCTCGGCCTGCCCGGCGAGGGTGTGCAGCAACTCGGTCTCGGCGGCGCTGCCGGTGATGGAGGGCACCGCGAGCAGGTCGAGCAGGTTGCGGTGCAGCGCCTGCTCGTCCAGGGCGTCCAGCGCGCGGCGTTCGGTGTCACTCAGCATGCCGGCATCATGCCGCCAGCGTGCCATCTGGATACCGGCGGTCGCTCAGCCGTCAGCTGTCAGGCCCAGCTCGGCCACCGCGGCGTCGCGAATCTTGAACTTCTGGATCTTGCCGGTCACGGTCATCGGGTACTCGGTGACGAACTGGACGTAGCGCGGCACCTTGTAGTGCGCGAGCCGGCCGCGGCAGTAGTCCCGCACGTCCTGGTCGGTGAGCGCGGCACCAGGGCGCAGCCGCACCGCCGCCAGCAGTTCCTCGCCGTACTTGGGATCCGGCACGCCCACCACCTGGACGTCCTCGATCTCGGGATGGGAGTAGAGGAACTCCTCCACCTCGCGGGGGTAGACGTTCTCGCCGCCCCGGATCACCATGTCCTTGCTCCGCCCGACGATGGCGAGGTACCCCTCCTCGTCCATCACCGCCAGGTCGCCGGTGTGCATCCAACCGTTGAGCAACACCTCGGCAGTCTGATCCGGCTGGCTCCAGTACCCGCGCATCACCGAATAGCCCCGGGTGCACAGCTCACCCGTCGTGCCCCGCGGCACCAACCGGCCGGTGACCGGATCGATCACCTTAACCTCGACGTGGGGATGCACCCGGCCGACGGTGGAGGTCCGGCGGTCGAGCGAGTCGTCGGCCCGGGTCTGGGTCGAGACCGGTGACGTCTCGGTCATCCCGTAGCAGATCGTCACCTCCGCCATGTGCATCTCGCTGATCACCCGCTTCATCACCTCGACCGGGCAGGGTGACCCGGCCATGATCCCGGTGCGCAGCGAGGACAGGTCGTAGTCGGCGAAATCGGCCAGCGCCAGTTCGGCGATGAACATCGTGGGCACCCCGTAGAGCGACGTGCAGCGCTCGTCCTGCACCGCCCGCAGGGTGGCGGCCGGGTCGAAGCCGGCGGCCGGGATGACCACGCAGGCACCGTGGCTGGTGGCCGCCAGATTGCCCATCACCATGCCGAAGCAGTGGTAGAAGGGCACCGGCACGCAGATCCGGTCCTGCTCGGTGTACGAGCAGCCCTCGCCGACCAGGTAGCCGTTGTTGAGGATGTTGTGGTGGCTGAGGGTGGCGCCCTTGGGGAAGCCGGTGGTGCCGGAGGTGTACTGGATGTTGATCGGGTCGTCGGGGTCCAGGCCGTCGGCCACCGCCTGCACCTCGGCAGGCGGTACCGGCCCGCCGTCGGCGATCAGCTCGGCCCAACCGGGCTCGCCGAGGTAGATGACCTCGCGTAGCTCGGGGCAGTCGCCGGCGACCTCCGTCACCATCGCGCGGTAGTCGCTGCCCTTGTGCTCCACGGCCGAGAACAGCACGCAGGTACCGGACTGTTTCAACACGTAGGCCAGCTCGTGGCTGCGGTAGGCAGGGTTGATGTTGACGGCGATCACGCCGATCCGAGCGGTGGCGTACTGCACCAGCATCCAGTCGATGCAGTTCGGCGCCCAGATACCCACCCGCTCACCGACTCCGATCCGGTGCGCGAGCAGGCCACGGGCCAGGTCGGTGACCGCGGCGTCGAGCTCGGCGTAGCTGAGCCGACGCCCGGAGGCGCACTCGACGACGGCGTCACGATCGGGATACCAGGCGGCGGTGCGGGCCAGGTTGGCGCCGATGGTGTCGCCGAGCAGGGCAGAAGTCGAGGTGCCGCTGGCATAGGAGAGCAGGACGGGCGGCGGTGCGGAGGTCATGGACGGATTCAACTCGCTGCCGGAAACCGGCGCTAGCCATGGTTGTGCGCGCCTGCCGTGGCTTCAGCGTGGTTTTAGCGTGGTGGGGTGAGGGTGGCTCGGGATTGTTTGACGGTGAGGGTGGTTCGGGAGGGTTGGGTGGCGGTGACGTCGCCGGGGATGTCGGTCCAGGTGCCGGTGCCGATGCGGAATTGGGCGTGCCAGTAGGTGCGGGCGGTGATGGTGACCGGGCCGCGGTGGGTGTAGTTGTGGCCGAACCGGTCGGTGCAGGGGCCGCAGTCGGTGGCCGGGTGATACGGGGTGCCGGGGGTGGTGAGGGTGTCGGTGGTGCCGTCGCCGAAGTCGAAGTCGGTGTGCTGGTAGCTGACGCGCAGGTCGACCGGGAAGCCGATCAGGGCGGCTTGGCCGAGGTTGACCTGGGTGGGTGTGCTGATCCAGAACAGGGTTCGCAGGTTGATCAGGGCGGTGCCGGTGCTGGGTGAGACGCCGACCGGGGGTGGGTGCAGCAGCCGGATCACCTCATCGCGTAGCGCTGCTGTGGAGGGCATCGGGGTGGCCGTGCCGGCGCACCAGGCCGCGATCGGGACGGCGGTGTCGGCCGGGGAGATCACGGTGATGAACTGGTGCGGGTGGGCGGTGCCGGCTACCGGTGGGCACGGAAATCCGGTCGGCCCGCACGCCCGGTTCCAGTGGGTGTGGTCATCGGTGGCCGTGGCATAACCGCAATCGATGACCAGCACCGGCGAACCGCCACCGTCCCGCAGATCCGTCGACACCACCCCACACGTCCCGGACACGCCAACGTTGCCGTCACCTAGTTCTCCTCCAAAGGACCCTCCACCGACTGAACCGCAACCCCCAGGCGGAGTAGCCCCCGCTGATGGCGCTTGCGTTAAACACAGGAGGACTGCGCCTACGAGGGCCGGCACAGCTGTGATCTTCTGACGGTTCATGGGCGTGCTAGATAGGTAGTTTGCCATTTCGAATTAATGAACTTGGCGCAAATCTTGACCTTTAGGTTTTTATAAGCACCGTCACCACTAAAAACCTTTCCTGTTCGGTCTACGACCGACTCAGCAGTGGTATCCACATTTACGTGTGAGCAGTAATCAGCAGGTGCCGTCACAGGTGCCACCGTTGTGAAGGCCGCCGTGTGGACGGTAAAACGGCCTCCGAGGTACCAGTGGTGTTGTGCGGCGGTCTTGCTGATGCCGGTGGCCAGGCCGGTGCACAGTCCGCACGAGGGGCCGGTGTAGTGCTTCATGTAGGAGGGGTTGGTGGTGGCGTAGGCCCAGTCCAGGGTGTGCATGTAGAACTCGGCGAAGGCGTTGGCGCCGGCCTGGGTGCGGGCCTTGGCGGCGGCGGGATACAGCGGTGGCTTCTCGCCCGGGTTGACGTTGTGCCCGGTCAGCGGCACGTCCGCCGGATAGGCCCGGGCAGTCGGGCGAGGGCTCGCCGACGTGGCCGCCGTGCTGGTGGGAGCCGCCGAACTGGCCACCGGCACCGTCGAGGTGTTCGGTGTCGCCTCGCCGGTGCACCCGGTGGCCAGCACCAGCAAGGCACCCGCCAGCGCCCAGCCGGCCACCCACCCCCGCTCACTCATAACGGACATGATGCCCGATTGGATCTTGACCCTCCCAACCGCCCACCGACTTGTGGATAACTCCTGTGAGCGAACGGGTGCGAGTTAGGCTTGACCCGTGAACGATCTTCCTGCGCTCCCCGCCTTCCCGGTATCGCGGCCCCGGCGGCTGCGGCGGACGGCTGCCTTGCGCCGGCTTGCCGGTGAGATCTCGGTGCGGCCGGGCGATCTGATCCTGCCGATGTTCGTGGCCGAGAACGCTTCAGAGCCACGCCACGTCGGCACCATGCCAGGGGTCGTCCAGCACTCCCTCGACTCGCTCGCCAAGGCCGCGATCGGCGCCGTCGAGGCCGGCGTCGGCGGGCTGATGCTGTTCGGGATTCCCGCCTACAAGGACCCCACCGGCTCGGGCGCCGACGACCCCGACGGCATCCTCAACCTCGCACTGGCTCGGCTGAAGTTCGAGCTCGGCGACGCGACCGTTCTGATGGGCGACCTGTGCCTGGACGAGTTCACCGACCACGGCCACTGCGGTGTGCTGTCCACCGATGGATCGGTCGACAATGACGCCACCCTGCAGCGCTACGCCTCGATGGCGCGGGCGCAAGCCGAGGCCGGCGCTGACCTGCTGGGCACCAGCGGAATGATGGACGGCCAGGTCGGCGTCGTCCGGAACGCTCTGGATGAGGTGAGGCGGTCCGATGTCGGCGTCCTGGCGTACGCGCCGAAGTACGCATCAGCGTTCTACGGACCGTTCCGGGAGGCAGTGGACTCCTCGCTGACCGGCGACCGGCTGACCTACCAGCAGGATCCGAGCCGGGGCGTCCGTGAGGCGCTGGCCGAGGCCGCACTGGACGTGGCCGAGGGCGCCGACATGGTCATGGTCAAGCCTGCGTTGCCCTACCTCGACATTCTGGCCGCCGTGTCGGCGGCCTCACCGGTTCCGGTCGCGGCCTACCAGGTGTCCGGCGAGTACGCGATGGTCGAGGCCGCCGCCGAGCGCGGGTGGATCGACCGCGAACGGGTCATGCTCGAGACACTGCTCTCGATCCGCCGGGCCGGAGCCGCCATGATCCTCACCTACTGGGCACACGAGGCTGCCATCCTGCTGCAATGACCTCGCCCGCGCCCCGGCACGGAGGCTTCTGATGACTCGGCGACTGGCCAGTCGACCATCCCTGATGATCAGGCGATCACCCTGATGGCCAGGCGACTCTCCAAGTACCGCGGCGCCGCCCTGCTGACCGGTCTGATCGTCCTGGGCTGGCTCTGGGACCTCGCGCTCGGTGGCGGCCGGGCGCACGCAGCCGCCTGGTTCGGCGCGGTGATCGTGGTCGGCGGCGTCAGCTTGCTCGCCACCCGAGGCGCGGCCGACCCGGAACCGCCACCGGCCACCGCACCGAGGCCCGCTGGGCAGATCGTCATCGAACCGGCTACCGCGCAGGACCTGCCGCGCCTGATCGAGGTCGAAGTCGCCGCCGACACACTCTTCGAGGTAGCCGGCTACGGCAGCACCCCCGGACCGGCCAGCCTCGACGAGCTGGCCTCGGCGCGGCTGCTGCTGGTAGCTCGCCGGCTACCCAGCGGGCAACCCCCGGACCCTTCGGCGGAGCAACCCCCGGCCCCTTCGGCGGAGCAACCGCCGGACCACCCGGTGGAGCAACCCCCGGACCACCCGGTGGAGCAACCGCCCGACCCGCCGGTCGGCTACATCAGGCTCGAACTCATCGACGGCCAGCCGCACATCGAGGGCCTGTCGGTACGTCCCAGGGAGATGCGCCGCGGCATCGGCACTGCCCTGGTCAACGCCGCCTGTCAGTGGGCCACCGAGCAGGGATACCGCGAGATCACGCTGTGCACCTTCGGGGACGTGCCGTGGAACGGGCCGTTCTACGCCAGGCTGGGCTTCACCGAAATCCCCGCCCCCAGCCCAGCACTGCGGGCGCTGCGGCAACGCGAGGTGAGGCTGGGCTTGGACGGGATGGGTCGCCGATGCGTGATGCGGCGCTCGCTCGACCGGACCGGCGGCTCGGTCAGCCCAGCGGACTTGCCTATCAACTAGGTAGGGAAACGGCCGTATGCTGTGAGCTCACCACAGCAAGGAGCCGTACATGCTGGTCCGTTCCGTCGCCGCCGCGTCGCTGGCACTCCTCGCCCTGCTCGGCGCAGCCGGTTGCTCACCGACCGACAGCAAGACCGACAGCAAGACCGACAGCAGCGACAGCCCCGCCGTCAGCGCGGCACCCGACGACTGTGACAAGTCGAAGCTGAGCCTGCTGAGGCCCGGTACCTTCACCGTGGCCACCGACAACCCCGCCTACGAACCGTGGTTCTCCGACAACAAACCCAGCAACGGCAAGGGCTACGAGTCCGCCGTCGCCTACGCGGTGGCCGAGCAGCTCGGCTTCCAGCCGTCGGAGGTCAAGTGGGTCACCGCCTCGTTCAACAGCGTGGTGACCCCTGGCCGCAAGAACTTCGACGTCGACATCAACCAGGTCTCGATCAGCGCGGAGCGCAAGAAGGCCGTCGACTTCTCCACCGGCTACTACGACGTCGCCCAGTCGGTGGTCACCTATCAGGGCAGCAAGATCGCCAACGCCACCTCGCTCGCCGACCTCAAGGCAGCCAAGCTGGGCGCGCAGGTCGGCACCACCAGCTACGCCACCATCACCGACACCATCAAGCCGTCCCAGAAGCCGTCGGTCTATGACACCAACGACCTCGCCGTGCAGGCCCTGAAGAACAAGCAGATCGACGGCATCGTGGTGGACCTGCCGACCGGCTTCTACATGAGCGCCGCGCAGCTCGACAACGGCAAGATCGTCGGCCAGATCTCCTCCGGCAGCTCGCCCGAGCAGTTCGGTTTCGTGCTGACCAAGGGCTCCAAGCTCACCGCCTGCGTGTCCAAGGCCGTCGACGCGCTGCGCGGTGAGGGTGCGCTCGCCCGGTTGCAGGAACAGTGGCTGGCCACCGCGGGTGGCGCGCCTGAACTGAAGTGATGGCGCCGGCGCCGCAGCCGACCGCGCCGTCCGGCACCTCCAGCTGGCGACCCTCCGAGCTGCAGCGCCAGCGGTTGGCCTACCGGCGAGGCAGGACGATCCGGTCGGGCATCACCGCTGCCCTGAGCACCGTGGTACTGCTCGCGATAGTGATCGGCGGCGTCACCTCCTCCCCGGGCTGGCCCCGGGTCCAGGAGACTTTCTTCAACTGGGACAAGGCCAAAGAGTCCTTTCCCGACGTGGTAGCCGGACTGTGGCTGAACCTGCGGGTAATGCTCATCTGCGCCGTGGTCGTGGTCTTCCTCGGGCTGGCCCTGGCAATCATGCGGACCCTGCGCGGGCCGGTGTTCTTCCCGCTACGGATGTTCGCCGCCGCCTACACCGACCTGTTCCGCGGGCTGCCGCTGATCCTGGTGTTGCTGCTGCTCGGGTTCGGGGTGCCCGCGCTCAGCCTCGGCGGGGTCTCGTTCCAGCCGGTGGTGGTCTACGGCGGCGCCGCGCTCGTCCTCACCTATTCCGCTTACGTCGCCGAGGTGTTTCGTGCCGGGATCGAATCGGTGCATCCCTCGCAACGTGCGGCGGCTCGCTCGCTGGGCCTGACCAATTCCCAGTCGCTGCGGTACGTGGTGCTGCCGCAGGCGGTACGCCGGGTACTGCCGCCGCTGCTCAACGACTTCGTGTCGCTGCAGAAGGATTCCGGCCTGATCTCCATCCTCGGCGTCATCGACGCGATCCGGGCGGCGCAGATCTCGACCGCAACCGACTTCAACTACACGCCCTACATCGTGGCCGGTTTCCTCTTCGTCTGCCTGACCATCCCGCTCACCAGGCTGACCGACTGGGTCGCCCGGCGGCAGGGCTGGTACGGCGGCGGAGGCAGCGCGGTATGAGACGGCGGCGGTTCCGTGGCTGGTCCCTGGCGGTGCCCGGCCATGGCCCGGCAAACACTGGGCATGCCCAAGCCGGCCTCGTAGCGCCTGGGCAGGCCGAAGCCGCGCCCGGCGAGGTCGAAGCCCTGCCCGGCGAGGCCCCGGCAGTGCCTGGCGATGCCCCAGCCGCGCCTGGCCAGGCCGAAGCCGCGCCCGGCGAGGCCCCGGCAGTGCCTGGCGATGCCCCAGCCGGTCCCCTACTGTCGATCCGCAACCTGCGCAAGTCCTTCGGGGCAAACCTGGTGCTCGACGATGTCAGCCTGGACGTCGGCCAAGGCGACTGCGTCGTCCTGATCGGTGCGTCCGGCTCCGGCAAGTCCACCCTGCTGCGCTGCGTCAACCTGCTCGAAGTCGTCGACGACGGCGTCATCGAGCTGGCCGGGACAGACATCACCGACCCACGGGTCAACGCCGACGAGGTGCGCTCCCGGGTCGGCATCGTGTTCCAGGCGTTCAACCTGTTCCCGCACCTGTCGGTGCTGCGGAACGTCACCCTGTCGCCGATCAAGGTGCACGGCCTGCCGCGCGCCGAGGCCGAGGCGCGGTCGCTGGCGATACTCGAGCGGGTGGGACTCTCGGACAAGGCGGCGGCCAAGCCCGACGAGCTGTCCGGCGGCCAGCAGCAGCGGGTGGCGATCGCCCGGGCACTGGTGAACTCCCCGGTCCTGATGCTGCTGGACGAGGTGACCTCCGCGCTGGATCCGGAGCTCGTCGGCGAGGTGCTGAGCCTGCTGCGCGAGCTCAAGGACGAGGGCATGACGATGCTGATCGCCACCCACGAGATGGGCTTCGCCAGGCAGGTCGCCGACACGGTGTGCTTCCTCGACGCCGGCCGGCTGCTGGAGGTCGGCCCGCCGGCCCAGGTACTGCACGACCCGCACGAGGCCCGCACCCGGCAGTTCCTGTCCCGGATCATCGAGGCCGGCCGCCTATGACCAGGCTGGCTGTGACCAGGCTGGCTGTGACCAGGCTGGCTGTGACAAGGCCGGCCGGCTGTGACAGGCATGGTCGAGGCGGTCCGGCGAAGCTGGAACACTGGGCAGGTGAGCGACGCACCGATCTCAGCGGAACTGTTCGCCCGGGCCCAGAAGGTCATCCCCGGTGGGGTCAACTCCCCGGTCCGGGCCTTCCGGGCGGTCGGCGGCACCCCCAGGTTCATGGTCAGCGGCCAGGGCGCGTACCTGACCGACGCCGACGGCCGGACCTACGTCGACCTGGTCGCCTCCTGGGGGCCGATGATCCTGGGCCATGCCCATCCGGCGGTGGTCGAGGCGGTTCGCCAGGCGGCGGGCCACGGGCTGTCCTTCGGCACCCCGACGGTCGGTGAGGTGGAACTGGCCGAGGAGCTGATCGCCCGGGTGGCGCCGGTGCAGGAGGTACGGCTGGTCAACTCCGGCACCGAGGCCACCATGTCGGCGATCCGGCTGGCGCGTGGCGCCACCGGCCGCAGCAAGGTGATCAAGTTCGCCGGCTGCTACCACGGCCACGTCGATTCGCTGCTGGCCAGCGCCGGCTCGGGGGTGCTCACCCTGGGGCTGCCCGACACCCCCGGGGTCACCGGCGCCCAGGCCGGCGAGACGATCGTGCTGCCCTACAACGACGTGGCCGCCGTCGAAGCGGCCTTCGAGCTGAACGGGCCTGAGATCGCGTGCGTCATCACCGAGGCGGCGGCGGGCAACATGGGTGCGGTGGCGCCGCTGCCCGGCTTCAACCAGGCGCTGCGGGACATCACCGCCAGGCACGGTGCGCTGCTGGTGATGGATGAGGTGATGACCGGCTTCCGGGTCAGCAGGGCCGGTTGGTACGGCCTCGATCCGGTCGAGGCCGACCTGTTCACCTTCGGCAAGGTGATGTCGGGCGGGCTGCCGGCGGCGGCGTTCGGTGGCCGGGGCGAGCTGATGGCCTACCTGGCGCCGGCCGGGCCGGTCTACCAGGCGGGCACCCTGTCCGGTAATCCGGTGGCGGTCGCCGCGGGACTGGCCACCCTGCGCAACGCCGACGCCGAGGTCTACGCCCGGTTGGACGCCACCGCGTTCACGGTCGGCCGGCTGGCCTCCGAGGCGCTGACCGCCGAGGGCGTCGCCCACCAGGTGCAGTACGCCGGCAACCTGTTCTCGATCTTCTTCGGCGAGTCCCCGGTGACCAACTTCGTCCAGGTCCAGGCCAGCGAGACGTTCCGGTACGGCCCGTTCTTCCACTCGATGCTCGATGCCGGGGTGTACCTGCCACCCAGCGCCTTCGAAGCCTGGTTCGTCACCGCCGCGCACGACGACGACGCGATCGCCCGGATCGCCGACGCGCTGCCGGCCGCCGCCCGGGCCGCGGCAGCCGCCGCGCCCGCTGGACGACAGTGACTGCGGCGCGATGAGCCCGACAGTGACTCGGACCACGGTCCACCTGCTGCGCCACGGCGAGGTGTTCAACCCGGACAAGGTGCTCTACGGCCGGCTGGCCGGGTTCCGGCTGTCCGAGGCCGGCGAGGCGATGGCCGAGCGAGCCGCCGGTTACCTTGCCGGCCGGGACGTGACCTACCTGGCCTCCTCGCCGCTGGAGCGCGCGCAGCAGACCGCGAAGCCGATCGCCGCCGAGTTCGGTCTGGACGTGGTGCTCGACGAGGACCTCATCGAGGCCGCCAACGCCTTCGAAGGCAAGCGGGTCGCCGGGCCCGGCGGGGTGTTGAAGCACCCGAACAACTGGTCGAAGTTCCGCAATCCGACCCGGCCGTCCTGGGGTGAGCCCTACCAGCAGGTCCTGCGGCGGATGCTGGCCGCCGCGCAGCGCGCCCGCAAGCAGGCGGAGGGTCACGAGGCGGTCTGCGTCTCCCACCAACTTCCGATCGTCTGCCTGCGCCGCTACGCCGAGGGCAAGCGGCTCTTCCACGACCCGCGCCGCCGGCAGTGCTCACTGGCCTCGCTCACCTCGCTGACGTTCGAGGACGACCGGATCGTCGGAGTTGGCTACGCCGAGCCTGCCGGGTCGACCCCGAACCGGTTGGAGGAGCAACCCCCAGGCGCCTGAGAAAGACCGCGCCTGCGCAACTTGGCGCCCTGGGCGGCTCGGGCGGACCAGCCCCGCCTCCTCAGCCGATCTCTGAGCGCCGGCACAGCCGGTGCTCAGGAAAACGGGGCAGTGCGGCTGTGCGATAGCGCACGCATCACACTGTGGGAGTGAACCCGTTGCACACTGGGATGGCTATGACATCTCGTGCCGCCGTGCTGGCCACGGCGCTGTCGGCCGTGCTCGGCCTGTCGGCGTGCAGCGGCGGGAAGAACGCCGTGGACCAGAGCGCCGGCAACCAGTTCCGCTACGTCCAGGCCAACAAGAAGGGCTCGGTGATCGAGGCGGCCCAGCGCAAGCAGGCCGGCCCCGTCACGGGCACCCTGCTGGCCGGCGGGAACTACCGGCTCAGCGATGACCGGGGCAAGGTCGTCGTCCTGAACTACTTCGCGTCCTGGTGCCCGCCGTGCCAGTCCGAAACCCCGCAGTTCGACTCGATCTACCGCCAGCGCAAGTCCGCCGGCGTCCAGTTCATCGGCATGGACGTCAAGGACCCGTCCAAGAGCGCGGCGCAGTCCTGGATCAAGGACAAGGGCGTCACCTTCCCGGTGGTCTACGACGAGGCCGCCAGGACGGCCATCCAGCTCGGCGACGTGCCGATGGCCGCGTTGCCCTCGACCGTGGTGATCGACAAGCAGGGCCGGGTCGCCGCGGTCTACGTCGGCTCGGTGCTGCCGGCAGACCTCACCCCGGCGCTCGACGAGCTGACCGAAGAGGCCTGAGCGGTGCAGCCGGCCGTGCTCGCCAGCGGGTTCAGCAACACCGTCACCGACGGTGCGCTGGTGCCCGCCGCGGGCGTGGCGCTGCTGGTCGGAGTGCTCGGCTTCCTGTCGCCGTGCGTGCTGCCGCTGGTGCCTGGCTACCTCTCCTATGTCGCGGGCCTGGCAGGTGACAGTGCCGGTGGCGGTGACAGTGCCGGTGACAGCGCCGGCGACAGCGCCGGTAGGCACGCGCACCGGCAGCGCCGGATGGTCGCCGGGGCGTTCCTGTTCGTGCTCGGGTTCACCGTGGTGTTCGTCGCGACCGGTGCGCTGTTCGGCACCCTCGGCTCCAGCATCAGCGTGCACCGGCTGCTGCTGGAACGGATCTTCGGCGTCGTCACGATCGGGATGGGCCTGGTGTTTCTCGGCAGGTTCCGGTTCCTGCAGCGGGAGGCCAAGCTGCACCGGTTGCCGCCGGCCGGCCTGGTCGGGGCCCCGCTGCTGGGCCTCACCTTCGGCCTGGCCTGGACGCCGTGCCTGACGCCGACCTTCGGCGCGGTGTACGCCCTCGCCGCCAGCCAGGGCACGGCCGGCCGCGGCGCGCTGCTGTCGGCGGCGTACTGCCTCGGCCTGGGCGTGCCGTTCCTGCTGGTGGCGATGGGCCTGGGATGGGTGAGCGGTGCTCTGGCCGTCGTTCGCCGGCACGCCCGGCTGGTCAGCCAGGCCGGCGGTGCCGTGCTGATCGTGATGGGCCTGCTGCTGTTCAGCGGGGTCTGGGACCACTGGATGAACTACCTGCGGCTGGAATTCGCCGGTGTCGGCGTCGGATCGGGGCTGTAGATGAGCTCGCCCCGCGGCACCGGGCACCGGTCGGTGCGGTTGCCGGTACCGCCTACCGCGCGCCAGCTGTGGCGGCGGCTGGTCTCGATGCGGACCGCGCTGGTGCTGCTGTTCCTGCTGGCGCTGGCCTCGGTGCCCGGTTCGCTGCTGCCGCAACGCCCGCTCAACCCGCCGAAGGTGCAGCAGTACCTGGCCACCCACGGCGCCTGGGGCAGGTTCCTGGACCGGATCGGCGCCTACGACGTCTTCGGCTCGATCTGGTTCTCGGCGGTCTACCTGCTGCTGTTCGCCTCGCTGATCGGCTGCCTGATCCCGCGGATCACCGTCTACGCCCGCGCCCTGCGCGCCCGGCCGCTGAAGGCCCCCCGCAATCTGGACCGGCTGGCGGAGAACACCGCACTCAGCACCGGCCTGGACCCCGACCAGGCGGCGGCCCGGATCAGCCGGGCGCTGCGGCCGCGCTGGCGCACGGTGGTTCGCACCGAGGAGAGCGGCGCGGTGGCCGTCTCGGCGGAGAAGGGCTACAGCCGGGAGGCCGGCAACCTGCTGTTCCACGTCTCGCTGCTGGTCGCCCTGGTCCTGATCGCCGCCGGCCGGCTGCTCAGCTACGAAGGCTCGATCGTCGCCACCGAGGGGTCGGGGTTCTGCAACCGCCCGATCTCCTACGACTCCTTCACCGCCGGGCGCTGGGTCAAGTCCGGCGGGCTGGCCGACTTCTGCGTCGACCGGCTCGAGAAGTTCACGGCCACCTACCGCGAGGACGGCACGCCCGCCCAGTTCAAGGCGGACGTCAGCTACTCCGAGGACCTGGCGGGGCCGCCCCGGCACGCCGTGATCGAGGTCAACCACCCGCTGCGGCTCGAGGGCGACCGGGTCTACCTGCTCAACCACGGCTTCTCGCCGACCGTCACCATCACCCGCCCGGGCCGCACTCCGGTCACCGACACCCAGGCGTTCCTGCCCCAGGACGAGGTGCTCACCAGCGAGGGCGCCTTCAAGCTGCCCGGCAGGGACGGCACCAAAGACGACGACCTGGGGCTGAGTGCCGTCTTCGCCCCCACCCCGGTGATCAGCGGTGGGGTCGTCACGTCGATCTCGCCGCAGGCCACCAACCCGGTGCTGGCGGTGCTGGCCTACACCGGCGAGCTGAATCCGGGCGGCCAGCCGCAGTCGGTCTACTCCCTCGACCAGAAGCAGATCGCGTCCGGCAAGCTCAAGCAGGTCGGCGCCCGGAACCTGGCGATCGGGCAGTCCATGACGCTGCCGGACGGCACCGTGATCCGCTTCGACGGCTACCGGCAATGGGCCAACCTGCAGGTCTCACACGACCCGACCCAGGCCAGGTTGCTCCTCGCGGCGATCCTGATGGTGGCGGGCCTGCTCGGCTCCCTGGCGGTCCGCCGGCGCCGGCTGTGGGTGCGCGTTGCTCCACCGGACGCCTCGGCTCGTAGTGTGGTCTGGGTAGGCGGTTTGGCTCGCAACGACGGCGGGAACTTCAGCACCGAGTTCCAGGCGATCGTCGCGGAGCTGGCGGCCGTCCTGGGCGCCGGCCCGCAGCCCGACACGGTGGCGGCAGCCCCGGCGGCGGCCTCGACGGCTGCTGAGAAGATCGGCGCGGGAAAGGACTGAGATGGCCATCGACGGCGGCTTGGCTTCGTTGTCCGAATCACTGTGGACGGCGGCCACCGGCACCTACATGCTCGCCGTGGTCGCCTACACCGGCGAGTACGCCTTCGGCAAGAACGGCCGGATCGCCCAGACCAGCGCGGTGCAGGCCGGTGCGGTGCAGGCCGGTGCGGTTCGCACCGATGCCGCCGTGATCGGTGCCGCCGCGATCGGTGCCGCCGCGATCGGTGCCGGGAAGCCCAGCGCTGCCCGGCAGCCGGCGCTGGTGGGCGGAACCGAACCGGCCAGCCGGCTGAGCGAGCCGCCCGACCAGCCGGGTCACGGCACCGGATCCGTGGAACCCGATGGCCGGGGCGGCCGGCGTTGGGGCCGGGCCGCGGTCGGCTTGACGCTGCTGGCCGCCGCGTTCCACCTGGCCTGCGTCGCCATCCGCGGCATTGCCGTGGACCGGGTGCCGTGGGGCAACATGTACGAGTTCACCCTGGTGGTCGGCCTCATGGCGACGGTCGCCTGGCTGGCCACCCTCGTGAAGATGCCGCAGCTGCGCTACCTCGGCCTGTTCGTCATGATGCCGGTACTGCTGGTGATGTTCCTGGCCGGCACGCTCTACACCAAGGCGTCCAAGCTGGTGCCGGCGCTGCAGTCGTACTGGCTGGCGATCCATGTCTCCGCGGTGGCGGTCGCGGAGGGGATCCTGCTGACCTCGGCGGCGATCACCATGATGTACCTGGCACGGGCCCGTTTCGAACGGATCGCCGCGACCGGGAAGGCGCCGGCCCGGTTCGCCGGCCTGGGGTCCCGGCTGCCGGCTGCCGCGGCACTGGACAAGGCCGCCTACCGCACCGTGGCGTTCGCGTTCCCGATCTACACCGCCGGGGTCATCTTCGGCGCCATCTGGGCCGAGGCGGCCTGGGGCCGGTACTGGGGCTGGGACCCCAAGGAGACCTGGGCCTTCATCGCCTGGGTGGTCTATGCCACCTACCTGCACGCCCGGGCGACTGCCGGCTGGAAGGGCAACCGGGCGGCCTACATCAACCTGCTCGGCTTCGGGGCCATGACGTTCAACTTCTTCGTGGTGAACATCGTGATCTCCGGGCTGCACTCCTACGCCGGTCTGAGCTAGCCGCCGCCCGGGTGGCTATCGACGGTGTGCAGATCGATCAGGAATCCGGAAGCGCGGGCCCCCGAGCCGCGGCTAGCGTGACCGACATGGACCTGATGAGCGTACGGACGGATCCGCAGTCGCCGGCGTTGCATCGTGCCGACAGCCACGATGTGATCCGGGTGCACGGCGCGCGCGAGAACAACCTCAAGGACTTGCATGTCGAGATCCCGAAGCGCCGGCTGACGGTGTTCACCGGCGTCTCGGGCTCGGGCAAGAGTTCTCTGGTGTTCGACACGATCGCCGCGGAGTCGCAGCGACTGATCAACGAGACCTACAGCGCCTTCGTCCAGGGGTTCATGCCGACGCTGCCGCGGCCCGAGGTCGACGTCCTCGAAGGGCTGACGACCGCGATCATCGTGGACCAGCAGCGGATGGGCGCCGACGCCCGCTCCACCGTCGGCACCGCCACGGACGCCAACGCGATGCTGCGCATCCTGTTCAGCCGGCTCGGGCAGCCGCACATCGGCCCGCCCAGCGCGTTCGCCTTCAACGTCGCCTCGGTCCGGGCGAGCGGGGCGATCACGGTCGAACGCGGCAACCGCAAGGCCGTCAAAGCGACCTTCAACCGTCTCGGGGGCATGTGCCCGCGCTGCGAGGGCATGGGCTCGGTCACCGACTTCGACCTGTCCGCGCTGTACGAGGACAGCCTGTCGCTCAACGAGGGTGCGCTCACGATCCCGGGCTACAGCATGGAGGGCTGGTACGGCCGGATCTTCACCGGCTGTGGCTTCTTCGACCCGGACAAGCCGATCAAGAAGTTCACCAGGAAGGAGCTGCACGACCTGCTGTACAAGGAGCCGACCAAGATCAAGGTCGACGGGATCAACCTGACGTACGAGGGGCTGATCCCACGCCTGCAGAAGTCGATGCTGTCCAAGGACGTGGACGCGCTGCAGCCGCACATCCGGGCTTTCGTGGAGCGGGCGGTGACGTTCACGACCTGTCCCGAGTGCGACGGGACCCGGCTGGCCAAGGAGGCCCGGTCGTCCAAGATCAAGGGGATCAGCATCGCCGACGCCTGCGCGATGCAGATCAGCGACCTGGCCGGGTGGGTTCGCGGGCTGGAGGAACGGTCGGTGGCGCCGCTGCTGGTGGCGCTGGGGGAGACGCTGGACTCGTTCGTGGAGATCGGGCTGGGCTACCTCTCACTCGAGCGGCCGTCGGGCACGCTGTCGGGCGGCGAGGCGCAGCGCACCAAGATGATCCGGCACCTGGGGTCGTCGCTGACCGACGTGACGTACGTCTTCGACGAGCCGACGATCGGGCTGCACCCGCACGACATCCAGCGGATGAACGACCTGCTGCTGCGGCTGCGCGACAAGGGCAACACCGTGCTGGTCGTGGAGCACAAGCCGGAGGTGATCGCGATCGCCGACCACGTCGTCGACCTCGGCCCGCGCGCCGGCACCGAGGGCGGCGAGGTGGTGTTCGAGGGCACCGTCGAGGAGCTGCGGGCCAGCGGCACGCTCACCGGGCGGCACCTGGACGACCGCGCGCGCCTGAAGCCCTCGGTGCGGACGCCGTCCGGGGCGCTCGAGGTCCGCGGCGCGAACCGGCACAACCTGCGCGACGTCGACGTCGACATCCCGCTCGGCGTGCTGGTCGTCGTCACCGGGGTGGCCGGCTCGGGCAAGAGCTCGCTGATCCACGGCTCGGTGTCGGGCCGGGACGGGGTGGTGTCGGTCGACCAGGCCCCGATCCGTGGCTCACGGCGGAGCAACCCGGCGACCTACACGGGACTGCTGGAGCCGATCCGCAAGGCGTTCGCGAGCGCCAATGGCGTCAAGCCCGCGCTGTTCAGCGCCAACTCCGAGGGCGCCTGCCCCACCTGCAACGGAGCCGGGGTCATCTACACCGACCTGGCGATGATGGCCGGCGTCGCCACCGTCTGCGAGGAGTGCGACGGCAAGCGGTTCCAGGCGGAGGTGCTCGGCTATCGCTTCGGCGGCAAGGACATCAGCGAGGTGCTCGCGATGCCGGTGACCGAGGCCGAGGAGTTCTTCGGCGACGGCGAGGCCAAGACGCCGGCCGCGCACCGGATCCTCACCCGGCTCGCCGACGTCGGGCTCGGCTACCTCAGCCTCGGGCAACCGCTCACCACGCTGTCCGGCGGCGAGCGGCAACGGCTCAAGCTGGCCACCCAGATGGCCGAGAAGGGCGGCGTCTACGTGCTCGACGAGCCGACCGCCGGGCTGCACCTCGCCGACGTCGAGCAGCTGCTCGGCCTGCTCGACCGGCTCGTCGACTCCGGCAAGTCGGTCATCGTCATCGAGCACCACCAGGCGGTGATGGCGCACGCCGACTGGATCATCGATCTAGGCCCCGGCGCCGGCCACGACGGCGGCCGGATCGTATTCCAGGGCACGCCCGCCGACCTCGTCGCGGCCCGCCCCACCCTCACCGGCGAGCACCTGGCCGCCTATGTCGGCACAGTTGGCACCTGAAGCCGGCACCTGAGGCCGGCACCGGGGCGCGGGCGCTGAAACGCGGCACCCGGAACGGGGCACCTGGAACGCGGCACCTGGAACGCGGCACCCGGCCCCGGAGGTCTGTCAGGGACGGTTGATGTTGCGCAGGAACTCCGGGTCGTCGTCCGGGCCGACCGGCCTGCCGCGAGGCGGCGCCTGCGGCCGGCGAGGCGACGCCTGTGGCTGGCTGCTGCCCCGCGCGACCAACTGCCCGCTACGCGGCCGTCCGAAGATGGCCCAGGCCAGCGCGCCGAACTCCAGGAACAGCAGGATCACCACCACCCACGCCCACCGGGGCAGATTGCGCACCCGCTTGTCGTCGCAGGTCAAGGAATCGAAGATCGCCCAGAGCCAGAACACCACACTGACGATGAAGAAGAGGCCACCCAGCTTCAGAAGCATGGGCACTAGCTTAGGTCGTCCGCGCCCTGACGGCGCCGGATTGAGCAGGCAGGGATACTGGCACGGTGGCATTCACCGACCTGGCTGACTTCGTCCGTGCCCTGGAGCGCTCCGGTGAGCTGATCCGGGTCAAGGCGCCGGTCGATCCACATCTAGAAGTCGCCGGCATCGTCCAAAAGGTCGTGCGCGATCATGGCCCGGCGCTGCTGTTCGAGAACCCGACCCGGGGCCGGATGCCGCTGCTGATGAACCTGTTCGGCACCACCTCGCGGATGTGCCAGGCGCTCGGGGTGCGAAGCCTGGACGAGATCGGCGACCGGATCGCCGGCCTGCTCAAACCGGAACTGCCGCAGGGCTTCGGCGGATTTCGGGATGCGCTGGGCAAGGCCGCCCAGCTGCGCAACGTCCCACCGCGCCACGGCAAGCGGGCCCGCTGCCAGGAGGTCGTGCTGCGAGGCGATGAGGTCGACCTCGGCCTGCTGCCCGGAATCAAGTCCTGGCCCGGTGACGGCGGGGTATTCCTCAACCTCGGCCTGACCCACACCAAGCATCCCGAGACCGGCGCCCGCAATCTCGGCATGTACCGGTTGCAGCAGCAGGATCGCCGGACGGTCAGCCTGCACTGGCAGATCCACAAGGACTCGACCTCGCATGCCGCGATCGCCGAGCGCCGCGGGGACCGGCTGCCGGTGGCGATCGCCTTCGGCTGCCCGCCGGCGGTCACCTACGCCGCGTCCGCGCCGCTGCCGGCTGACATCGACGAGTACCTGTTCGCCGGGTTCCTGCAACGGGAACGGGTGGAGCTGGTGGACTGCCTGACGGTGCCGCTGCAGGTGCCGGCCCACGCCCAGGTGGTGCTGGAGGGGTGGGTCGAGCCGGGTGCTCGGCTGCCCGAGGGCCCGTTCGGCGACCACACCGGCTTCTACACCCCCGTCGAACAGTTCCCCTATATGCGGGTGGACGTGATGACCACCCGCGAGCAACCGATCTACCAGTCCATCGTGGTGGGCCGGCCACCGCAGGAGGACGGGCCGCTGGGCAAGGCGACCGAGCGGATCTTCCGGCCGCTGATCAAGCTCACCATCCCCGAGATCGTGGACTATGACCTGCCTGAGGCCGGCGTGTTCCACAACTGCACCATCGTCTCGATCCACAAGCGGTTCCCCAAGCACGCGCACAAGGTGATGAACGCGATCTGGGGCGCCGGGCTGCTGTCCCTGTCGAAGTTGATCGTGGTGGTCGATGCCGATTGTGACGTGCACGATTACAACGAGGTCGCCTGGCGCGCGTTCGGCAATGTCGACTACGCCCACGACGTGGTGCACATGACCGGGCCGGTGGACCATCTGGACCACTCCTCCTACGAGCAGTTCTACGGCGGCAAGCTGGGCATCGACGCGACCGCGAAGCTGCCGTCCGAGGGCTACCGGCGCGAGGGCGGCTGGCCCGAACCGTGCGTGCTGGACCAGGCGACGGTGGAGCTGGTCCAGCGCCGCTGGCGGGAGTACGGCATCAGCTAACCCGGCTCCCTGGCCGCGCCGTGGCGGCCGGGCTGGCAGACTCTTAAGGCGTGTCAGCCGCCCCGATCACCGCGCCGGTACCCAGCAGGACCCGGGCGTTCCTCCGGCTGGTGATGATCGAGCACTCGGTGTTCGCGCTGCCGTTCGCGCTGATCGCCGGATGCACCGCGATGTGGGCCCGGACCCGGTCGATGCACTGGGTCGAACTGGTGCTGATCGTGCTGGCGATGGTGTCGGCCCGGACGGTGGCGATGGCCGGCAACCGGATCCTGGACCGCCGCTTCGATGCGCTGAACCCGAGGACCGCCCAGCGCGAGCTGGTGACCGGGGCCCTGCCGGTGGCGGTGGCCTGGCGCGGTTTCGCGATCGCGCTGGTGATCTTCCTGGCGTGTGCCGCCGCCCTCGGGCCGTTGCCGCTGCTGCTGTCGCCGGTGGCGGTCGGCCTGCTGATCCTCTACTCCTACGGCAAGCGCTTCACCGACTTTCCGCAGGTGCTGCTGGCGCTGGCCCAGGCGGTGGCGCCGATCGGCGCCTGGATGGCGGTGACCGGTGGTTTCGCCTGGCCGGCCACCGCGCTCGGGCTCGCGGTCGGCACCTGGATCGGCGGCTTCGACCTGATCTATTCCTGCCAGGACGCCGAGATCGACCGGGTGATCGGCTCCCGGTCGGTCCCGGCCCGGTTCGGCATCGCGGCCGCGCTGCGCTGGTCCAGCATCACCCACCTGGTCACCGTCGGCTGCTACGCCTGGTTCGGGCTGGCCGCGGGCCTGGGCTGGCTGTGGTGGCTGGGCCTGGCGATCACCGCCGCCGTGCTGGCCTATGAGCACCTGATCGTCCGGGCCGAGGACCTGTCCAGGGTGAACCGGGCGTTCTTCACCGCCAACGGCTTCGTCGGCATCCAGCTGTTCGTCTTCGCCCTGGCCGACCTGATCGTGCAGGGCCTGCGGCTGTGAGTGGAGCGATCGGGGACTCACACCGGCTGCCCTGGATCGTCGGGGTGTCCGGGGCGTCGGGAACCCCGTACGCCAAGGCGGTGATCAGAGCGCTGCTGCAGGCCGGCCACCCGGTGGATCTGATCGTGTCGCGGGCCGCCCGGCTGACCATCCTGGACGAGACCGGCATCGCCTTCCGCGACAACCATTGGACCGAGGATGCGGCGTTATGGCTCGGCGCCGATGCGGCCGGCGCCCTCGGCGCTGATGCTGCTGGCTCGTTCGGCGCCGATGCTGCTGGCGTGTTCGGCGGCGACCTGCGGTACTGGACGGCAACCGACCTCAGCGCCGGTCCGGCCAGCGGCTCGTACCCGGCCCGCGGAATGGTGGTGGTGCCGGCCTCGACGGCGGCGGTGGCCGGCATCGCGCTCGGCCTGTCGAAGGACCTGCTGCAGCGAGCCGCCGACGTGACGCTCAAGGAGCGCCGGCCACTGGTGGTGGTGCCGCGCGAGACGCCCTACACCCGGGCCACCCTGACCCACCTGATCGAGCTGTACGACGCGGGCGCGGTGGTGCTGCCAGCCAGCCCCGCCTTCTACGCCGGTGCCGGCTCGGTTCAGCAACTCGTCGACTTCGTGGCGGCCAAGGTGCTCGACGTGCTCGGCGTCCCGCACTCGCTGATCACCCGGTGGACCGGTCAGCTCGGTGCCGGCCGGGCCTCCGAGCCCGGCGACGCCCAAGCCTCCGAGCCCGGCGCGGTGGCTGAACCGGCCGCGGTGGCTGAATCCGGTCCTCCCGGGCCCGGGACGGCCTGACAGACTCCAGCCATGGACGCCGTCGACCGCGCGATTCTGGATGCCCTGCGGGCCAACGCCCGCGCGACCTTCGCCGAGCTGGCCCGGGAGGTCGGCCTGTCCGCGCCGGCCGTGCACGAGCGGGTCAACAAGCTGGAGGCCCAGAACGTGATCACCGGCTACCACGCGGCGGTGGCTCCCGAGTCGCTCGGCTACTCGATGAGCGCGCTGGTCGGCATCTTCCTGTCCGACACCGCCGATGAGGATCTGGTGGCCGACGAGCTGGCGGCGCTTGCCGCGGTCGAGGACTGCTGGTTCGTCGCGGGCGAGGAGTCCTTCGTGGTGAAGGTCCGGGTGCCTGATGTCGGCGGTCTGGAGAAGGCCATCCGGGCGCTGGCCAAGATCAACGGAGTGGGCCGGACCCGTTCGACGGTGGTGCTCTCGACCAGGTTCGAGGGACGGGTCCAGTCGGCGGGGCATCGCACACCTGAGTCGAGCGAGCCGGAGCAGCGCCGGTGAGGTAGCGGCGGTGCCGTGAGGCAACGGAAACTGCGCCCCTCTCAAGGCTCCTGCATGGCCACCGCCTCCCGGCAAGGCGCTGAGCTGGGACAGCCGCCGGGTACTACATTGGTGTCGATTTCATAACGTGCCCATCGAGCCGGTCACGATGGTGCGTTCTCGGACCGCCCAGCCCGCGAGGAGGCCGTAGTGCCAGGCGCCGGTTACCTGCACGAGTCGCCCGCCGCCGTCGCGGCCGGGCCGCGGAGCGGCTTTCTCGACGTCTGGGTGCTGTCGGTGTCCGGTGTGCGCGCCGACCATGCGGACCTGTCGGTACTGGACGAGCGCGAGCGGGAGCGGGCGGTGAAGTTCGTCCGGGACGTCGACCGGCACAGCTACTTGGCCGCGCATATCGCGCTGCGCTACGTCCTGAGCCGGCATCTGGGCCTGCCGCCGGGGCAGGTAACGTTGGCCCGGGACGCCTGCCCGAACTGCGGTGCGATGCACGGCCGCCCGGTACTGGCCGAACCCGACCCCGCGGTGCAGTTCTCGCTGTCCCACGGCGGTGACCTGGTACTGATCGGCGTTGCCGCCACGCCGGTCGGGGTCGATGTCGAGGAGGTGCCCGACCCGCAGGTCGCTTGGGACCTGACCGCCCGGCTGCATCCGGTCGAGCAGCGCGAGATCGCCACTGCGCAGCGCCCGGAGCTGGCCTTCGCCACGGTGTGGACGCGCAAGGAGGCCTATCTGAAAGGCATCGGCACCGGGCTGTCCGGGGGCCTGGCCACCGACTACCTGGGCACCACCGGGCTGGCGCCGCTTCCGGACGGCTGGAGCGTGCTGGACGTGCCGGTCCCGGCCGGGTACGCGGGCGCCGCCGCGGTGGCGAGCGCGACACCCGACACCCGGGTGCTGCAACTGCCGGCGGCGGTCATCGAGGGCGACGCCGCCGCAATGGGCGACGCCGGCGCGATGGGCTGACGCCGGCGCGATGGGCTGACGCCGGCGCGATCGGCGGACGGCCACCGGCTAGCGCGGGGATTCCACCGGCAGGCCGTATTGCGTCGCTGCCTCAACCATCCGATGGTCATAGGTCAGCAGTACCTGGAGGTCGAGCAACTCCGCCGCCGAGGCGATGTGCAGGGCGTCCAGCGTGCGCACCTCGGGAGGCGGCAGCTCGCCGGCCAGCGCCAGCGCCGCCGGTGTCAACGCCAGCCGGTCGATCCGGCCGAGGAGCACGGTGGCCGCCCCCACCGCCTGCTGGCTGACCCGGGCGGCCAGCCTGCGCAGTTCCACGACCCCGACGGAGTTGGTCACCAGCCGGCCATCCTGCCCGGCGATCCAGTCGCGCAGGGCCGGCGTCTCGGCCTCGGCGATCAGCAGCTTGGCCAGGGCGGAGGTGTCGGCGTAGATCAACGGTCCTCGCGCAGGCCGGCGAGCAGCTCGTCGGTACCGGGGGAGCCCTCCGGGGCCTGGACCGGTTCGACGCCGAGCACGTTCCCACGTCCGGGCTGCAGCTCGCCGCCGGCGATCAGGTCGGCACGACCCTGGCGCTGGCCGCCGATCGGCACCAGCTGCGCGACCGGATGGCCGTGGTTGGTGATGCGGATCGTCACGCCGGTCGCCACCCGGTCCAGCAGCGCGCTGGCGTTCTGGCGTAGCTCTCGAACACCGACCTGCTCTATGTCCTCCGCGTCGTCGTCCTCCGCGTCGTCCTTCATGTAGCACACAGTAGCACTCAGCTCAGCTAGGATAGCGGTATACCCCGGTCATCCGCTCGGCGAGCGCCTGCTCGGGCGGGGTGCCGGCCGCCAGCGCGGCCCGCACGCCCTCCTGATCAGCCACCGAACGGTTCTGGCTCAGCTTGGACTTCGCCTCGATCCGCTCGATCACCAACTCCAGGCCGACGATCGCGCGAAGCTGGCCCTCCATGTAGTCAGCAGGCCCGTCCGACATCGCCCACGGTTCGGTTCGGGGCTCCTCGTGCCGGGCCGTCAGCCGGCCGACCAGCGACCGCAGCCACTCGACGTCGTCATGCACCACGAGCTGGCCATAGACGTGCGCGGTGACGTAGTTCCAGGTGGGCACCACCCGCCCGTGTTCTGCCTTGGCGGGATACCACGACGGTGACACGTAGGCATCCGGGCCGTGCGCGATCACCAGGGACGTGCCGGTGGCGTCGCGCCAGTGCGGGTTGTTGCGGGCGACATGGCCCTGCAGCGTGCCGGCCTGCCGGTCGTAGAGCATCGGCAGGAAGGTCGCCGTCAGGCCGTCCGGGGTGGTGCTGATCAGGTCCACCGCGATGATGGCCGACAGCAGGTCGCTCACCTCGGCCGGCGACATCGCGAAATGCGCGGGAACGTACATGTGACCAGCATGGCAGCGCGGATGCCGCGGTGTGGGTGCTACCGCCAGCGCCGGAACGTAGGGTGAGCCCATGGCATGGAACGCGCTCCGCAAGGCCGAACTCACCGAGAAGGTCGCCGCCGGCGAGCGGCTGACCCGCCAGGACGGCGAGGACCTCTACGACTGCGATGACCTGGCCTGGCTGGGTGGGCAGGCGCACCGGGTGCGGACCGAGAAGAACGGTGACGCGGTGTACTTCAACGTCAACCGTCACCTCAACCTGACCAACGTCTGCCGGGCGTCGTGCGCCTACTGCTCGTTCGAGCGCAAGCCCGGGGCCAAGGATGCCTACACCATGCGGGTCGAGGAGGCCGTCGAGCTGGCATTGGCGATGAAGGACGACGGTCTCACCGAGCTGCACATCGTCAACGGCCTGCACCCGACCCTGCCGTGGAAGTACTACCCGCGGGTGCTGCGCGAGCTCAAGGCGGCGCTGCCCGGAGTCGCGCTCAAGGCCTTCACGGCCACCGAGGTGCACTACTTCGAAGAGATCTCCGGCCTGCCCGCCAGCGACATCCTCGACGAGCTGATCGACGCCGGGCTGGAGTCCCTGACCGGCGGCGGCGCCGAGATCTTCGACTGGGAGGTGCGCAAGCAGATCGTCGACCACAACACCCACTGGGAGGACTGGTCACGGATCCACCGGCTGGCTCACCAGAAGGGGCTCAAGACGCCGGCCACCATGCTCTACGGCCATATCGAGGAACCGCGGCACCGGGTCGACCATGTGCTGCGGCTGCGCGAACTGCAGGATGAGACCGGTGGTTTCCAGGTCTTCATCCCCCTGCGGTTCCACAACGACAACAACCGGCTCTCGCACCTGAAGATGGCAGCGCCGGCCGACGTGCTCAGGACCTTCGCGGTGTCCAGGCTGCTGCTGGACAACTTCGCGCACGTGAAGGTGTTCTGGGTGATGCACGGCCTGTCCACCTCGCAGCTGGCGTTGAACTACGGCGCTGACGACATGGACGGCTCGGTGGTCGAGTACAAGATCACCCACGACGCGGACGGCTTCGGCACGCCGGACAAGCTCACCCGGGAGAACCTGCTGGAGTTGATCCGCGACGCCGGCTTCCAGCCGAAGGAACGCAACACCCGCTACGAGGTGATCCGCGAGTACGAGCCGCCGGTGCCGCTGGCACAGCGCCGCGCCGAACCGCAGGCTGTCTGGGCATGAGTGAGGATCGCAGCGAGCGCCAGCGAGCGAGGACCGGAGCGAGTCGCGATGAGCGCGTGCGCGAAGAGCCAGGGTCCATGAGTGAGGATCGCAGCGAGCTTCGGGCGCCGTCGCCGGGGCAGACGCTGGGTGCGATGTGGCTGTACACCGTGCTGCGCTTCGGCTTGTTCCTGGCGCTCTGGGGCCTGCTCTACGTCGCGCGGGTTCCGGGACTGCTGGCCGGAGCCATTGCGGTGGTCCTGTCGATCCCGCTGTCCTACATCCTGCTGAACAAGCAGCGCGCCCGGCTGGCGGCCAACCTCGAAGCCAGGGTGGCGGCCCGGCAGGCGCAGCGGCACAACCTCGACGCCCAGCTCTCCGGCGAGCCGGAGGACGAGTCAGCCCCGTAGCAACGCTCGCACTTCGGCGACGGCCTGCCGGTTGCCGGCCAGGTGCCACCGATGCCCGCGGTGATGCACCACCTCGGTCACACCGCCGGCAGCCCGCACCAGCGCCACACCGGGTAGCCAGTCCCACTCGAGGGTGTCCAGTTGGGCCCAGACGCCCAGCCGGCCGCCGGCCACCGCCGCCAGTTCCAGCGATCCCGAGCCCAGCATCCGGACCGTTGCCGCGCCACGCAGCACGGCAAGCAGCGGTTCGCGGGCGTCGTCGTCGGGCAGCGTCGCCGGATGCAGGTAACTGGCCAAGGACAACCGCGACAGCGGCGCGTCCGCCAGCTGCCGAACCGGCACCCCGTTGCAGGTGGTCGGCTGGTCGGCGCCGCCCAGCCACAGCTCGTCGGTGGACGGGTGATAGACCGCGCCCAGTACCGGCTCGCCGGCGCCGGTGGCCCCGCAGGCCAGCGCGAGCGCCGAACACCAGTACGGCAACCCCGACAGGAAGTTGTAGGTGCCGTCCACCGGGTCGATGTACCAGGTGCGTCCACCGACCGCCGGCTGGTTGGCTCCCTCCTCACCGATCAGGCCGTCGTCGGGCCGCGCGGCCCGCAGGGCCCCCACGATCAGGTCCTCGGCGGCATGGTCGGCGTCGGAGACGACGTCGGACACCGAACTCTTGTGATGGGTCTCCAGGCCCTCCCGCAACATCCAGGCCGCCAACCGGCCGGCCTGGCGCACCAGTTCGCCGGCCAGTTCCAGATCGTCGGTCACGATCGCGAGCCTAGCCCGATCGGCTACCTGCCCATCCTTGCCCGCGTAGCCTCAGTGGCGTGACCGAGCCCCCCACCGCCAGGCCGCGGGTCGGCCATATCCAGTTCTTGAACTGCCTGCCGATCTACTGGGGGCTGGTGCGCTCGGGTGCCCTGCTCGACCTGGAGCTGACCAAGGACACCCCGGACAACCTCAATCAGCTGCTGGTGCGGGGCGCGCTCGACATCGGTCCGATCTCACTGGTGGAGTACCTGCGGCATTCGGATGAGCTGCTGCTGCTGCCCGACATCGCAGTCGGCTCGGACGGCCCGGTGCTGTCGGTCGACCTGGTGTCGCAGCGCCCGCTGGCCGAGCTGGGCGGCCGGCCGGTCGCGTTGGGCTCGACGTCGCGGACCTCGGTGCTGCTGGCCCAGCTGTGGCTGCGCGAGGTTCACCAGGTCGAGCCCGAGTACTTCAGCTGCCCACCGGACCTGACCGCGATGATGCTCGAAGCCGACGCCGCCGTGGTGATCGGCGACGTCGCGCTACGGGCCACCTACGAGGGCGCCAGCAAGGGCCTGGACGTGCACGACCTGGGGCAGGCCTGGCGATCGTGGACCGGCCTGCCGATGGTCTTCGCGGTGTGGGCGGTCCGGCGCGAGTTCGCGGCCGAGAACCCCGGCCTGGTCAAAGACGTGCACGCCGCCTTCGTCGGCAGTCGGGACGAGGCGCTGGCACACGTGGACGAGGTGGCGGCCCAGGCCGCTCGCTGGGAGGTCTTCGACGCCCCGACCCTGGCGAACTACTTCCGGACGCTGGACTTCTCACTCGGCGCACGCCAGCTGGCCGGCCTGACGGAGTTCGCGCGCCGGGCCGCCGCGGTCGGCGCGGTCGCCGGCCCGGTGATTCCGGAGTTCGCGCAGGTCTGACGATCCGCTCACCGCACGCTGGGGCCGAAAGGACCGGGCTGAGCAAGACCGGGCTGAGAATGACGGAGTCTCGTGCGCGGGCATGCGAGACTCCGCCATCCTCATGAGGGTGGAGCAAGACGGGACCAGCTGCCATCCCCCAGCCAGGGTTTCGTCCTGAAGGTCTAGCTTGTGCAGAACTCAGCGTAGTGCTCCGGTGTGGATCCGGTAGCCGTTTCCGGCCATGAGATGGGCCACCCCCCGGACAGCCACCGCGCTGAATTTCCGGCCCGGGCCAGTCCCGCCCGCCGGGCCCCGCGCGCGCATCGGTGCCGGCTCGGCGGCTGCTTCAATGAAGGTGGCGCGCCGGTAGCTGGACCGACCGGCACCCGACCGGCTTGCGACGCACGATCGATCTGGAAGGCCTCTCGTGACAGAACCCACCATGGACGCCGAACTCGCGGAATGGCTGGCCACCACGCCCGTGGAGGCTGACGAGGAAGCCACCATCGAGGAGTCCCGAGCGGTCGCGGGCAGAGCCCATCTGCTGGCCCGGGAGAGGATGCACCCGGCGCTGATCCCGGCATCGGAGACCGATCAGGAGATCGACAGCCCGCACGGCCGGCTGCCCATCCGGGTGCTGCGACCGGCCGGCACCGAGGCTGGAGCCACCAGGCCCACGGTGGTCTACTTCCATGGCGGTGGCTGGATCTCGGGCACCATCGACACCCATCTCCACCACGCCCGCCGGATCTGTACGCAGGCCGACATGGTGGTCGTGTCGGTCGGCTACCGGCTGGCGCCCGAGCACCCGTTCCCGGCCGCGTTCGAGGACGCCGTGCTGGCCACCGAGTGGGTCGCGCAGCGGACCGCCGAACTCGGTGGGGATGCCGGCACGCTGGTCCTGGCCGGCGACAGTGCCGGGGCCCAGCTGGCAGCGTCGGTGGCGATCGCTCGCCGGGATGCCGGCCAGCCGGTCTCGGCCCAGCTGCTGCTCTATCCGGTCACCGACGTCGCGGGCCGGTACACCGACCCGGAGATCAACGCCCGTTACATGTCCCGGCGCACCACCGGACGCAACTTCGGGTTGACCTTGCAGGGGATGGTCAACTTCGCCACCAACTACGTGGACGAGGAGTCCTCCTATGACTGGCGGGTCTCACCGATGCGAGCGCCTGACCTCAGCGGCGTCGCGCCGGCCGTGATCCATACCGCCACCCTGGACGTGCTGCGCACCGAGGGGAACTTCTATGCCGATGCGCTGCGCAAGGCCGGCGTCCGGGTGATCAGCCGCGAGTGGCCGACCCTGAACCACTCCTACTTCGGCTTCGGCGGGGTGTCGGCAGTGGCCGATGGCGCCGCCGCGCAGGCCGCGGAGGACCTGCGGAACCTGCTGGCCGGTGGTTCGGATTAGCGGGCCGTCCCCGGCGCGGACCACCAGCCCGGTGCCGCACACTAGGCCGGTGGCCAGCGCAGATGAACTCCGCGCCGCCTACCACCAGCAGGTCCGCGGCGTCCTGCCCGCCAGGCAGCCCGAGAGCATGCGGGTGGACCGGGACGGGCCACTGCTGCGGATCACCGGCGGCAAGCACTACGGCTGGGTCGACTACCGCGACCTGGCGGGCCTGACCGGGCCGGCACTCGACGCCCTGATCCGGCGGACCTGCGAATTCTTCGCCGGCCACGGTGAGGCCTTCGAGTGGAAGACCCACTCCTACGACGAGCCGGCCGACCTGCCCGGCCGGCTCGTGGCCGCCGGGTTCGTGGCCGGTGAGGTCGAGACCGTGGTGGTCGGCCCGGCCGGGCAGCTGACCGAGGAGCCCGAGTTGCCCGCGGACGTGCGGATCCGCCGGGTCAGCGACCAGGTGGACTTCGACCGCATCGGGGCGCTGCAGACCGAGATCTGGAACGAGGACTGGCACTGGCTGGCCGACGACCTCGCCGAGCGGCAGGCCGCCGACCCGGATGACCTTGCCATCTTCGTGGCCGAGGCCGGTTCCCGGCTGGTCAGCGCGGCCTGGCTGATCCGCAGCCCCGGCACCGACTTCGCCACCCTGTGGGGCGGGGCGACGCTGGCGGACTGGCGCGGCAGGGGGATCTACCGGGCCCTGGTCGCGCGGCGGGCCCAGTACGCCGTCCAGGTGGGTAACCGCTACCTGCAGGTGGACGCATCCGCCGACAGCGCCCCGATCCTGCAACGGCTGGGATTCGTGGCGGTGGCCACCACGACGCCCTACCTGTGGACGCCGCCGGACCGGGAACAGGGCGTCCGTCTACCCTGAGCGGGTGACCCTGCGCGCGGACCCCGTCGAGATCGCGAACCTGCTCCAGCATGCCGCCGACGGCGGCCGGCTCACGCCGGAGCAGGCCCTGCTGCTCTACACCGACGCTCCGCTGCACGCGCTCGGCGAGGCCGCCGACACCGTCCGCCGGCGGCGCTACCCCGACAACGTCGCGACCTACATCATCGACCGCAACATCAACTACACCAACGTCTGCCTGACCGCCTGCAAGTTCTGCGCCTTCTACCGCGCGCCCGGGCACCGCGAGGGCTGGACGCACACCGACGCCGAGATCCTGCGCCGCTGCGGCGAGGCGGTCGAGCTCGGCGCGACCCAGATCATGTTGCAGGGCGGCCACTCTCCCGAACTCGGCATCGAGTTCTACGAGCGGATCTTCGCCGCCATCAAGCGGGAGTACCCGTCGCTGACCCTGCACTCCCTCGGCGCCTCCGAGGTGGTGCACATCGGCAAGGTCTCCGGGCTGGAGCATGCCGAGGTGATCGCCCGGCTGCACGCCGCGGGCCTGGACTCCTTCGCCGGTGCGGGTGCGGAGATCCTGGTCAGCCGGCCGCGCACCGCGATCGCGCCGCTGAAGGAGTCCGGCGAGGTGTGGCTGTCGGTGATGGAGACCGCCCACACCCTGGGGGTGGAATCCACCGCCACCTTCATGATGGGCACCGGTGAGACCAACGCCGAGCGGATCGAGCACCTGCGGATGGTGCGCGACGTGCAGGACCGCACCGGCGGCTTCCGCTCGTTCATCCCGTGGACCTACCAGCCTGAGAACAACCACCTCAAGGGCCGCACCCAGGCGACCTCGCTGGAGTACCTGCGGATGATCGCGCTGGCCCGGCTGTTCTTCGACAACGTCAACCACCTGCAGGGCTCGTGGCTGACAACCGGCAAGGACATCGGCCAGCTGACCCTGCACTACGGGGCCGACGACCTCGGCTCGGTGATGCTGGAGGAGAACGTGGTGTCCTCGGCCGGGGCCCGGCACCGGTCCAACCGCACCGAGCTGATCGAGCTGATCCGCTCGGCGGGCCGGATCCCGGCTCAGCGGGACACGCTCTACAACCACCTGCTGGTGCACACCGACCCGGCCGATGACCCGGTGGACGACCGGGTTCACTCGCACTTCGCATCCACCGCGCTCACCCTGCTGCCGACCGCCCGAGCCGCGGTCAGCTGAGCGCCGCTGCCGCGCACCGGCGCGGGTATGGCGGTAACCGGCGGATCAACGACAATGGAAGCCTGATGACGCGCGCAACCCTGGCCAAGGAACCCCACGACGTCGCCCGGATGTTCGACGGGGTCGCCAAACGCTACGACCTGACCAACACGGTGCTGTCCTTCGCGCAGGACCGGCGCTGGCGGCGCGCTACCCGGGACGCGCTGGGCCTGCGGCCAGGAGAACGGGTGCTCGACGTCGCGGCCGGCACCGGGGTGTCCACCGCCGAGCTCGCCCGCTCGGGGGCTGAGGCGGTGGCCAGTGACTTCTCCCTCGGCATGTTGCGGGCCGGCGCCCGGCGACCCGGCCGGCGGCAGCTGCCGTTCGTGGCTGCCGACGCGCTGCGGCTGCCGTTCGCCGACGAGGCCTTCGACGCGGTCACGATCTCCTTCGGCCTGCGCAACATCGCCGACGTGTCCGCTGCGCTGACCGAGTTCGCCCGGGTCACCAAGCCGGGCGGCCGGCTGGTGGTCGCCGAGTTCTCCACCCCGGTGATCCCGGGTTTCCGGCAGCTCTACCTGAACTACCTGATGCGGGCGCTGCCGTGGGTGGCCCGCCGGGTGTCGAGCAATCCCGAGGCCTACGTCTACCTCGCCGAGTCGATCCGCAGCTGGCCGGACCAACAGCAGCTGGCCTGGACCATCGCCGCGGCGGGCTGGCAGGAGGTGCACTACCGCAACCTGACCGGTGGGGTGGTGGCGCTGCACTGGGCGCGGCGCCCGAGCTGAGCGGGCAAGGTCGAGGGGCCACACCCCCCGGCGGTTTGACTTAGTTGCGGGTCGCAGCTAATTTAGATGCATGCAGCAAGCATATAAACGGCCGACCCAGCTGCCCCATGGCGCAGACTGCGATGACCCGATCTCCACGGTGGAACGCGAGTTCGGCAGGCTGATGATGCACATGACCCGCTACAAGCATCAGGTCAACGGAGACCGGATCGACCGGATGGCACTGATGGTGCTGGGCACCTTGACCCACTGCGGGCCGTCCCGCCTCACCACGGTGGCCGAGCGGACCGGCCTGGATCCCTCCACCGTCTCGCGCCAGGTCGCGGACCTGGAAAAGGCCGGCCTGCTGGCTCGCGACGTCGACCCGGAGGACCGCCGGGCCATCCTGCTGAAGGCCACCGGCGAGGGGCAGCAGGTCCTGGACCGGCTCTCACGCGGGCGGCGCAGGCGGGTCGAGCGGCTGCTCAGCGACTGGCATCCCGATGACATCGTCACGTTGGGGCGGCTGCTCGCGCAGCTGAACGCGGACACCGAGAAGTACGGCGATCAGAACGCACTCGAACTCGAACAGGAACTCAATCATGGCTGAACCACGCGTCGCCGAGGTCGACAACTCGGGCCGCCTCACCCACCAGCAGATCATGCTGATCCTCTCCGGGCTGCTGCTGGGCATGTTCCTGGCTGCCCTGGACCAGACCATCGTCTCGGCCGCGATGCGCACCATCGCCGACCGGCTCAACGGCCAGACCAACCAGGCATGGGCGACCACCGCCTACCTGGTCACCTCGACGGTGTCGACCCCGCTCTACGGCAAGTTGAGCGACATGTACGGCCGCAAGAAGTTCTACCTCTTCGCCATCTCGATCTTCCTGGTCGGCTCGATGCTCAGCGGCATGGCCAACTCGATGGAGGAGCTGGCGGCGTTCCGTGCCGTGCAGGGCCTGGGCGCCGGTGGCCTGATGGCGCTGGCCTTCGCGATCATCGGCGACATCGTCCCGCCGCGGGAGCGGGCCCGGTACCAGGGCTACTTCATGGCCGTCTTCGGGATCTCCTCGGTCGCCGGGCCGGTGCTCGGCGGCCTGCTGGCCGGCCAGGACCGGCTGCTCGGCTTCGACGGCTGGCGCTGGGTCTTCTACGTCAACCTGCCGATCGGCATCGTCGCCCTCGCCGTGGTCAGCCGGTTCCTCAACATCCCGCACCTGCGCCAGGAGCACAAGGTCGACTACCTCGGCGCGATCACCCTGGTGCTGGGTGTCACCTCGTTACTGCTGGTCGCCGAGCAGGGCCGCACCTGGGGCTGGGGCTCGGGCAAGTCCGTCACCTACTACGTCCTCGGCGCGGTGCTGCTGGTCGCCTTCCTGATCATCGAGCGCCGGGTCGGCGACGAGGCGATCCTGCCGATGAAGATGTTCCGCTCACCGGTCTTCAACGTGGCGTCGCTGATGAACTTCATCCTCGGGATGGGCATGTTCGGCGGCATCATCTGCCTGCCGCTGTACATGCAGATCGTCAAGGGCTTCAGCCCGACCAAGGCCGGCCTGTCGCTGTTGCCGATGATGGTGGGAATCATGACGGTGTCGATGGCCAGCGGCATCATCACCGCCAGGACCGGCCGGTACAAGATCTTCCCCATCGTCGGCACCGGGGTGCTGATCGCGGCGCTGCTGGGCCTGTCCCGGATCAGCTACACCACCGACTACGCGGTGCTGGTGCCGCTGATGCTGATGCTGGGTGCCGGCCTGGGCTGCTGCATGCAGACCCTGGTGCTGGCGACCCAGAACGCGGTGCCGCCGTCGCAGATGGGTGTGGCCACCGCGTCGGCGACCTTCTTCCGCTCGATGGGCGGCACCTTCGGCACCGCGATCTTCCTGACGATCTTCTTCTCCGGCGCGGCCACCCACATCACCGGCAACGTGCAGGCCGCCAGCCAGACGCCGCAGTTCCAGGCCGCGCTGCGCGATCCGGCCAACGGCCTGATCGCCCGGGCGCTGCGGGCCATGGCCGGTGGCTCGACCAGCCAGCTGAACGACACCAGCTTCCTGCAGCACGGAGCCATGGTGCTGCGCGAGCCGTTCCTGGCCGGGTTCGCCGAATCGATGGACCGGGTCTTCCTGGTGGCCGCCTTCGTGGTGCTGCCGGCGTTCATCCTCAGCTTCTTCCTCAAAGAGGTGAAGCTGCGGATGGAGTCCGGCCTGGAGGCCCAGGCCGCCGAGCGCGCCGCGGCTGCCAGCGCGGTGGCCGGCAACCCGGCGCCGCAGGCCGACGAGCGGACCGCCGCCCAGCTGGGAACCGGAACCGGGAACGACCGGACCGCCGCTCAGCTCGGCGCCGGATCCGACGGCCGGGATCGCTGACCGACACGGTACGAACGTGCGAACGCCGGCCTGTCACTGAGGTGACGGGCCGGCGTTCGGCTGCCTTGGAGGGGGCCAGTACCGCATCTATCGACAGGCCGCCATCGAACTTGAGGGCGACCCCGCAGATAGCGCCCGCGGCAATCGGCGGCTGAACCGGGGTCGCACCCTTCGGCGCGATGACGCGAAGTCATGAAATAATCTTATTCAGATCTAACAGGCCGTACGCTCCGGCATCATGAAAACCACACTTGCGACACTAGGGATCGGCCTCCTCGTTGCCGTTTCCCTACCCGCGATCACTCCAGTCGCGGCCACCGCCGACCCCCTCTCGGTAGTCAACTGCGCCACGGACGGGCCTGAGGACCCACACCTCTCGACAGTCAGCCGGAGACAGGGCTTGGCCGAGGTCAAGGCGGGTACC
>NZ_DASVQG010000297.1:0-13474 GCF_036389215.1 Jatrophihabitans sp.
TCCGTCCATCCGCGATCTGTACTTGTCGACCTGTAGTCGTCGACCTGAGCTAATTGAGCGATCGCTCAAGATGTGGTTCACTTGAGCGAACGCTCAAATAGCCGCTCTTGAGGAGTTGACATGGCCGACCCAGTCACGCCGCAGTACCGGCTCCTGCTGATCGGACGGGGACTGTTCCTCGGCGTCCTGGGGGGTGTGGTGTGTGGTGTGGTGGCCTATGTCGGGCTGTTCGTGGTCGCCGCCTTCGACACCGCGACCAGGTCGCCGGAGTTGGGGCCGCTCGTCGCACTCATAGCCTTCTCCCCGATCGCCGGCGCCGTCGGGGGAATCGTCGGCGGAGGAATCGGCTTGGCGGCCGGCCTGGCGCTGGCTTTCAGCGGAAGCCAGGAGATCCGGCAGCTGTACCGAGCCCGACTGGTCACCGGCAGCGTCGCGGCAGCGGTGCCGCTGGCCGTCGTGTTGCAGCTACACCGGCCACGCCCATCGGTGGACTACCTGGTAGCGGCTGGTATTGCCGCGGCAGCCGTCCTGGGCGCGGTGCTGCTGACCCCGCGGATCCTCAACGGGCAGCCGCCACCTCGGCGAGCTGCTCCCCGTACCTGGTGGCCCGTGAGTCGGTAGCGACACCCGGGACCGGCTGTTCAGCCCAGGATCCGGCGCATCTCCAGCGCTTGACGGCTCACTCCGGAGAGAGACCCGGAATGCCGAGCGCTGCATGCATCAGGGATTGCGCCTGCGCTCGTATAAGGTGTATTACTCCTTATTCGGGCATAACTATAAGGAGGATCTAAGTGCTGAAACTATCCAGAGGTTTAGTGGGCCTCGCGACGGCCTGTCTCCTGGCAGTGGCGCAATTGGTGAGCGCTAACGCGGCTTCGGCAGCCACTTACAGCCAGGTGTCGTACTACCACAACTGCTCATCCCTGTCCCTGAGCGCCGACTTCGCCCCAGGCACGGTGTGGAGTGAGGTCTCCTACGGCGGAGGCGACGGTTGCAGCGGGGCGGCTACCGCGATCAGCGCTTCTCTCTGGCAGTGCGTTGGCGCGACTTGTGGAGCTACTCAGTTCTACGACACGGATGCTTACCTGGGCCACGACAGTTTCTTCGCTCGCTGGACCAGCCAGGTGACGACGGCAAACAACTACACGTACATGTTCTGCGTCACCTTGCGAAACGATTATGGCGAGCGCTATTACCAGGTGTGCACGGACCAGGTCGGCTGATCCTCGGCCGACCGTACAGCGAGTAACCCGGCTGGGATCGGCTCCGGCCAGTCCCGCCCAGCTGGCGTGGGATCTGGGACGATGGACGGGTGCCGCTCTACCGTGACGAAGCCGTGGTGCTGCGCGTCCACAAGCTGGGCGAGGCAGACCGGATCGTCACGTTGCTCACCCGCCGGCACGGCCGGATCCGCGCGGTCGGCAAGGGGGTGCGGCGCACCACCTCGCGCTACGGCGCCCGGCTCGAACCCGGCAGCCACATCGACGTGCAGCTGCACACCCGGACCGCGGTGCCCGACGCCGAGCGCGGCCATCCGCGACACCACGGCCTGGATCTCATCACCCAGGTCGAGTCGGTCGACAACTACGGCGCCCGGCTGGCCGCCGACTACCCGTCCTGGACCGCGGCGGTCGCGATCTGCGAGACGGCCGAGCGGCTGACCTCGGAGGAGGGTGAGCCGGCGCTGCGGCAGTACCTGCTGGTGGTCGGAGCGCTGCGGTCCCTCGCCGATCGCGAGCACGAGGCGGCCATGATCCTGGACGCGTTCCTGATCCGGTCGATGTCACTGGCCGGCTGGGAGCCGGCGCTGGCCGAGTGCGCGGTGTGCTCGGCGCCCGGGCCGCACGGCGCCTTCAACGTGCCGGCCGGTGGCGCCGTCTGCTCCAACTGCCGGCCGTCGGGCTCGGTGCGGCCCCAGGCCGGTGCGCTGAGCCTGATGTCGGCCCTGCTGTCGGGCAACTGGGCCGGCGCCGATGCGACCGCGATCGACCTGCGCCGTGAGGCGAGCGGCCTGATCGCCGCCCACCTGCAGTGGCATCTGGAGCGCGGCATCCGGTCGCTGCCGCTGGTCGACCGCTGAACCGTCCTTCTGCTGCGCCGTCTCCTGCTGCGCCGGGTAAGCGGCATCACCACCTGGTCGTTGGGCGGCCGGCAGCACGAACGACCACCCGATCGTTGGCCACCTAGCAGGGCGACCCGCCGGTGCGGGCTCGGCAGCGCGGCCAACGATCCATGACGGAACCCGATCGTTGGCCACCTAGCAGGGCGACCCGCCGGTGCGGGCTCGGCAGCGCGGCCAACGATCAGTGACGGAACCCGATAGCCGTCGGTCCCAGTAGCACTTCGATAGCCCCATTGATCCTCGTGCGGACCGCCGGCTCACCAGCAGTACTACGGTGACCTGCATGCCTGCCCGCCGCTCGTCCTGGCCGGACCCGCCGCCGCACCCCAGCGGCGCCCGGCCACCGGACATCCCGGCGAACCTGCTGCCCCGACACGTCGCGATCGTGATGGACGGCAACGGCCGGTGGGCCAACAGCCGCGGCCTGCCCCGCACCGAAGGCCACCGGGCCGGCGAGGCGGCGCTGATGGACGTCCTGTTCGGGGCGATGGAGATCGGCGTCCCGGTGGTGTCGGCGTACGCCTTCTCCACCGAGAACTGGCGGCGCTCGCCGGAGGAGGTCCGGTTCCTGATGGGCTTCAACAAGGAGGTGATCCGGCGCCGCCGCGACGAGCTGAACGGCTACGGCGTCCGGATCCGCTGGGCCGGCCGGCGTCCCCGGCTGTGGCGAAGCGTCATCAGCCAGCTCGAGGACGCCGAGCAGTTCACCGAGCGCAACGACCGGCTGACCCTGCAGTTCTGCGTCAACTACGGCGGCCGGGCCGAGGTGGTGGATGCCACCCGCCGGATCGCCGAGCTGGCCGCGGCCGGCAAGATCGACCCGGCGAAGATCGACGAGAAGCTGTTCGCCCGCTATCTCGACGAGCCCGACCTGCCCGACGTCGACCTGTTCCTGCGGACGTCCGGCGAGCAGCGCACCTCGAACTTCCTGCTGTGGCAGTCGGCCTACGCTGAGCTGATGTTCCTCGACACCCCGTGGCCGGACTTCGACCGCCGGCACTTCTGGGCGGCCTGTGCCAGCTACGCCTCGCGGGACCGCCGGTTCGGCGGGGCGATCGATGCCAGCACGGTCGATGCCAGCACGGTCGACGCCAGCACGATCGATGCCAGCACGGCCGGCGCCAGCCACCCAGGCGAAGCCGGCCCGTCGTGATCGCGCTGCTGCAGTTCCGCCTGGAACCGGCCCGGGCGGCCGGGCCGTTCCAGGCCGAGCAGTTCCAGGAGCAAGCCGAGCAGGCGCTGCGGCTGCTGGCCGAGCGTCCCGGCTTCGTGCGCGGCAGCGTGGGCCGGGCCACCGACGACGCCGGCAGCTGGCTGCTGCTGACCGAGTGGGAGTCGGTCGGCGCCTACCGCCGGGGGCTCGGCGGTTACCAGGTCAAGCTGCTCGCCACCCCGCTGCTGTCCCAGGCCCTCGATCAGCCCAGCGCCTTCGAGGAGCTGCTGCGGGTAGGACCGGACGGCCAGGAGACGGCGAGGGCAAGTGACCGGGCCGACGATGCGGACTGGAACAGCCGGTAGCCAGGCGCACCGTCGGCGGACACCCCGACGACAACGGCCGCCGTGCCTTGTGCGGTGCGGCTACCTCCGCCACACATCGACCGCGGTCTCGCGCATCTGCTCGCTGAAGCGCCCGTCCGGACTGACCTCGGCAAGGAGCTCGCGCAGCGCGGCCTCGAAGTCACGACCCCGGTCGCCGAACAGGTGCGGGGCGGCGCTGGACAGCGAGAACACGCTGGCGACGACATCGTCGGCGCTCCGGTCCACGACGGTGCCGGGGACCTCGATCCGGGTCGGGCCGGAGAAGCCGGCGGCCCGGTAGATCTCTGACTCCTCGTGTCCTCTGGCCGCCTCCTCGACGGCACGGTCGGGCAAGGTTCCCTGCCCGGCGCGGCGGCGCGAGCCCAGGAAGCGCCTAACCAGAAGCTCAATCTCCCGCCGGGGCGGCCGGGGGTGCGGCAGCGGCAGGTCACCGTCGACGCCTTGGTGTGTCGTGGCATGCACGTGCACCAGGGCGCCGTCGGGAGCGAGCGCGCCATGCAGCCGGCGGGCCACCAGCGCCCGGTCCATCCAGTGGAAGGACTGGGCCAGGGTCACCGCGCGAAACGGGCCCAAAAATGAGGGATCCGAGGGGTCGGCCGGAAGGTCTTCGGCCCGCAGGTTCACCCAGCCGACGTTGGAGATCCCGGCGGTTTCGGCCTGCCGTGCCCCCTCGGCCAGCATCTCGGCGTCGGCGTCCAGGCCGACAGCCTGCTCGAACCAGGGAGCGAGCAGCAGGGTCAGCGAGCCCGGCCCGCAGCCGACGTCGAGCAGGCGGCCGCTGCCGTCCAGGGCGAGTTCGGCGACCAGGGCATCCACCAGTTCCTGGGTGTAGGACACCCGGCCCTGGACGTAGTACGCCGCGCTTCCGGCGTACAGCGTCGGGTCCCAGTCCCAGCCCAGGTCGCTCACCGGACCAGTATGTCCCCGGCGGCGGTTCGGGCGATGGCGCGCCAGGACGGTAGTTTGGACGGCTGGTGGGTAGTTCGAGGAGACCGGTGAGGTGAGGACCCTGGCGGCGACCAAGTCGGAGCTGACCTCGAGGGCCGGCACCGATGCATCGGAGCAAGGTTCCCCACAGCCTCGCGGTGGCCGCTGGTTGTCCGCCCGGACCCTGACGGTAACCCGGCGCGCCGCCGTCACCGTCTGGGCGCTGGCGCTGCTGTACTGGTTCTCCCGGGTAGGCATCACCTTCGACCGCAATACCCTGCTGATCTACGTCTGCGGCGGGCTGCTGGCCGCCAGCATCGGGCGGCGCGGCGTGCTCACCGTGGTTCGGGACTGGCTTCCGTTCGGGGCGGTGCTGGTGGCCTACGACCTCACCCGGGGCGCCGCGGAACTGCTCGGCCGGCCCACCGAGTGGCGCCTGCAGCTGGACTTCGACCGCTGGCTTTTCCGGGCCGATCCCGCCGTCTGGCTGCAGGCCCGGCTGAAGGAGCCGTTCCCGCCCTGGTGGGAAACGCTGGTGAGCCTGATCTACGTCTCCTACTTCCTCGCCCCGCCGGTGGTGGCCGGGCTGCTGTGGCTGCGGGACCGGGTGGCCTGGCGCCGGTTCGCCGCCCAGTTCATCGCCATCTCCGTCATCGGGCTGGCCGGGTTCATCGCCTTCCCCGCCGCGCCGCCCTGGGCGGCCTCCCAGTGCACGGCCCAGGACGTGGCCGGCGGCCCGTCCGACCCGCCCTGCATCAACGCCAAGGTCGGCACCCTGACCACCGGCGGGCTGCTGGAGCCGATGACCACCCACCAGGGCGGGGCAGCGCCCTACGTCGAGCGGATCGCCACCCGCGGCTGGAACAAGCTGGGCATTCCGCAGGCCAAGGCGCTGATCGACGAGGGCCAGGCCGGGTCGAACCAGGTGGCCGCCGTGCCGTCGCTGCACGCGGCAATCTCCCTGCTGCTCAGCGTCTTCTTCTGGCCGCGGGTACGCCGGCGCTGGCGGCCGCTGCTGGCCCTCTACGCCGTGGCGATGGCGTTCGCCCTGGTGTACTCGGCAGAGCACTACGTCTTCGACATCCTGCTGGGCTGGCTGGTGACCGCCATCGTGACGATCGGGTTCGCGTGGTGGCAGCGCCGGCACGGTGCCGCTGAGAACGGTGCCGCTGAGAACGGTGCGGCCGAGAACGGTGCGGCCGAGAACGGTGCGGCTGAGAACGGTGTCGATAAGCCGGTGGGCGCTACCGATACCCTGAACGCTCCGATACCGGCTCGTTCCTGATGGAGTTCCGCTGTGCCCGTTGATCGCAATGACGCCGTCGTCAGCCTGTCGAAGCGTCGTGGCTTCGTCTTCCCGGCTGCCGAGATCTACGGCGGAACCCGGTCGGCCTGGGACTACGGCCCGCTGGGTGTGGAGCTGAAGGAGAACCTGCGCCGGCAGTGGTGGAAGTCGATGGTCACCGGCCGGGACGACATCGTCGGCCTGGACTCCTCGGTGCTGCTGCCGCCGGCGGTGTGGGAGGCCTCGGGGCACCTGGCCACCTTCAGCGATCCGCTGACCGAGTGCACGAACTGCCACAAGCGCTACCGGGCCGACCACCTGGAGGAGGGCTACCAGCTGAAGAAGGGCCGGCTGCCCGAGCACGGCCTGGCCGACATCAGCTGCCCGAACTGCGGCAACCGCGGCACCTGGACCGAGCCGAAGCAGTTCTCCGGCATGCTCAAGACCCACCTCGGCCCGGTCGAGGACGAGTCGGGCCTGGCCTACCTGCGGCCCGAGACCGCCCAGGGCATCTTCCTCAACTTCCTGAACGTGATGACCACCTCGCGCAAGAAGCCGCCGTTCGGGATCGCCCAGACCGGCAAGTCGTTCCGCAACGAGATCACCCCGGGCAACTTCATCTTCCGGACCCGGGAGTTCGAGCAGATGGAGATGGAGTTCTTCGTCGAGCCCGGCACCGACGAGCAGTGGCACGAGTACTGGCTGCAGGCGCGCTGGGACTTCTACGTCGGCCTCGGGCTGAACCCGGACAACATGCGGTTCTACGAGCACCCGAAGGAGAAGCTGTCGCACTACGCCAAGCGCACCGTTGACATCGAGTACCGGTTCAACTTCGGTGGCAAGGAGTTCGACGAGCTCGAAGGCATCGCCAACCGCACCGACTTCGACCTGTCCACCCACTCCGAGCACTCCGGCGTGGACCTGAGCTACTTCGACCAGGAGCGCAACGAGCGCTGGAAGCCCTACGTCATCGAGCCGGCTGCGGGCCTGACCCGGGCGACGCTGGCCTTCCTGCTGGACGCCTACGTCGAGGACGAGGCCCCCAACACCAAGGGCGGCATGGACAAGCGAACCGTGCTGCGCCTGGACCCCCGGCTGGCCCCGGTCAAGGTCGCCGTGCTGCCGCTGTCACGCCACGCCGACCTGTCACCGATCGCCCGGGACCTGTCCGGCGTGCTGCGCGGGCACTGGAACGTCGAGTACGACGAGACCCAGGCGATCGGCAAGCGCTACCGCCGCCAGGACGAGATCGGCACGCCGTACTGCGTGACCATCGACTTCGACACCCTGGACGACCACGCGGTGACCATCCGGGAGCGTGACGCGATGACCCAGGAACGGGTGGCGCTGGACAAGGTCGCCGACTACCTGGCGACCCGGCTGATCGGCTGCTGAGCATGGCGCCGTGGTGAGGCCTACCGCCCTGCTGCACCGCCCGGTCGCGGCGCCGCTGCGGATCGGCGAGAAGATCGTGGTTGACCCGCCGGTGGTGCTCGCGCCGCTGGCCGGCATCACCAATGTGGCGTTCCGCAGGCTGTGCCGCGAGTACGGCGCGGGCCTCTACATCTCGGAGATGATCACCTCCCGCGCGCTGGTGGAGCGCAACCCGAAGTCCCTGCGGATGGTGGCCTTCGCCGCGGACGAGACGCCCCGCTCGATCCAGCTGTACGGGGTCGATCCGGAGATCGTGGCCCGCGCGGTGCGGATGATCGTGGCCGAGGACCTGGCCGACCACGTCGACCTGAACTTCGGCTGCCCGGTGCCCAAGGTGACCCGGCGCGGGGGCGGTTCTGCCCTGCCGTGGCGGATCAATCTCTTCTCCGACCTGGTCGGCGCGGCGGTGCGGGCAGCTGGCGGGCAGGTCCCGGTGACGGTCAAGATGCGCCTGGGCGTGGACGCCGACCACCTGACCTACCGCGAGGCGGCGCTGCGGGCCCAGGACGCCGGGGTGGCCTACGTCGCCCTGCACGGCCGGACGGCGGCGGACTTCTACGGCGGCCAGGCGTCCTGGGAGCCGATCGCGGAGCTTGCCGGCCTGCTCGACATCCCGGTGCTGGGCAACGGCGACATCTGGGAGGCCGCGGACGCCGTCCGGATGGTGGAGCAGACCGGCTGCGCCGGGGTGGTGGTGGGCCGCGGGTGCCTGGGCCGGCCATGGCTGTTCGGCGACCTGGCGGCTGCGTTCGCCGGCCGTGACCAGCTCACCCTGCCGGGCCTGGACCAGGTGGCGGCGGCGATGTACCGGCATGCCGAGCTGCTGGCCGACTGGCTGGGCGAGGAGCGCGGCGTCACCGACTTCCGCAAGCACGTCGCCTGGTACCTCAAGGGATTCTCGGTCGGCAGCGAGCTGCGCAAGTCCCTAGCCTTGGCGTCCGGGCTCGCCCAGCTGGCTGGGCTCTTGGCTCAACTCGACCAGAGCCAGCCGTTTCCGCCCGAGGTGCTCGGCCGGCCCCGCGGGCGCACGTCCGGTGCCCGCAAGGTGGCGCTGCCGGAGAACTGGCTGGCCGACCGGGAGTCCCGCGCCGTCCCCTTCGGCGCCGAGCTGGACGATTCCGGCGGCTGAGCGGAAGGGTCTGGCCCGAGCGCGGTTGTCGGTCGCGACCGGGCACCTGGCACGCTGACGCGCATGGATCTCGAAAGCGGAGCGGGGCTGCTGCACCGGCTGACGTCATACACACCCGATGGAGACTGGGACGTGCCGGTCGATGACCCCCGGGTCCGGCACGATCTGACTCCGAACGACCTGAGCACGCTGCCGCCGCAGGTCAAGCAGTACGCCGCCGGCCTGCCGGTCACGCCGTTGCCCCGCGAGCTGCCGAATCCGGGCGTCAGCGCCACCGCCGTGCTGGCAGGCAGGCCGGAACTGGACAGTCCGGCACCGAGCGAACCGCTCGACGCGGCGCAGCTCGGCCGGATCCTCTACCTCGGTGCCGGCGTCGTCCGGACGGGCGAGCGTCCCGGGCGCCAGATCCTGTTCCGGGCCGCTGGCTCCGCCGGCGCCCGGTTCCCGCTGGAGGTCTATGCCAGCACCAAGGGCGTTCAGGGGGTACCGGACGGGGTGCACTGGTATGACCCCGTCGACCATGCCCTGGTGCAGGTCGGCCCCGCGCCCGGCGGTGCGGCCAGCACGCTGGTCGTCACCGGGATTCCGTGGCGGACCGGGTGGCGCTACGCCGAGCGGGGCTGGCGCCACCTCTACTGGGACGCCGGCACCCTGCTGTCACAGCTGATCGCCGCGGCCGACAGCGCCGGTGCCCGGCCCCGGCTACAGACGCGGTTCGCCGATGCCGCGATAACCCGCCTGGTGGGCGCCGACGGCGTGCACGAGTACCCGCTCGCGCTGCTCGCCCTCGGCGAGGAAACGCCGGCAGTCCAAGCCAGCGGTCCGGCCACCCGAGGAAGCCTGCCCGAGGTCGAGTTCCCGCTCTGCACGCAAGCCCAGCGTGCCGGCGACAGCGACGAACCCGGCCCGCCGTGGCCGGCCGGCCCGGTGCTGGCCGACGTCCCCGACTCACCCGCACTGGACGAGGTGATCCTGCGGCGCGGCTCGCAGCGGCTGATGGACCGTAACGCCCGGCTGCCGCGCCGGCTGCTGGACTGGCCGATGCGCGCGGCGATGCGCGGGATCCAGGTGCCGCACTGGGTGGTGGTGCACGGCGTGGAGGGCACCGCCCCGGGCATCTACCGGTGGCCCGATCTGGACACCCCGCAGCGGCAGGCCGAGCTGCGCGACGAGCTGCTGCGGATCGGCTTGGACCAGTACCTCGCCGCGGACGCCGGATACGTGGTGATCGGCGCGATCGACGGCACCGAACTGGACGACCGGGGCTACCGCGACGCCCAACTGGCGGCTGGCCTGGTCGAGGGACGGTTGCATCTGGCGGCCTACGCCCTCGGGGCGACCGCGTCCGGCATGACGTTCGCGGACAGCGAGGTGCCGGCCCTGCTCGGCCAGTCCAGCGATCTGGTGACGCTGCTGTTCACCTGTGTCGGGGTCGGTGACTACGTGTCGCGACCCGGCGGGATGCCGGGCGCGCCCGTCTTTGTTCGTCAGGTCAAGGAGAGGATCAAGGAGTGAGCCGGTGTGGCGTAGGCCTCCACCTGGCGGTAGTTGCATCCCGCAACCGCTTACGCCACCTAAGGTCGGGGGAACGACTGTCCGTCTCACAGTGTGGTGGTGCGCGATGACAAAGTTCGTCTACGACTTCGACGAGGGCAGCAAGGATCTCAAGGACCTGCTCGGCGGCAAGGGCGCCAACCTCGCGGAGATGACCAACATGGGACTGCCCGTCCCGCCGGGCTTCACCATCACCACCGAGGCCTGCCAGGTCTACCTCAAGAACGGCCGCGAGCCCGCGGAGCTGTCGGCCGAGGTGAGCGAGCACCTGACCGCCCTCGAGGCGCGGATGGGCAAGAAGCTCGGCCAGACCGATGACCCGCTGCTGGTCTCGGTGCGCTCCGGGGCGAAGTTCTCGATGCCCGGCATGATGGAGACCGTCCTCAACGTCGGCCTCAACGACCAGTCGGTACGCGGCCTGGCCGCCCAGGCCGGCAACGAGCGGTTCGCCTTCGACTCCTACCGCCGGCTGATCCAGATGTTCGGCAAGACCGTGCTGGACATCGACGGTGACCACTTCGAGTCCGCCCTCGACGAGGCGAAGACGGCCAAGGGCACCACCAACGACCTCGACCTGGACGCCGAGGACCTGCGCAAGCTGGTCGAGACCTACAAGCAGGTGGTGGTCGAGCACGCCGGCCGGGAGTTCCCGCAGGAGCCCCGGGAGCAGATGGACCTGGCGGTCCGGGCGGTGTTCGACTCCTGGAACGCGCCGCGGGCGATCCTGTACCGGCGCCAGGAGCGGATTCCGGCCGACCTCGGCACCGCGGTCAACATCTGCTCGATGGTGTTCGGCAACCTCTCCGAGGACTCCGGCACCGGGGTGGCCTTCACCCGCGACCCGGCCTCGGGCGCCAAGGGCGAGTACGGCGACTACCTGCAGAACGCGCAGGGCGAGGACGTGGTGGCCGGCATCCGCAACACCCTGTCACTGGCCGACCTGGCGACCCTGGACAAGAAGAGCCATGACGAGCTGATGGCCATCATGGCCCAGCTCGAGGAGCACTACCGCGACCTGTGCGACATCGAGTTCACCATCGAGCGCGGCAAGCTGTGGATGCTGCAGACCCGGGTCGGCAAGCGCACCGCCGGGGCCGCCTTCCGGATCGCGACCCAGCTGATCGACGAGGGGCTGATCGACGAGATCGAGGCGCTGCAGCGGGTGACCGGCGCGCAGCTGGCCCAGCTGATGTTCCCGCACTTCGACGACACCACCCCGCACACCAAGATCGCCCAGGGCATGAACGCCTCGCCCGGCGCCGCGGTCGGCAAGGTGGTCTTCGACTCCTACACCGCGGTCAAGTGGAGCCGCAGCGGCGAGAAGGTCATCCTGGTCCGGCGTGAGACCAACCCCGACGACCTCAACGGCATGATCGCCGCCCAGGGCATCCTGACCAGCCGCGGCGGCAAGACCAGCCACGCCGCGGTGGTGGCCCGCGGGATGGGCAAGACCTGCGTGTGCGGCGCCGAACAGCTCAAGGTCGACACCAAGGCGCGGCATTTCAGCACCCCGGACGGCAAGGTCTATGAAGAGGGCACCGTCATCTCCATCGACGGCACCACCGGCGAGGTGTTCGTAGGCGAGGTACCGGTGGTCGCCTCGCCGGTCGTCCGTTACTTCGAGGGCGAGATCGACCCCGAGTCCGACGAGGCCGACGATCTGGTGAGGGCGGTGCACCGGCTCATGCGGGTCGCCGACGGCGGCCGGTCGATGGCGGTGCGGGCGAACGCCGACACCGAGGCCGACGCGGCCCGGGCCCGCCGGTTCGGCGCGCAGGGCATCGGGCTGTGCCGCACCGAGCACATGTTCCTGGGCGACCGGCGGTCGCTGGTCGAGGCGCTGATCCTGGCCGACACCGACGACGAGCGCGAGCGGCAGCTGGCCGAGCTGCTGCCGCTGCAGCGGGAGGACTTCAAGGGCATCTTCGAGGCGATGGACGGCCTGCCGGTGACGATCCGGCTGCTGGACCCGCCGCTGCACGAGTTCCTGCCCGACATCACCGAGCTGTCGGTCCGCGTCGCGGTGGCCGAGGCCCGCGGCGAGCCGCGCGAGGGTGACCTGCGGATGCTGCAGGCCGTGCACAAGCTGCACGAGCAGAACCCGATGCTGGGGCTGCGCGGCGTCCGCCTCGGGCTGGTGATTCCCGGGCTGTTCGCCATGCAGGCGCGGGCGATCCTGGAGGCAGCCGCCGAGCGGGTCAGGGCCGGCGGGGTGCCGCGGGTCGAGATCATGGTGCCGCTGGTCGGGGCGGTGCAGGAGTTCGAGTCGGTCAAGGACGACATCATCAAGGTGGCCCGGGACGTGCGCACCGAGACCGGGGCGCATCTGGAGTTCCTGGTCGGAACCATGATCGAGCTGCCCCGGGCGGCGCTGACCGCCGGCCAGATCGCCGAGTCGGCGGAGTTCTTCTCCTTCGGCACCAACGACCTGACCCAGACCACCTGGGGCTTCTCGCGCGACGACGTCGAGGCGGCGTTCTTCTCGCACTACCTGGAGAAGGGCATCTTCGGGGTGTCGCCGTTCGAGTCGCTGGACCGCGAGGGCGTCGGCGAGCTGGTGCGGATCGCGGCCGAGCAGGGCCGGGCCAAGCGGCCCGGGCTCAAACTCGGGGTCTGCGGCGAGCACGGCGGTGACCCGGAATCGGTGCACTTCTTCAACGAGGTGGGGCTGGACTACGTCTCCTGCTCGCCGTTCCGGGTGCCGGTCGCGCGGCTGGAGGCGGGCCGGGCCAACCGGGCGCCGGGCGAGGAGTCGCGCTGATCCGTGCGGGGCAGTCCGGGTAGCCTCGACGGCGTGTCTGGTCGCATCCGTACTGTCGCCGCCGCGGCCATGGCGGCCGCACGAGCGGGTATGGAGCAGCGCCGGGCGGCCGAGTCGCCGATCGGCCGGCGTGAGGGCCCGACGGTGCTGCCCAACAACAAGGTGCTGCAGTCGATCCTGAAGGAATACTCGCTGCGCTCGGTGATCGACGACGACGGCGACCTCACGGTCCGCTGGGAGAACTTCAGCATCTACTTCTTCCACTACGGCCGGGACGACGAGGTGTTGCAGGCGCGTCTCTACCTCAACCGCAGGTTCGTGGTGGAGCTGCGGCCGACGCTGGCCCTGGTGCTGGACGACTGGAACCGCAGCAAGCTGTTCCCCAAGGCGTACACGGTGCTCCCCGACGACGGCCTGGTCGGGATCTGCGCCGAGCAGGCCTTCGACTTCGAGGGCGGGATCAGCCGGCAGCAGCTGAAGTTCAAGGTGGGCATGTGGCTGCAGAACCTCCAGCAGTTCGCCGATTGGACCGAGGAGCACGTCTGAGCACCGGCAGCTCCTGCTTCGGCTACAGCAGCCACGACCAGGCCCGCTGGCTGCCCGAGGACGTCAAGCGGGCTCAAGCTCCGGTAGAGCCTCAGCTGAGCAGGAGCGCCTTCCAACGTGATCGGGCCCGGGTGCTGCACTCCTATTCGTTCCGGCGGCTCGCGGACAAGACCCAGG
>NZ_DASVQG010000298.1:0-15988 GCF_036389215.1 Jatrophihabitans sp.
GCAACGCCGCCCTGGCCTGCCGCCGACACAACCTCTGCAAGGCCAACACCGGCTGGCAATACCACCGCAACCACGACGGGACACTCACCTGGACCGACGACACCGGCCACCCACACACCAACCACCCACCACAACGCTGGAACAGCGGCCGCCCGCCAAGCCGCAGCCCCCAAGCCCGTGGCACGAGCTCGCACCGGTTCGATCCACGGCCCTATTCGGGCGATCCGCCATTCTGAAACACCCCAGCCGGGCGCTGCGAGGCAGGCCTGTCTCAGCTGCTCCACGTGCGATAACTGTCTGTCCGGCGGGTCGACCTAGTTACAGCCGGCCTGCCGCGACCGCCTCGGTGACCCACGGAATGACCTCGTCCAGCATCTGATCGAGGCTGGTGGTGCACTCGAAGCCCAGCACGTCCCGAGCCTTGGACACGTCCGGCACCCGCTTCTGCACGTCGTATTCGTAGGCCGGGTCACAGACCAGCCGCAGCGGGACGTCGCCCTTGATCTTCTTCCAGATCACCGCGGCGAGTTCGCGGACGCTGGTGCTCTGCGGGGTCGAGATGTTGAAGTCCTCGTTCAGCGCGGCGTCGGAAGACATGCACTCGACGATGCCCTTGGCCAGGTCGCCGCCGTAGGTGTAGTGCCGGATCTGGTGGCCTTTCCCCAGGATGTGCAGGGGGTCCTGGCCCTTGACGATCTTCTGCACCAGGTCGGGCACCACGTGGCTCATCGCGAGCTTGACGTTGCCCGAGGCGACCTCGACGTCACCGAGCGCGCGGCCCTCGCCGATGCCGACGCAGTTGAACGGGCGCACGATCGTGTAGGGCAACCGGTACTGGTCCCAGGCGGCCCTGGCGAAGTACTCGACAGCCAGCTTCTGGAAGCCGTAGGACGACAGCGGCGGCGGGATCCTGCGCTGGTCACCCTCCCTGGACGGCCAGTGCTCGGTGGACTCGAACACCATCGAGGAGGACAGGTAGGTGACCTTCTTCAGCCTGCCGTGCTGGTGGGCGGCGATCGCGGCGTCGCAGGAGGAGGCCATGATCCGCTCGTTGGTCGCCAGCAGGTCGTAGGCGTAGGCGTGGAAGTAGGAGATGCCGCCGATCAGCGCCGCGCCGGCGATGAAGTGGTCACAGTCGGACAGCAGCTCGGTCATCAGCGCGACGTCACGGGCGTCGCCCTCGACGAAGCGGTAGTCCGGGTGGTCGTCGTAGGACTTCACGACCGGCCCGTACTTGGAGTAGTTGTCGATGCCGACCACCGCGTAGCCGCGACGGAGCAGCTCCTCGACCACGTACCCACCGATGAAGCCGGCGGAGCCCGACACCAGCACTTTCTGCGGTGTCGGCTGGTGCCGCGCGGGGTCGGTGCTCACCAGCGCTGTCCCCTGATCGGCTTGGTGTTCTGCTCCGCGATGGCCGCGGCGGCGCGGGCGACCTCCTCCTTGGTCAGTTGCGGGCCGAAGGCGAACCGGTACCACCGCAGGTAGCGCGGGATCCACCCGGCGAGCTGGAAGTTGGACACGCCCAGGGTGCGGTCCAGCCAGATGGTGGGCACCTCGGCGACCGGACGGCGCAGCCGGCGGGCCTTGGCGGTGAGCTCCAGGCCGATCTCGAAACCACTGCGGCTGTGGATGCCGACCTCGCGGACGAACTCGGTGGAGAACGCCTTGAAGCTGTTGGTGGCATCGCGGGTGCCGACCCGGCCGAGCGTGCCGAGCGAGCGCCCGGCGGTCTTGGACAGCATCGACTTGAGCAGCGGACCGCCGACCTGCTGGCCGCCGGCGCAGTACCGTGACGCTGCCGCGACCACGACGCCCCGGTCCACCAGCCTGGCCAGCTCGTCGATCTGGCGGGGATCGTCGCTGCCGTCGGCCATGGTGACCACCACCACCGGGTTCTTGACCTGGTCGATGCCGTACCGGATGGCGTTCGCCGGTCCGCGGCCGTACTCGCTGACCAGGGTGTGCAGCCGCGGTTCCCGTTCGGTGTAGGCACGCAACACCGGCACCGTGGTGTCCTCCTCGAAGTCCACCACGACCAGGATCTCGCACTCGGACTCGACCGCGTCGAAGATCCGGTCCAGCACCGCGATGATGGCCTCGCCCTCGTTGTAGGCGGGGATGACGACCGAGATGGCCAGGCTCATGACATGCCGCTCTGCTCGCTCATGACAAACCGCGCTTCGCGCGAGCGCTCTGCTTACTCATACCACGCTGCCTTGTCCGAGCAGGTTCCAGACATCAGCCACCGGCACCGCGGTGACCAGGTCGCGATAGTGCTGGTGCGGCGCTCCGATGATGAGCAGATCGACGTTGTCCAGCACGTACTCCAGCGGTTCCAGGTTCGCATCGACGCTCACATACGGGTCGGTGCACAGCACCTGCTTGGCCCGGAATTCCAGAATGCGCTTCAGCTTGTAGGACAAGCTCGACCGGATGTCGTCACTCTCGCCCTTGAACGCCATGCCCAGGATCCCGACCCGCATGTTCGCCAGGTCGTACTTGGCCTCCAGCCGCGAAACCAGGTAGAGCGGCAGCCCCTCGTTCACCAGCATCGCCGAATGGCCAAGGATGAAGGAGTTGTCGGTGAACGCCGCCAGCTGCATCGTGTCCTTGAACAGGCACGGCCCGGCGGCGAAGCCGGCACCGGGCATGTCGATGGCCCGCGGGTAGTCCTGCGCCAGCGCCGTCCGGATCCGGTCGAAGTCCAGGCCCTGGTCGTTGGCCATCACGTAGAACTGATTGGCGGCGGCGAACTTGATGTAGCGCCAGGTGTTGGTGAACAGCTTGGCCAGTTCGGCCTCTTCCGGGCTCAACTCGACGATGGTCTCGGTCAGGTTGGCGAACAGGGCCCCGGCCCGGGCCAGCACCGGCGCCGAACGCGCCGAGACGATCTGCGGCAGCGAGTGCAGCTCCTGCATGGCCCTGCCCTCGGCGATGCGTTCCGGGCAGAAGGCCACCTCGATGTCGATGCCCTCGGTGGCCAGCAGCTTCTCGACCCGCTTGGTGACGCCGGGGTAGACGGTGCTGCGCAACACCAGCAGCTGGCCGGGCCGGAAGTGCTGCTTGCACTGGTGCAGCGCGCGCGGCACCGCATGCGGGTCCGGATTGAGGTGCTCGTCCACCGGGGTGCCGATCACCACCACGATGTGCTCGCCTCGGCTGACCAGGCCCGAATCGACGGTGGCCTCGAGCCGGCCAGCCGCCAGCACCCGCTGCAGCACCTCGGTGGCGCCGTCCTCGCGGAACGGCAGCTCGCCGGCGAGGATGGTCTTGACCGCCTGCTCGTTGATGTCGTAGATGCCGACCCGCAGCCCCCGGTCGGCGAAGGCGAGCGCGAGTGGCAGGCCGACATGGCCGGCGCCGCCGACGACCACGACATCGAGGTCGAAAGTGCTTACCCGAGGGCCGGCTGGCATCGATTATCCGATCCGGTGCGCTTTGAGCACATTGCTGGTGCGGTCGCGTGGAAGTGTAACCGCCGGGCCGTGACTCGCGGCCGGTAACGCACGATCGACAGCACGGCGGGACAGCCGCTCAGGGCACCGGTGCAGAAGGTGATGAACCCGCCCCGCACCTGCCGGCCCCTTGGCGTTCTCGTCGCCGAAAGGTAGAACAGGTACCGAAATCGTTGTGTAAACCCGCTGAAGGCATCGGAAGGCACGCAATGACGCGCTCGTTATCCAACTTTGTCAACGGAGAGCAGGTTCCGGCCGCCGACGGACGCACCCTGGAGGTGACCAATCCGGCGACCGGCCAGGTGTACCTCACCTCGCCGCTGTCAGGGCCCGAGGACATCGACCGGGCCTATCAGGCGGCGGCGGCCGCCTTCCAGAGCTGGCGCGACACCACTCCCAGCGAGCGGCAGCAGGCGCTGCTGAAGTTCGCGGACGCGGTCGAGTCCCGGGCCGAGGAGATCATCGCGGTCGAGAGCGAGAACACCGGCAAGCCGATCTCGCTGACCCGCAGCGAGGAGATCCCACCGATGGTCGACCAGCTGCGGTTCTTCGCGGGCGCCGCCCGGGTGCTGGAGGGCCGCTCGGCGGGGGAGTACATGGCCGGCCACACCTCCTACGTCCGCCGCGAGCCGGTCGGCGTGTGCGGGCAGGTGGCGCCCTGGAACTACCCGATGATGATGGCCGTCTGGAAGTTCGCCCCCGCGCTGGCCGCCGGCAACACCGTGGTGCTCAAGCCGTCGGACACCACGCCCGCCTCGACGCTGCTGCTGGCCGAGATCGCCGCCGAGTTCTTTCCACCCGGCGTGTTCAACGTCGTCTGCGGTGACCGGGACACCGGCCGGGCACTGGTCTCCCACCCCACGCCGGCGATGGTCTCGATCACCGGCTCGGCGCGGGCCGGCATGCAGGTCGCCGAGGCCGCGGCCAAGGACCTCAAGCGGGTGCACCTGGAACTGGGCGGCAAGGCGCCGGTGATCGTGTTCGACGACGTCGACGTGGCGGCGGCCGCCGAGGCGATCGCGGTGGCCGGCTACTTCAACGCCGGCCAGGACTGCACGGCCGCGACCCGGGTGCTGGCCCGGGCCGGGTTCGCCGAGGAGTTCGCCGCTGCGCTGGCCGAGCAGGCCAACTCGACCAAGACCGGCGCCGCCGATGACGAGGACGTGCTGTACGGGCCGCTGAACAACGCCAACCAGCTGAGCCACGTCTCCGGCCTGGTGGACCGGCTGCCCGAGCACGCCTCGATGCTGGCCGGCGGGCAGCGCCAGGGCGAGGCCGGCTTCTTCTACTCCCCGACGGTGCTGACCGGGCTGCGACAGGAGGACGAGCAGATCCAGACCGAGATCTTCGGCCCGGTCATCACGGTGCAGTCCTTCACCGACGAGGACGAGGCGATCCGGTGGGCCAACGGCGTCGAGTACGGCCTGGCGTCCTCGGTCTGGACCCGCGACCACGGCCGGGCGATGCGGGTGGCGCGCCGGCTGGACTTCGGCTGCGTCTGGGTGAACACCCACATCCCACTCGTCGCCGAGATGCCGCACGGTGGCTTCAAGCACTCCGGCTACGGCAAGGACCTGTCGATGTACGGGCTGGAGGACTACACCCGGATCAAGCACGTCATGCACAACATCGACTTCTAGATCGACTTCTAGCCGATCCGGGCCACCAGCTCATCGACTTGGTCCGTCGACTCGTCCGGGCCCGGTCGGGTCAGCACCCCGACCGGGCTCTCCGGACGGATACCCGGGCTCTCTGGACGGCAGGAGTGCGGTCGCACCGCACTAGACTCAGCCGAAGTCCTCCCACGACCTGGAGATCGCGATGACCGCAGGCTCCGCCCCGATCCAGCAGCAGCGGATTCTCAAGACCGCCATACCGGGGCCTCGCTCGACCGAGTTGCAGCAGCGCAAGTTCAAGGCCGTGTCGGCCGGGGTGAGCACCGGGCTGCCGGTCTACATCGAGCGGGCCGGCGGCGGTGTCCTGGTCGACGTGGACGGCAACCAGCTGATCGACTTCGGCTCCGGCATCGCGGTGGCGACGGTGGGCAACGCCGCGCCCCGCGTCGTCGAGCGGGTCCAGGCCCAGGTCGCCGACTTCACCCACACCTGCTTCATGGTGACCCCGTACGAGGAGTACCTGGCCGTCGCCGAGGCGCTCAACGAGCTGACCCCGGGCAGCGGCGAGAAGCGGTCGGCGCTGTTCAACTCCGGTGCCGAGGCGGTCGAGAACGCGGTGAAGGTGGCCCGCTCGTTCACCGGGCGCCAGGCGGTGGTGGCCTTCGACCACGCCTACCACGGCCGGACGAACCTGACGATGGCCCTGACCGCGAAGAGCATGCCGTACAAGCACCGGTTCGGGCCGTTCGCCAACGAGATCTACCGGGTGCCGATGGCGTACCCGTTCCGGTGGCCGAGCGGCCCGCAGAACTGTGCCGACGAGGCATTCGAGCAGTTCGTCAGCCAGGTGCACGCCCAGGTCGGCGAGGAGAACACCGCCGCGGTGCTGCTGGAGCCGATCCAGGGTGAGGGCGGCTTCATCGTGCCGGCGCCCGGGTTCGTCCGCCGGGTCGCGGACTGGTGCGCCGAGCACGGCATCCTGTTCATCGCTGACGAGGTCCAGACCGGGTTCTGCCGCACCGGCGACTGGTTCGCCTGCGAGTTCGAGGACGTGGTGCCCGACCTGGTCACCACCGCCAAGGGCATCGCCGGCGGGCTGCCGCTGTCGGGCCTGACCGGCCGGGCCGAGGTGATGGACTCGGTGCACACCGGTGGGCTGGGCGGCACCTACGGCGGCAATCCGGTTGCCTGCGCGGCGGCGCTGGGCTCCATCGAGACGATGAAGGCCGAGAACCTCAACGCCCGCGCCAAGCAGATCGAGGCGCTGTTCCTGCCCCGGCTGCAGCAGCTGGCCGCCAAGTACGAGCAAGTCGGCGACATCCGGGGCCGTGGCGCGATGCTGGCGATCGAACTCATCGCCGGCGCCGGTGACCTCACTCCGAACAGCGCGCTGACCGGCAAGGTGAACGCCTACTGCCACGCGCAGGGTCTGGTCACGCTGACGGCCGGCACCTACGGCAACGTGCTGCGTTTCCTGCCGCCGCTGGCGATCGGCGACGAGCTGCTCACCGAGGGCCTGGACATCATCGAGCAGGCCTTCGCCGCCGTGCTCTGAAGGGCGCGCGGCGGATGTGGGTGAATCTTGGCATCGCAGCACTACCGGCTGATGTCAATAAACCTTGACATCCTTGCCACTGGCTCTTAGTGTGAGCAAATGTCAACATCGGATGCTCGCGACACGATCCGGGTCAGGTCTCCCGAAGCGCTGGGACGAGCCGTCCGGGCCGCGCGCACCCGGGCAGGCTTGACCCAGGCCGAACTCGCCGAACGCGCGCGCGCCAACCGCTACGCGATCGTGGTCCTGGAATCGGGGCATCAGACTCGGGCGATCGAGATCCTCTTCGACACGCTGGCCGCGTTGGATCTTGAGCTAGCGGTCCGGCCGCGGAGTAACTGATCCGCATGGAACTCGACCTGTGGCTGGGCGACAAGCTGGTGGCTCGCACCGCGACGCCCGCTCGCGGGGGCAAGGTCAAGATCGTCTACGACGGCGCGGTCGCCGGTGACCTGCCCGCGGAGACACCGTTGCTGTCCTGCTCGCTGCCCACCCCCGGACCAGGTGAGCCGGCGCCGTCCCGGGCATTCCTGGAAGGGCTGCTTCCCGAGGGCAGCGCCTTGTCCGCGGCCGCGGCTCAGGTGCGTGGCGTGCGCTTGGTCGACGGCGCCCCGGAGTCCAGCGTGGACGTCGTAGCCCTGCTCGGCGAGTTCGGCCGCGAGTGTGCCGGGGCTGTCGTGGCGCTACCCGCCGGGCACCCGGCGCCCAGTGGCGGGCGCTATGAACCGCTGGATGAGATGGCGCTCGCCGCGTTGGTACGCGACCTGCCGCAACACCCGTTAGGCGCGGACCTGAGCCGCGATATCCGGATGTCGCTAGCCGGCGCCCAGCCGAAGTTCCTCCTCGCCCGGATCCAGGGCCGCTGGTGCGAGCCGGTGGCGGGCGCCCCGTCGACCCACATCATCAAACCCACTCAGGCGTGGGCGCACAGTGCCCACAACGAGGCGCTGGTCCTCGCGGTGGCACGGGCCTGCGGGCTCACCACCAGCGCGGCGTGGATTGAAACGATGGGCGAGACCACGGTGCTGGTCGCCGAGCGATACGACCGTGAGGTTCTCGACGGACGTGTGATGCGGCGTCACCAGGAGGATATGTGCCAAGCGGTCGGCATCCAGCCCTCGAAGAAGTACGAGATCGGCCGGCCGAGTGACCGAATGGCCCGGTTGTTGCGCGAGTTCGCCCACGAACCGCGCGCCCAGATCGCCGCGCTGTTCCGGCAGCTCGCCTTCCGGGCCACCGTCGGCGATGAGGACGGGCACGGAAAGAACTACTCGGTGCTGCTCGACAACGGCCTCGTGAGCCTGTCCCCGCTGTATGACTCGTTGTGCACCCTTGTCTACTCCGACCTCACCGGAAGGATGGCAACCAAGATCGGTGCGCAGCAAAGCCTGGCGAAGGTCGACCGGCAGGCGCTGATCACGGAGGCCCGGGCGATGGGCCTCACCCAGGCCGAGGCAAGCTACGAACTCGATGCGATCGCCTCCGGAATTCGCACCGGATTGGAATCCCTCGCTGATGAGTTCACCGCCGGATGGCCGAGCGAACGGGTCATCGACATCATCGCCGCGCGCGCGACGCGACTCGACACCGGCGCACCGCTCGGATCTGGACCCGCCGCCGCTCGCCGGTCATCCTCCTCCGCGCTGACCCTCGACGGTGCGACCGCTTCGCGCCGGCGAAGAGGGACGCTCAGCGCCGATTAGACTTGTGCTCGGCCGCTGTTGCCGAGCAACACCTTCTGGAGGAAATACCGTGGGACTCGTCGTGCAGAAGTACGGCGGCTCGTCGGTCGCTGATGCCGAGCGGATCAAGCGGGTTGCCGAGCGGATCGTGGCCACCCGCCGTGAGGGCAACGACGTCGTCGTAGTGGTCTCGGCGATGGGTGACACCACCGATGAGTTGATCGAGCTGGCCGAGCAGATCGTGCCGGTGCCCTCGGGCCGGGAGTTCGACATGCTGCTCACCGCGGGTGAGCGGATCTCGATGGCCTTGCTGGCGATGGCCATTCACTCGCTGGGATACCCGGCGGAGTCGTTCACCGGCTCGCAGGCCGGCGTGCTGACGACCGCGGTGCACGGCAAGGCCAGGATCCAGAACATCACCCCCGGCCGGGTGGTTAATTCCGTCGCCGAGGGCAACATCGCGATCGTGGCCGGGTTCCAGGGGGTCTCGCCGGACACCAAGGACATCACCACCCTCGGCCGGGGCGGTTCGGACACCACCGCGGTGGCGCTGGCAGCCGCGCTCGACGCCGACGTCTGCGAGATCTACACCGACGTCGACGGGGTGTTCACCGCCGATCCGCGGATCGTGCCCAATGCCCGCAGGCTGGAGACCATCACCTACGAGGAGATGCTCGAGATGGCTGCCTCGGGGGCGAAGGTGCTGATGCTGCGCTGCGTCGAGTACGGCCGGCGCTACAGCGTCCCCATTCATGTCCGTTCGTCGTTCTCGAACCTGGCAGGCACCCTGGTCGCCGGGTCTATGGAGGATCTCACCGTGGAACAGGCCATCATCTCCGGCGTCGCGCACGACCGCAGCGAGGCAAAGGTCACGGTGGTGGGCGTGCCCGACAAGCCGGGCCAGGCCGCGGCGCTGTTCCGGGTGCTGGCCGAGGCCGAGCTGAACCTGGACATGATCGTGCAGAACATCTCGACCAGGGGCACCGGGCGTACCGACGTGTCCTTCACGCTGCCCAAGTCCGACGGCACGATCGCGGTGCAGGCGTTGACCAAGGTGCAGCAGCTGGTCGGGTTCGAGGAGCTGCTCTACGACGACCACGTCGGCAAGCTGTCGCTGGTCGGCGCCGGGATGCGCTCGCACCCAGGCGTGTCGGCGACGTTCTTCGCGGCACTCGCCGAGGCGGGCGTCAACGTGGAGATGATCTCCACCTCCGAGATCCGGATCTCGGTGGTCACCCGCGACACCGACCTCGACACCGCGGTGCGGGCCGTGCATGACGCGTTCGACCTGGGCAGTGGTGACGAGCAGGCCGTCGTCTACGGCGGGACCGGCCGATGAGTGCCGGTGGCCCGGGCCTGCGGATCGGGGTGGTCGGCGCGACCGGTCAGGTGGGGGCCGTGGTCCGCCAGATCCTGGTCGAGCGGAACTTTCCGGTCGCCGGCATCCGGTTCTTCGCCTCGGCCCGATCGGCCGGCACGACGCTGCCGTGGCAGGGCCAGGACATCGCCGTCGAGGACGCCGCCACCGCGGACCCGGCCGGCCTCGACATCGCGATCTTCTCGGCCGGGGCCTCCACCTCGAAGCTGCTGGCACCGAAGTTCGCCGCGGCCGGGGTGACCGTGATCGACAACTCCTCGGCCTGGCGGATGGATCCCGAGGTGCCGCTGGTGGTCAGCGAGGTCAATCCGGAGGCGATCGCCCAGGCGGCAAAGGGGATCATCGCCAATCCGAACTGCACCACGATGGCGGCGATGCCGGTGCTGCGGCCGCTGCACGCCGAGGCCGGCCTCACCCGGCTGGTTGCCTCGACCTATCAGGCGGTCTCGGGCAGCGGGTTGGCCGGCGTGGAGGAGCTCGATTCGCAGCTGCAGAAGGCGGGCTCCGCGGCGGCGGCGCTGAGCCGGAACGGGTCGGCCCTGGACCTGGGCGCGCCGGTGAAATACCAGCGCCCGATCGCCTTCAACGTGGTGCCGCTGGCCGGTTCTCTCGTGGACGACGGGTCGTTCGAGACCGATGAGGAGCAGAAGCTGCGCAACGAGAGCCGCAAGATCCTCGGCATCCCCGACCTGAGGGTGTCGGGGACCTGCGTCCGGGTGCCGGTGTTCACCGGGCACTCGCTGTCGATCAATGCCGAGTTCACGGCGCCGCTGTCGGTGGCCCGGGCGACCGAGTTGCTCGCCGAGGCACCGGGCGTGGCGCTGAGCGACATCCCGACACCGTTGCAGGCCGCCGGGCAGGACCCGAGTTTCGTCGGGCGGATCAGGCAGGACGCCGGCGTCGCCGACGGCCGTGGCCTGGTGCTGTTCGTCTCGAATGACAACCTGCGCAAGGGCGCGGCGCTGAACACCGTGCAGATCGCCGAACTGCTGGCGGCGAAGCTCCTCAGCCCGGCAGGCTAACCAGACCAGAAGCCCGACGTCAGGACGGCTGCGGCTCGAACAGCGGGGCGTTCCAGTCGAACGGCTCGATCTCCTGCAGGATCCGGTTCCGCTTGCGACGGTTCAGGTGATCGATGTACAGGGTGCCGTTCAGGTGTTCGGTCTCGTGGACCAGGCAGCGCGCCAGGAAGCCGGTGCCGGTGACCTCGATGGGGTTGCCGTCCTGGTCCTGGCCGGCGACCCGCACCTCGAACGGCCGGGCCAGCGGCGCGTACGGCCCGGGCACCGAGAGGCAGCCCTCGTCGATCTTCTCCTCGGCCTCAGAGGTGGCGACGATCCGGGGATTGACCAGGTGGCCCCGGTGCTGGACGTCGTCGGCGTCGTGGCAGTCATAGACGAAGACCGCGAGCCCGACGCCGATCTGGGTGGCGGCGAGCCCGACGCCCTCGGCCACGTACATGGTCGCGAACATGTCCTCGATCAGGCCGGCCAGCGCCTCGTCGAACTCGGTCACGGCAGCGGTGGGGGTATGCAGAACCGGATCACCGACGACGACGACCGGACGCGCGGAACCTGGCATGGTGCCTGATTCTAGGCCGATCCTGGCAGTGCTCAGGGAGCGATGCTCCAGCGCGAGCCCTCGGCGGTATCGACGACCTGTACGCCGAGGGATGCCAGTTCCTCGCGGAGGCGATCGGCCTCGGCCCACTGCCGGTTCGAGCGGGCCTGCTCGCGGGCGTGCATCAGGGCCTCCACCTGTTCGGTGGCGACGCCCTCAGGAGCGCCCGACTCGGACCCCGGCTCCTCGGCCAGCTGGCTGAGGTCGAGCCCGAGCAACCACAGGGCGGCGGCGGCGAGGACGGCAAGCTCGGTGCGGTCCAGGTCGGTGGACCGCAAAGCGACCTGCAGATCAGCCAGCACCCGCGGCGTATTGAGGTCCTCCGACATCGAGTCGTCGATGCTGTTCAGTACCGCCAGCGCCGGGCCGCTCAGCCGCGAGCCGGCCTGCTCGAACGTCGTGATGTCGGGCAGCGGGCCCAGCGCCGCGACCCGCTGGGCAAGCCGGCGGGCGCTGGACAGCGCCGCCTGCAGGCCTTTCTCGGTCAGGTCCATCTGGCGGCGATAATGGCTGGTGAGCAGGAAGTACCGGAAGGCCATCGCCGGGTACCCGTCGTCGGTGAGGTCTCGCAGCGTGGGCATCTTGCCGGCCGACTTGGAGATCTTCGCGCCGCCCTGCAGCAGGAACTCGTTGTGCATCCAGAGCGGAACCCAGTCCTGCCCGTCCTCCAGGTAGGCCTCGCTCTGGGCGATCTCGTTGGGGTGGTGGATCTGGCGATGGTCAACGCCGCCGGTGTGGATGTCGAAGTGCGGGCCCAGCAGGCTGATGCTCATCACCGAGCACTCCAGGTGCCAGCCCGGCACGCCCGGGCCCCAGGGGGAGTCCCACCGCATGATCCGGCGCTGGTCCGGCGGGTCGCTGCGCCAGATCGCGAAGTCGGCGGCCGAACGCTTGCCCTCCGTACTCACCCGGGCACCCTCGAGCTGGCCGCTGTTCGGCATCATCGCGAGCTTTCCGTACCCGGCTGACTTGGTGGTGTCGAAGTACAGGCCGGCCGGCAGCAGGTAGGTGTAGCCGTGCTCCTCGATCACCTTCGCGAACTCGATCATCTGCTCGACGTAGGCGGAGGCACGCGGGGAATGGTGCGCCGGCAGGACGTTGATCGCTTGCAGGTCCTGGAAGAACAGCTCGGTGTAGTGCTCGGCGACCTCCTGGGGGGTCAGCCGCTGCGCGCGGGCGGTGGTCTCCACCTTGTCCTCGCCCTCGTCGCCGTCGCCGACCGCGTGCCCGACGTCGGTGATGTTGACGACCTGCTCGACCGCGTAGCCCTTCCACTCCAGCAGGCGGCGCAGCGAGTCGCTGAAGACGTAGGGGCGAAGGTTGCCCAGGTGAGGGTCGGAGTAGACCGTCAAGCCACAGGTGTAGATCCGGGCGACGCCCTCGCGCATGGGCTCGAAGGGCACCAGCGTGCGCCCCATCGAGTTGAACAGCCGAACATCCGCACCCGGACTCACGTAGCACCTCTCAGCAGCCGACAGCGCATATGCGACCCAGCTTACGGGGCAACGCAGGCGCTACCGGCAGAGCGCCGATCGGGGCGGATCGGGCGTCAGACGATCCACATCGCCTGGTACGGCCCGAGCCAGACGTTGCCGTCCTCACCCCGCTTGACGGCGGTGTCGGAGATGGCGTCCCAGGCGTCGGTGATGCCGAGTTCGTCCAGGCGCCACAACGGAAATGGCCGCCAGCTGTCGCTCACGTTGTACAGGCCGAGCAGCGCTCCGAGCGGGTGGCGGCGCAGCACCGGCAGGATTGCGGGGTCGGCCAGCGGCGCGATCTCGCTGCTGACCGAGGCGTCCAGGTGCGGAACGCGGGCCCGGGCCTGGACCAGAGCCCGGAGGCCGGCGAACAGCTGCCCGGGCACGGTCGAGGGGTCCGAGCGCCGGTCGAGGTCGGCGTCGGTCAGCCGCGGCCGGTGCGCCCAGCGGTTGTCACCCTCGTGCCCCGGCTCGGCGGCCCAGTCCGGGTCATTAAGCAGCGCCAACTCGTCGCCGGACCAGATCACCGGGATGCCGCCCCAGCCGAACGCGAGCGCGTGCCCGAGCAGGACTCGCGCCGGGCCCCGGGCGTCACCTGCCTCGATGCCGGCCAGGCTCGCCGAGGTACCGCTGATCCGCCGGTCACCGGTCGCCGGGTTGGACTGGAACACCAGCCCCCGCGCTGGGGAGCCGGGAAAGTCGCCGGCGTAGTAGTCGGACAGGAAGGACCGGTGCGCGTGGCCGGAGAGCCCCACCGCGGCGGCGTCGGCGTCGTCGATGGCCCAGCCGATGTCGTCATGGCCGCGCAGGTAGGTGATCCAGGCGGTGGTGGACGGAACCGGCGGCAGGTGTCCCAGCGCGTGCGCCGCCAGGCGCGCGTCGCCGGCCGCCAGCATCGACCAGATCTGCACCATCAGGCTGTTGTGGTAGGCCAGATCACTGACCTTGCCGTGGTGCGGGCCCTGGCCCAGGTAGTGCACCAGGTCGGCCGGCCCGACGATCGCCTCGGCCTTGAACAGCAACGCCGGGCAGACGATCCGGGTGAGGGCGTGCAGCGCCTGGGTGATCGCGTGCACCTCCGGCTGGTTCTGGCAGTTGGTGCCCATCCGTTTCCAGAGGAAGGCGATCGCGTCCAGCCGGACCACTTCGACGCCGGCGTTGGCGAGGAAGAACAGGATGTCGGCGTACTCGACGAAGACGTCCGGGTTGGCCCAGTTCACGTCCCACTGGAAGGCGTTGAAGGTCGTCCACACCCAGCCCCGCAACTCCTCGTCCCAGCTGAAGTTGCCGGGTGCGAAGTCGGGGAACACCTCGGGAAGGGTGCGCTCGTAGGCGTCGGGCTCGGTGCGGTCGGCGAAGGTGTGGAAGTAGGCACGGTAGGTCGGGTCGCCGGCCCGGGCGGCCTGCGCCCACTCGTGCTCGCGGGCGACGTGGTTGAGCACCAGGTCCAGCACCAGGCTGATTCCGGCCTGCCGCAGGGTACGGGCGAGCTCGCGCAGGTCCTGCACGGTGCCGAGGTCGGGACGCACGTCGCGGTAGTCGGCGACCGCGTAGCCACCGTCGCTGTCGCCCTCGCGCGGGCGCAGCAGCGGCATGAGATGCAGGTAGGTGATGCCCAGCTCGCTCAGGTACCCGACCCGGTCGGCGACCCCCGCCAGGGTGCCGGCGAACCGGTCGGCGTAGGCGGCATAACCCATCATCTCCGGCTGCTGGAACCAGTCGGGCTCCAGGCTGCGGACCACGTCGAGCCGGGTCAGCTCGGGGTCGCGGGAACGGTAGGCCTCCGCCGCGTGCTCGACGAGGCGCACCGCAGTGGCCTCGGCCTGTGCCCCGTAGACGCTGGCCAGGCCGTCGTGCAGGTCGGGCCACCAGCGCTGCAGGCGAAGCGTGAACAGCTCGTGCCCCGGGGAGCCGGCGAGCCGGGAGTCCACCGCGGCCGTCACCGCGGGTGGGATGCTGCCGGTGGTCTGCTTCGGGCTGTGCATGGGGTCTATCGTCCACGCTTGCGGAGGACCCGATCAACGTGGTCCCGGCTGAGTGGTGCCGCAGCTCGGTGCCGCACGTGCGGCCCGGCAAATTTTCGGAAGGGGAACGCCCAGATGGGTCCGGAGCAGCTTGACCAGCGGTTCGCCAGGCTGACCGCTGCCCACGTGGCCGATGCCTGCGTCCGGGCCCAGGTGCCGGTGCGGTGCGCGCCGGCCGCGGTGCAGTCGGTGGTGGCCGGTGACCGGCTGGCGGGGCGGGTGCTGCCGGCCCGGCATGTCGGCAGCGTCGACATCTTTCTGGAGGCGCTGGAAAGGGCCCGGCCGGGCGACGTGCTGGTGGTCGATGACGGGGGCCGGCGCGACGCCTCGTGCGTCGGTGATCTGGTGGCGCTGGAGGCAGCGGCGGCGGGCCTGGCGGGCATGGTGATCTGGGGCCTGCACCGCGACACCGCCGACATCCGGGCGATCGGCCTGCCGGTGTTCAGCATGGGAGCGATCGCGACCGGGCCGCTGAGCCTGGGCATGCGGCCGCCGGACGCGCTGGACTCGGCGACCGTCGGGGAGTGGCTGGTCAGCGCTGACGATGTGGTGCTCGGGGACGACGACGGCGTGCTGTTCGTGCCGGCGGCTCGGGCCGAGGAGGTGTTCACCATCGCGGAGGGGATTCGCGACACCGAGCGCGGGCAGGCCGAGCGGATGCGCGACGGTGTGTCCTTGCGTCAGCAGGTGCAGTTCGGCGACTACCTGTCCGCGCGCTCGCGCAACCCCTCGTTGACGTTCCGCGAGCACCTGCGAGCGGTCCGCGGCGCGATCGAGGAATGATTGAGTGCAGTGGCCCGTAGCTCAGTAAGAACCGTTACGGAGTGGCTTATTGTAAATAATAAGGACTTACTATTGCTGTTCCGTAGGTAAGTTCAGTCTTATTTCTGCGGAAGGAAAGGCGGTACTCAGGCGCCCGCTGAGAAGATCGAGAGTTGGCTGGGCTGTCTCCTTGGTAACTGTCACGATTACGCGACGAGGGCTCGCTTCGTTCAGCGTGATCAGGTCTAGATCGAGCTGGTGTGCGAGCAGAAATTCATTGATTACATCTTGCGCGAAAGCCCAGATGAGGGTGTTCGAACTCGCTAAAAGCCGTTGCGAACGCCGCTGCAAATTTCGTTGCCGCAACGGTGCCCCGGCTCCGGGAGAGTCACGTTTGCCCAACATTTCCAAGACG
>NZ_DASVQG010000299.1:0-6135 GCF_036389215.1 Jatrophihabitans sp.
CGTACCCGCCGATCGCCACGAACGCGCTCTGCCCGAGCATCGGGATGCCCGCGTAGGACACCGACAGCGCGAGGCCCAGTGCGGCCACCAGAAGCCACAGCAGCTGGGCGACGCCGACGGCGCTCACCTGCGGGCTGTCATGGACCGGGTCGTCCTGGGCCGGGCCGTCCTGAACCGTGCCGCGCCCGGCGGGCCGGCGGCGGGCCGGCTCGGGCCTTGACCGGCCGGCGGCCGAAGCACCAGCGCCACCGCCAGCAGCACCAGCGGCGCCACGTCATAGAAGCCCGAGCCGAAGGCATAGCCGGCCAGCGTCTGGACGGCTCCCACCACCAATCCGCCGGCCAGTGCTCCGCGCGCCGAGCCGATACCTCCCAGCAGCGCCGCGGCTGCCGCGTCCAGACCCAGCAACGCTCCGCTCTCGACCGAGAGCGCGCGCCCCGGTGCCGAGAGCAGGCCGGCCAGCCCGGCCAGCAGGCCGGCCACCAGGAACGCCCCGAGCACCGCCCGGCGGGCGGACACGCCGCACAATGCCGCGCCGGCGGGGTCATCGGCCACCGCCCGGAGCGACCTGCCGAACCGGGACCGGACCAGTACCGCTTCGGCGAGCAGGCCGATCAGCAGCCCGAGGACCAGCACGCAGACCGCGCGTACCGGGACCGTGCTGCCGCCCGGGAACCGCACCAGTCCACCCGGCGTCAGGGCATCGATCCGCAAGGGGTCCGGCAGCGCGTAGGCCTGCTGGTGGAGAGCGGAACCGAGCACCGCGCGCAGGAGCAGACCCGCCGCGAGGCCACCGACGATCCAGCTGAGTGGGTCGGGTCGGCGGTGCGCGCCATCCTGGCCGGCCAGGTCGGGAAGCAGCACGAGCAGAGCGCCGACCAGGCCCGAGAGCAGCACGCCGGCGGCCAGACTCAGCAGCACTACCGCCATCGAGGGCAGCACGGCCAGCCGCGCGGCGGTGGGGGTTGCCCCGACGGCGGCGAGCACGGCCAGAAAGATCGAAGCGACCGCGATGTCACCGTGCGCGAACGGCAGGATCCGCGCGGTGCCCGCGACCAGGGAGAACCCGAGCGCCATCAGTCCCAGGACCGCGCCCTGCGCCAGCCCGGCCAGCACAACCTGCAGCAGGACGCCGGAGATCATGGCGCCAAAGTACAGGCCGGCCTCTGCCGCTGTCCGGCTTCGCCTCCCTGGCGAGCTGAGCCCGACGACCGATTTGTACCCCACTGGTTCTTACCCGGTCGAGCGTCGAGACTGACGTTATGGTCCGTTAACCCGCCAGCCGACAGACTGCTGCCTGCAACTGCCGACACATCCAACCGCGATATGTTCGGCATGGTGAAAGGAGAGGCGCCGATGTGGGACACCCTGGTGCGACCCCCAGCCGACCGAGCCGAATCCTTCCGGGCCGAGGGCCGGTGGCGCAGCGAGACGGTGCTGCACGACCTGCGGCGAGCAGCACAGAACGACCCGGACAAGGTCGCGATCATCAACTACGCCGGCGGCAGCCTGGCACGCACTCTCACCTACCGCGAGTTCGCCGCGCTGGTGGATCGGTTCGCGGCCGCGCTGCTCGAACTCGGGGTGCGCCGCAAGGATGTGGTGGCCATCCACCTGCCCAACTGGTGGATGCTCACCCCGCTGTATCTGGCCTGCTCCCGGATCGGCGCCGTCCCCGCTCCGGTGATGCCGCCGTTCGGTGCCCGAGAATTGGGCCACGTCCTTGCCAGCAGCGCCGCGAAGGTCTGCATCGTTCCCGACCGCTATCAGGACATCGACTACGCCGCGCGGTTGGAGAAGGTAGCGCCGGAGAGCCTGGCCCATCGGGTGGTGGTGCGCACCGCACCGGCGAGCTCTGACTCCGGGTTCCTCGATTTCGAGAAGTTCTTCGTCGAGTCCCCGTGGGAGCAGACCCACCAGCTGGAGAGCCTGGACACCCTGGACGCCGATGACGTCGCGCTGCTGCTGTTCACCTCGGGAACCACCGGCGCACCCAAAGCCGTCGTGCACAGCCACAACACGCTGTACGCCGCCGCGACGGCCCTGCCCGAGTGCTACGGGCTGGGAGCGGACACGGTGGCCTCCGTCCCCCATCCCATGACCCACCTGGCCGGGCTGCTCTACAGCTCGTACCTGTCGGTGATCCTCGGCGGCACCTCTGTCATGCAGGACGACTTCGACATGGCGCTGATGCTGGACATGATCGCCAGGCACCGCCTGACCTTCATCTACGCCGCACCGCAGTTCGGCATGGCACTGGTCGCCGAGCAGCGCAAGAATCCCCGCGACCTGTCCAGCCTGCGGTACCTGATCTCGGGCTCGGCGCCCATTCCGCCGCAGTTGATCGACGACGTCCGCGACGCCCTCGGCGTGGAACTGAGCGCGCTGTGGGGTATGACCGAGAACGGCGGGGTCACCGTCACCCGGCCGGAGGACCCGCAGGGCTGGGGCGCGCACAGCGACGGCTCGCCGGTACCGGGCTCGCAGGTGCGCATCGATGCCGAGGAGGGCGAGGAGCTCGGCCGGCTGTGGACGCGCGGGCCGAGCCAGTGCCTGGGCTACCTCAACCAGCGCGAGGTGTATCTGCAAAGCCTGGACAGCGACGGCTGGTTCGACACCGGCGACCTGGCCAGGCCCGACGGCCGCGGCGGGATCCGGATCACCGGCCGGCGCAACGACCTCATCATCCGGCGCTGGGGCACCAAGGTGCCCACGCTGGAGATCGAAGCGGTGATCGTGGAGCATCCGCGGGTGCGCGAGGTCGCCCTGATCGGATACCCGGACGACGTGATGCCCACCGCCGACGGCCTGTGCGCGGTGATCGTCCCGGACGGCGAGGCGCCCACCCTGGAGGAACTCAACAGCTACCTCGACGGGCTGGGCATGACGTGGCAGAACTGGCCGGACCGGGTCGAGATCCGCGAGGAGCTCCCGAAGAACGCGCTGGGCAAGGTCGAGCGGGCGTTCCTGCGCGAGGAGCTGCAGAAGCCGGCAGCTGAGCCGGGCTGATGCCCGAGCCTGCCGACACCCGGCCCGCCAGTCCACTCGGCCCGCCGGACCACTCTGGCCAGCCGGCAGAGCCACTGCCAGCGGCCGGTGCCTACCGCCGGGCGTTCGCGGTCAAGGGCGCGTGGGGGTTCGTCACGGCCGGCTTCCTGTCCCGGCTGCCCACCTCGATGCTGAGTCTCGCCCTGGTGCTGGCGATCACGGCCGAGAGCGGCAACTATGCCCTCGCCGGCGCCGTCGCGGCATCGGTCACCCTCGCCGTCGGCGTGTGCGGACCGTTCATCGGCCGGCTCGCCGACCGCTACGGCCAAGCCATCGTGCTGGTGGTGGTGGTCGCGGCCTTCACCGTGTTCGTCTGCGCGCTGATCCTCGCCGTGCACCTGGACGCCCCGGGCTGGACGTTCATCCCGCTGGCGCTGCTCGCCGGCGCGGTGATGCCGGTGACCTCCCCCCTGGTCCGGGCCCGGTGGACGAAGGCGCTGGCCGGCACCGAGCTGCTGCGTACCGCGTACGCCGTGGAGGGCGTCACCACCCAGGTGGTCTTCATCGCCGGACCGGTGCTGGTCGCGGCCGTGGCCACCGGCATCGGCCCGGTGCCCGGCCTGCTCACCGTGCTGGCCCTGGCCGTCGTCGGCACGCTGGCGCTCGCCGCGCAGCGCGGCAGCCAGCCGGAGCCCCATCACAGGCCCACGCCGCGCGGCGAAGGGGTGATGCGGCTGACGGCCATGCGGCTGATGTTCGCCGTCGTGTTCGGCCTTGGCACGATGATCGGGTCGGTCGAGATCATCACCATCGCCCGCGCGGCCCAACTCGGTCACCGCAACCTCACCGGGGTGCTGCTGGGCCTCTGGGGCATCGGCAGCCTGACCGCGGGCCTGCTCTACGGCGCGCTGCCCATCCGCATTCCGCTGGTCCGGCAGTTGACGATAGTGATGACCGCCGCGGCGCTGGTGCACGTGCCGCTGCTGTTCGCCGACGACATCGTCAGCCTCACCCTGGTGCTCGCGCTCGCCGGCGTGATCATCTCGCCGACGACCATCACGGCCAACGAGATCGTGCAGCGCACGGTGCCGGCAACCGCCTTCACCGAAGGCACCTACTGGCTCACCACCGCGGTGGCGTTCGGCATGACGACCGGCAACTTCCTCGGCGGCCTGGCCGTCAACCACCGGTTCGCCGGCAACCACCTGTACCTGGTTCCGGTGCTGTTCGGGGCCGCCGTGGCCGCTGCCGTCTGGGCAGGCCGAGACAAGCTGATCCTCGACGACTGATTTTTGCCAGCTGATCCCTGACGATGCACGCGGGCTTTCCGTCTGCCGGACGTGGATCGTTCAGTACTCAGACCACAGACCGGGCTCCGTGCTCGCCAGTCTGTCCCGGCCACAGCTCTTCTGCTCCGAGTGCGGCCTCCGCCACTTGGTCGCTGTCGATTTCTACTTCAGCCATGTCAATACCGAGCGACGGTGCATGCATGAGCAGGGAGCAGGAACCGGTGGGGATCGGAGCCAGCCAGTAGGACATCCGCCATAGCTGACCACCACCCGAGGCGTTGATCCGATAGAACGGCTCGGGGGAGGTGAGGGTGTCGAACTCGGCCACCTGGCGCTGTCCGTTCCGGACGACTGCCACCGTGAACTCCCCCACGTCCTGGGCATAGTCTGCCACGAGCTGGCCGACGTGGCGCTGCTGCTCGAGGGCGACGACATTGGCGCGCAGAGCTATGTAGAGAGCACAGCCGGACGGGTACACCTCGGCATGGGTCAGGATCACGACTAGCGAGGCTTGGCGGAAGATCGCTGCGTTCAGTGGCAGGTGTGCCGGCACTATGTTGTGCGGCGGACTACTCATGGCTCACCCCTCAGCAGTACATCGTTACCGTAGCGCTGTTCACCGAATCGTAGGCCCACCCTCCATGGAAGATGTCACTGAGCACCTGGCCGTGCATCGGAAAGGCTCTGCGGTAGGCACAGCTCGCATAGGTGTGCAGCCATCAATCAGTTCCCAGTGTGTTCAAGGTCTTGTACGAGATGTTGCTGTAATTCCCGCCGCCGTCATAGCGCCAGATGATTACGGTGGTGTTGCTGACGTCCGGAGGTGTCGGCGTACACGTGATGTGAGCAGTGCCGGTCACCGGACTACCCGGACTGAATTGCTGCGGTACCAGCGCCGTAAGCTCACATTCGACGATGTGAGTTGGCCTAATCCGTGCCTCCGCGGAGTTTGTCAAGGACATGATGGTAACCACTACCGCCGCGCATAGAATGACACGCTTGACTAAACGCTTGGTGCGCGACATAGAAGACTCCGGGTTTCTCGACGGCTTCCAGATGGCCAGTACCGACGATGCCGGCCTGACTGCTGTCTGCCTGGGCACCCGACACTGATGACCGGTGGCTCGTACGGCGCGCGCCGAGCCGGGGACCGGCGCATACTGCCTCAGGTGATCGGTGCCGGGTTTGCTGAGGTGCTCGCGGCCGCCAAGGCGGGTGACAGCGACGCGTTCGCCGCCCTGTGGCGCGACACCAACCCGCCCCTGCTGCGCTACCTCCGGCTGCTCGACCCGTCCGCGGCCGAGGACCTGGCCGCCGAGACCTGGCTGAACGTGGTCCGGGGCTTGGCTACCTTCGGCGGTGACGAACTGGCCTGGCGCGCCTGGGTACTCACCATCGCCCGGCGCCGCGGAGTCGATGACCTCCGGCGCAGGATCCGCCGACCGACCAGCCCGCTGCCCTGGCCACCCGGCGACGGGGGCGGCGAGGGCGGCGCCGCGGCTGACACCGCCGACGTCGTGCTGGGCAGGTTCGACACCCGCGCGGCGCTGGAGCTGATCGCGACGCTGCCCCCGTTGCAGGCCGAGGTGATCGTGCTGCGAGTGGTGGCCGGCCTGCCGGTCGACCTGGTGGCGGGGATCGTCGGCCGTACTCCGGGGGCGGTCCGGGTCGCGGCCCATCGCGGGCTGCGGACCTTGGCCCGGGTGCTGGCCGAGGGAGGTGTAACGCTGTGAGCGGCCCCAGCGATCTAGGAGGTGACATGCCCTACCTACCGTGGATCCCCACCGCCGAGGCCGGCCTCTCCGACGAGGAACGGTCCTTCGACGCGCTGCTGTCCGGAGCGCCGCTCCCGCACGAG
>NZ_DASVQG010000300.1:0-21254 GCF_036389215.1 Jatrophihabitans sp.
AGCAGGTAGGCATACCGCTCGCCGACCGGGCTGCCGATCGGCACCGTGTCCTGCTGCTCGCCGGTTGCCGTATACACCGTCGCGGTGATCACCGTTTCGGTGGGACCGTAGGCGTTGAGCAGCCGAACACCGGTCAACTTGTGCCAATCGGTTGCGGCTGCGGGAAAAAGTCGATCGCTGCCAGAGATCATGGTGCGCAGTGCGGCGGGCACCGGACGGCCGGTCCGCAGCGCGGCGACCAGATCGGAGAAGTAGCCGGCGGCCACGTTGGCCACGGTGACCTGCTCGGCGTCCAGCAGTCGCAGGAACTCCTCGGCCGACAGCAGGTTAGCCGGCGGCAGGACCAGGCAGGCGCCGGTCGCCAGGGTGGCCGCGACCTGCTCGATCGCGACATCCACCATGGGTCGGGCAAAGTGCAGCACCGCGTCGTCGTCGCGAAGGTCGAACCGGTGGCTGATCGCCGCGACGTGCGCGGCAAGAACGCCGTGTGCCACCGCGACGGCCTTGGGCACGCCGGTCGTGCCCGAGGTGTGCACCAGGTACGCCAGCTGCTCGGGCGAGCAGCTGGCCACGGGCCCGGCACCGGACGGCAGTTCATCGTCCTGCCCGGTCAGTGTCAACGCGACGGCGGTGTCGGCGAGCAGGAAGGCAGCCCGCTCGGCCGGGGTGGCCGGGTCGAGCGCCAGGTAGATGGCCCCAGCACGCCACACCGCGATCAGCCGCACCACCTGGTCGAGACGGTCCGGGCAGGCCACCGCGACCACCGCGCCCGGCGCTACGGCCGCGGCGATCCGGCCGGCGATCTTGCCGGTCAGCTCGTCCAGCTGCCCGTACGTCATGCTCCTTCCCTGGGCGCGCAGGGCCTGCCGGTCGGGAAAGAGCTCGGCGATCCGGCTGATCGCCGCTGGCACCGTGGCAACACCCACCGCTGGGCCGGCGTCTCCTACCGCGGCGGTCCGCTCGCACAGTTGAATGGAGCCGATCGACCCGGTCGGGATCTGGTCCTGCACTGCCATGCCTGGCTCGCTTTCCGATCTCGGTACACCGACTGGGACACGCGCCGGTGGGATTGACAGTGCGGCACTTGTGCGGCACGGAAGGCCCTACAGGACCAGCGCTGACAGGCAAAGTTACGGACGCCACAGTGACGGGACCGGCAGGTCCGGCGGCACTTGTGCGGCATGCCGGCGCAGGCCGGCCGAGCTGGTCACCGAAACTGCCGCCGCACTGCCGCGGCAGCTGCCGGGGAGGGTACGGCTGGCTGATTAGCGTTCGCCGTGATCGAGCCTGGTGTCCGGTGCGGGCACGGGAATCCGCCTGTTCGGGAAGGGTCAGCGTGATGACAACCGCTGCTGTCACAGAGTTCGTGCCGCTCACCTGGGAGTTGGCGCCGGGGGCGCCGGCCAGCACCCACGTGCCTCCGCTGGACGACGTCGAAGCCGCCACCCGATGGCTGGCCGCAGCCGCCCCGAGTCTGCGTGCCGCGCTGCATGAGCACGGCACGATCTTCCTGCGTGGCCTGCCGATCACCGGCGTGGAGGAGTTCGGCCGCGTTCGGGACGCGTTGATGCCGGCGCGCACTCCGTACCGCGAGAAGGCGACGCCGCGCAGTGACTTCGGCAACGGGGTCTTCTCCTCGACCGACCTGCCGGCCGCGCAGCCGATCCAGATGCACAACGAGAACAGCTACACCCTTACCTTTCCGGGGTTGCTGATGTTCGCCTGCCTGGTGGCTCCCCCGGAGGGCGGCGCCACGCCGGTGGCGGACTGCCGCCGGGTGCTGGCCGAGCTGCCCCCAGCCCTGGTGGCGAAGATGCGTGCGACAGGCTGGCTGCTCAACCGCAGCTATTCCGAGCATATCTCCACCGACTGGCGCACGGCGTTCGCCGCCGACGTTCCGGCCGACGTCGAGAACTACTGCGCGCAGAACCTGATCACGTGCCAGTGGCAGTCCGACGGCCACCTGCGCACCAGCCAACTGCGTCCGGGCATCATCACCCACCCGGTGACCGGCGAGCAGGTGTGGTTCAACCACTTGGCCTTCTGGAATGAGTGGTCCCTCGACGACGAGCTCCGGGAGACCCTGATCGACGAATTCGGCCACGCCGACCTGCCGTTCAACACCTTGCTGGGCGACGGCAGCCTGCTGACCCGGGAGGAGCTTCGGGTGCTGCGCACGACCTACGAGGCCGCGACCGTCCGGCAGCAGTGGCAGGTGGGCGACCTGATGCTGGTGGACAACATCCTCTGTGCCCATGGTCGTGACCCCTACCGCGGCGATCGCAAGATCGTGGTCGCCATGGGCGAGCCGGTGGACATCCTGGACTGCGCACCGACCGTCGACCCGGCCGCTTCGGCTGCCGAGCAGCTCCGATGAGTGACCTGCTCGCTCGGTTCGCCGAGGTGACGCGTCTGTACCCGGACCGGACCGCGGTGCTCGCCGGCGACACCCGGCTGACCTTCCTCCAGCTGGACGAGCGCACCGCCGAGCTGGCCGCCGCGCTCGGCGAGCAGGGCATCGGCCGCGGTGACCGAGTCGGTGTCAGTCTGCCGCGCGGTGCCGAGTTGGTGGTAGCGCTGCTGGCGGTATGGCGGGCCGGTGCGGCCTACGTTCCGCTGGATCCGAGCTACCCGGCTGACCGCCTCAGCTACCTCGCCGCTGACTCAGGGCTGAGGGCCCTGCTGGCCGCCGAGCCGCCCGCCTGGTGCCCGTCCGACGTCGCGGTGCTGGCTCCCAGTGCGGCCGGGCTGCCGGGTGCGCCACCTGCTACTTCCCCGCTGGATACGGCCTATCTGATCTACACCTCCGGCTCCACCGGGCTGCCCAAGGGAGTTCAGGTGCCTCAACAGGCGGTGGCCGGCCTGGTCAGCGCGCTCGAGCTGGCCGGCATCTATGCCGCCGAGCCACGGGTGGTGGCCTGGAACGCCAGCGTGTCCTTCGACGCCTCGGTGCAGCAGTGGGCACGGGTGTGCCGTGGCGACACCGTGGTGGTCCTCGATGCCGAGCACCGCACCGACCCGACCCTCTTGTTGGCCTGGCTGGACTCCTGCGGTGTCACTGACCTCGACCTGACCCCGTCGCACTACGCCGCGCTGCGTGAACACCTGCTGGCCGGCCGCCCGGACGGCCGCACGGTGCGGCTGTTCATCGGTGGCGAGCCGATCCCGTCGACCAGCTGGCGGGAGCTGGCCGAGGCCGGCGCACGTGGGGTGCTCGAGGCGGTGAACCTGTACGGCCCCACCGAGTGCACGGTCGACTCGACCGCCAGCTGGGTCACCGGCCCGGGCGGTCCGCAGATCGGCGTTGCGCTGCCGGGCATCCAGGCACGAGTGCTGGACGAGCAGCTGCGCCCGGTGCGGCACACTGCGGTCGGAGAGCTCTACCTGGCCGGTGTTCGACTGGCCGACGGTTACCACAACCGGCCGGGGCTGACCGCACAGCGGTTCGTGGCGGACCCGTACGGAGCCCCCGGCAGCCGGTTGTACCGCACCGGCGACCACGTTCGCTGGTCCAGCGACGGGGTGCTGGAATTCGTCGGCCGGGCCGACCGCCAGGTGAAGCTGCGCGGTTTCCGTATCGAACTCGGCGAGATCGAGGCGGTCTTGCAAGGACACCCCGGGGTCATCGCGGCCGCGGTGCTGGTGCGCAAGGACGGTCCGATGGAGGAGCGACTGGTCGCCTACCACGTCGGCCCGGACGTCTCGAGCGAGCAACTGCGGGCTGCCGCTGCTGCCTCGTTGCCGGAGTTCATGGTCCCCGCCGAGTTCGTGCAGCTGGCCGAATTCCCCCGCACCGCCAACGGCAAACTCGATGTCGGAGCATTCCCGGCGCCACCCGTCAGCACACCGAGCGGCACCGAGCCGGCCGGTGAGTTCGAGAAGCTGATCGCCGGTGTCTGGTCCGAAGTCCTGCACCGCGACCAGATCAGCGCGGACGACGACTTCTTCGCTCTCGGCGGCCATTCACTGGTGGCACTGCGGGTGGTCGCCCGGCTGAAGAAGAGCTTTGGACTGAGGATGTCGACCAAGGACGTCTACCGACACCCGAGGCTGTCCGATCTCGCCAGGCACGTCGAGTCGCTGACTACTCTGGTCGGCTGAGCCGGCCGAATCCCGGAGAAGAGCGAGAGATGCAGAACATCGACAACGTCGTGGTACGCGCCAGACCCAACCCGCAGGCGACCCGCAGCCTGGTCTGCCTCAGCTTCTGTGGTGGCGGCTCCGGCGGGTACCTGCAGTGGCTGGATGTGCTGCCACCTCAGGTCGAGCTTGTCACCATCTGCTACCCGGGACGCGACGGCCGCTTCCTCGACGACTACGCCGAGGACTGGGACGCCCTCGCCGAGGATGCGGCAGTCGCAGTGGCAGTGGCCGCCGAGCTGCGACCCTACGTCCTGTTCGGGCACAGCATGGGTGGCTGGATGGCCTTCGACGTGGCCAGCCGGCTGGAGCGGCGAGGTGGCCGACTACCCGAAGCGCTCGTGGTGTCCTCGGCGAACGCGCCAAGCCGTGGGCTCACCCCGCGCGACATGTTCCCGGCTCAGCAGGACACCGACGAGCAGCTACTGGACTGGATGGGTGGCAATGGCCTGATGCCCAGCTACGTGCTCGAGGACCCGGAGCTGCGCGAGATGGCGGTGGAGCTGATGCGCGCCGACATCCGGGTACGCGACACCTTCCACTACTCCGGCGAGGCCGGGGTAAACGTGCCGCTGCAGGTGCTGACCGGCGACCGCGACGAGGTCATCGAGTCCACCAGCGCCGAGCAGTGGCGGGCGCTGGCCCGATCCTCGTACCAGCATCTGGAGCTGCCGGGCGGGCATTTCTACACGCCGGAGATCTGGCAGACGCTGCCCAGCTACCTGAGCGCCCTGACCCCGGTGACCACCGGCGCACCCTGACCCCGGCCACCACTCGAACTGCCGACCTGGCGTGTCCGCGACGTGCTTCTGAGGAGGCACTCGGCGGGCACGCCAGGTCTTTGCCTGGAACTGGAGGCTTCGGAAGAAGCCGCCTACCGGCGAAACCTGTCCGCCAAGGCATATCCGCCAGGGCTGGACGGCGGCTCAGGCGTCGCGTTTCAGCGGGCAAGACATACACCGCGGACCGCCCCGCCCCCGGCCCAGTTCGGCACCGGGGATTGTCAACACCTCGATGCCGGCCTTGTTCAGCAGGTCGTTGCTGCGGGTATTACGCTCGTAGCTCACGACCACGTCCGGTGCCAATGCCAGCACGTTGTAGGCGTCGTTCCACTGTTCACGCCGCAGCTCCGCTGGATCGCCGGACATGTCGAGCGCCTCGACGCGGGACAAGCCGGCCAGCCTTGCCAGCACGTCGACGAGCGGACCCGAGTCGGCACACTCCACCGTGCCTCGACGGCCGAGCCGGAGCTGAAATCCTCGCAGGGTATGGGCGATCCCCGGGTAGATCAGGTACCGGTGATGGCTGACCATGGTCAGCACCGTATCGAGATGCATCGCCCAGCGAGCGGTCGGCAGCACCGTGGCGACCACCGCGCGGTTCGGCTCGTCGGCGAGGTAGCGTTCGGCCAGCCGCAGCACCGCGGGGGCGCTGCTGCGCTCGCTCACGCCGACCAACAGATGGCCTTCGCCGATCACCAGGACGTCCCCGCCCTCGACTCCTGCCTGCAGTAGCTTTGCCGGATCTCGGTGCGGCGAAAGGAAACCATGCACCAGCCGGGCGATCAAGGACTCGGTACGACGGGCCGGGTGGGCCATCGTGGCTAGGTGCAGCCGGTCATAGAGCACCGCCGAGGCGTCCCGGACGAAGACCTGGTTGGGAGCCGGCTCGAGCACGAAACCGCCCGGGTCCAGCAGGGCTTCGGGCAAGTGACCCAACGCTGGCAACTCGGACACGGTCAGTCCCTCGACCAGTGCTCGGGCAAGCTCAGCGGCGTCCAATGCGCGCAGTTGCGCGGCCAGCGCCTCGCCGACGGTATGGCCGAGGGCGGTCGGGCCGAGCAGGCTTTCCATCGACTCCTCCCGTGCCCACGGGTCGGCCAGCGCCTGTTCGAGCACCTCCAGCAGATAACGAACCTCAACGCCGCGGGAGCGCAGCAGCGCAACGAACTCGTCGTGTTCCTCGGCAGCCCGCGCGGGCCATGGAACATCGTCGAAGAGCAGCTCCCGGCAGTTCTGCGGTGTCATCCGGCTCAGCTCTCTGCCGGGGCGGTGCACCATCACCTGACGCAACCGGCCGACTTCGGAGGCCACCTGCGGAGCCGGCACCAGCTCGGGCTGCACGGTAATCGCTGCCGGGCGGTCGGCGGGTGCGGACCACATCGGCATGGCGGCATGCATAGTCACGCCGCCAGCCAACCCTTTGCCGAACGGTCGGGTCGGCAGCATCACCGGCAGTTGCCGCGGCTGCCTGCGCCTTGCCCAACGTGCCGACGAAGCTGCCGATCTCCTGCCCCGGATACTGCCGTTGGGTGCCGGCCGTGCTCGTACGGTTTCCTTCGTGCGGCCACCGACCTGCCGCTGTCGTCTCCATCCATTGCAAGGGGAAGGCTGCCATGCGCCTCTACCCGCACCGTCCGCCCCTTGCGGGTGCGCGCACCGTGCTGCTCTCCAGCGTGGCCTCGGACGCCCATACCTGGAACCTGGTGTACCTGCAGCTGGTACTCGAGGAGCTGGGTTGCCGGGTGATCAACCTCGGCGCCTGTGTTCCGGACCGGTTGCTGCTGGCCGAGTGCCACAGCCAGCAGCCGGATCTCGTCGTGCTCAGCAGCGTGAACGGCCATGGCTACCAGGACGGCCTTCGGGTGATCGAGAAGCTGCACGCCGCGCTGCCCCAGTTGCCGGTGATGATCGGCGGCAAGCTCGGCACTGCGGGGCCTGATCCGGCTCGGGCGGAGGCTCTTCGGGCCGCCGGCGCGGCCGGGGTGTTCGAGCAGGGCGGCCTGGGCGTCGAAGCCTTCACCCGGCTCGTGTGCGGCCCGCTCGGCAGTGCTGAACCGGTCACCGCCGAACTGACAGTGGCGCGTCGGCGGGGTGCCGGCGCGTGAACCACGCCCGTCGCCACGCCGCCGTAGCGGGCAGTTCCGCTGCGCCGTTCGGCTCCTACGTCGAGCGGATGCAGGCCGCGGGATTATTGGTGGTGCAGCCCCGGATGGGAATGAGCAGTCCGGCCCGCATGCGTGCGGGGCTGCTGGCCACCAAGCACGCTGACGGCGCCACCGCGGGGACTATAACGCTCGACAGCTATACCCGGGTAGGCGACCATGCCGCTGCCAAGATCGCCCTGTCCGACAAGGTGGCTCTCAACGGTTACCCGATCGTCGCGCACGGCGTCAGGGTTTCCCGCGAGGTGCTGGAAGGCATCCGCGACGAGCACTTCCCGGTGCAGGTGCGTCATGGCTCGGCCAGCCCCGGCGAGATCTTCGTGACGATGGCGATGATCGGCCTGGACGCCAGCGAGGGCGGTCCGGTTTCCTACTGCCTTCCCTACAGCCGGATGCCGTTGCGCGAATCCGTCCGGCATTGGTCGGACAGCTGCACCAGGTTCAGCCGGTTGGCCGAGCTCGGCGCCAGCCCGCACCTGGAGACCTTCGGCGGTTGCATGATGGGCCAGCTCTGCCCACCCAGCCTGCTGATCGCGATCAGCGTGCTGGAGGCGATGTTCTTCTGCAACTGTGGCCTGCGCAGCGTGTCGCTCAGTTATGCCCAGCAGACCTCGGCCGAACAGGATCTCGAGGCGATTCAGGCGCTGCGCCGGCTGGCCGCGGAGCTGCTGCCCGGCGTGCAATGGCACATAGTGCTCTATGCCTACATGGGCGTGTACCCGAGTAGCCGCATCGGCGCCGATCGGCTGCTGGCGGATGCCAGCCAGCTGGCTGTTCAGGCAGGGGCCGCCCGGCTGATTGTCAAGACCGCGGCCGAGGCACACCGGATTCCGACGGTGGCCGAGAACGTCGCCGCGCTGGAGCAGGCCGCGCGGACAGCGATCACCGCCACGGTGCTGCCTCCAGTGCCTGAGACCGGCCTGTACGCCGAGGCCCGGGCCATCGTGGAGGCGGTGCTCGACCTTCATCCAGACCTCGGTCGGGCGCTCGTCGGCGCGTTCGAGCGTGGCTACCTCGACGTGCCGTACTGCCTACACCCGGACAACCTGGGCCGCACCCGCAGCGTCATCGACGATGCCGGGTGGCTGCGCTGGTCGAGCACGGGAAACCTGCCGGTGCCGGCGGTCGATCAACGCCGGGATGCCGGTGAACTGACCTCATCCGGCTTGCTCGCCGCGCTGTCATATCTGGCCCGCCGGTACGACGGCGACGAGCCTGCTTTCGCGGCTCCGCAGCAGACACAGCCCCTTCCCGATGAAGCGACAGCGTTCGGCCGGTCGGTCGAGCCCTCTGAAATGGAGCACGCCAGATGATCCTTTCGACACGGGGTCCGAGCCGGGAGGGGGCGGTTGACGCCGCTGACCTGTTGCCACCGGACCCGCGCGAGCACCTCACGTCCGAACGCACCCGCGCGGCACTCCGACTGCAGGGCGTCGCGCTCACTGCCGCTCGGGAGCACCTGGCCGCAGCCGGCTTCATCGAGTTGCTGCCGCCCATCATCGGCCCGGTCACCGACCCGGGCGCCCGCGGCGCCAAACAGGTCGACATCGACTACTACGGTCAGCGCTACAAGCTGATGACGAGCGCGATCCTCTACAAGCAGGCCTCGCTACTGGCCTTCGACCGGATCTTCTGCATCGCTCCGAACGTCCGGCTGGAGCCGATCGAAACGGCGACCACAGGTCGGCACCTGACGGAGTTCCATCAGATCGACGTCGAGATGGCCGGCGCCGGCCGTGAGCAGATCATGACGGTCGCCGAGGAGCTCCTGCGGCACGTGGTCACTGCGGTCGCCTCTCGTGCCGGTGACGAGCTCCAGCTGCTCGGCCGGGACGTCGAGGTGCTGACGGCGGGGGTGCTGGCTCCCTTCGCGCACCGACCGCATGCCGAGGTCACGGCCGAGCTGACTGCTCGCGGTGAACTGTGCAATCCCGACGCCGAGATCGACTGGCTCAGCGAGCGGCTGCTGTCCGAACGCAGCTCGGCACCGTTCTTCGTCACCGACTACCCGAAGGGCTCGCGCGGTTTCTACGACCGGGAGGACGCCGCCAGGCCCGGGGTGCTGCGCAATTTCGACCTGCTGCTGCCGGAGGGCTACGGCGAGCTGTGCAGCGGCAGCGAACGAGAGCACGAGTACGCCCGGGTGGTCGCCCGGATGCGAGAGACCGGTGAGAACCCGGCCAAGTACGGCTGGTATCTCAAGCTCGTTCGGGAGGGCATCCCTGCCAGCGCGGGTTTCGGGATGGGTCTGGAGCGGCTGGTCCGCTACCTGGCCGGCCTCGAGTCCGTCTGGCAGGCACATGCCTTCCCGAAGGTGGCCGGAGTGGTGTCGCCGTGACCAACCCCACCGCCGTTCCGGCGCTGTCCGGCGAGAGCGCCCTGCCCGCGACCGGCGCATTGTCGGCGACCGGGTTTCCCGTCGAGCAGGTGCGCGCCCGCGCCCGGCACGGCAGCGCCTGCGCGTTCCCGCCGGTGGACAGCTACGGAACCGCGCTGCTTGGCGCCCAGGCAGCTCCGGCGGTGGACGATCTGTTGGAATCGTTGCGGATCACCCCGCCGGTGTTCATGCCGCAGCGGCTGGAGAAACTGATCGAGCTCGCCCGCGAGCCGATTTACAGCGACGTCGAGACGGAGACGGTCATCGGCGGCTTCAGGGCGCCGCTGCCGTTGTTCGTCTCCGCACTCGGCTCGACCAGCGTCGCGACCTCGGACCGCTCACTGGCGCTCAGCCGGCAAGCGGCGAGGTTGGGGCTGCCCATGGTGATCGGCGAGAACATCGTTCCGTCAACCGGCTACCGTGGCGGCAGCGAGGGACTGGCCCGCTCGCTGCTGTCGCGGGTGCTGGCCTACTGCGATGAGCTACCGGCTAACTGGGGCGGTCTGGCCATCCAGCAGAGCACCGAGGATGCCGACGCCGAGGTATGGAACTTGGTCTACAGTGATCCGGCTGCGCTGCCACTGCTCGAATCGGGTCGGCTCGCGTTCGAGCTGAAGGTCGGGCAGGGCGCCAAACCCGGTCTGGGGGGTATGACGGTGCTGTCGGCCGCCGCTGCCCAGGCGCCGGCCAACGTCTTCGCCGTCGACCCGATCTTCGGGGCCGATGCCGGGATCGTGATGCGCAGCGCCAGCCCTGGTACCTTCACCGAGGAGATTTTGCGCCAGCAGATCCGGTTGATGCGCAACAACTTTCCGCGGGCCAAGGTCTGGGTGAAGCTGCACCCGGGCCGCGACATCGGCCATGCCTACGCGGTGGCCGTGGCGGCCGGCGCGGACGCGGTCACGGTGGACGGAGCCGAGGGCGGCTCGGGCTGGGCACCGAAGGCCTTCCTGGCACACGTGGGCCTGCCGCTCGGTGAGTGCCTGCTACGCACCGACACCCGGCAAGGCTGCCTGCTCGCGACCGGACGAATGTGGGAAGGCAGCCGGGTGGTGAAGGCCCTGGCACTCGGCGCTCGGGCCGCCGGCCTGGGCCGCGCGGCCTTCCTGGCAGTGGACGAGGATCCCGAACACGGCCTGGTCCGGCTGGTCGAGTGCCTGGCGTTGGAACTGAGCTTGCTCGTCAGCGGCGTCGGTAAGTACCGGCCGGGCGATCTGACAACCGAGGACCTGTGGCCGCTACCGGCAGCTGCGGCCACGACCGCCGAACGCGTCGCGGTCAGGTAGCGCCTCTGCGCGAAGCGCCCGCTAGTACCCGGCGTCGTCGACGACATCCTCCTGCCCGTCTTCGGTGAGGAACTCCTCTCGGGCCAGCAGGTAGCCGAGTTGTAGTCGGCTGTCGGCGCCCAGTTCCTTGCGTATCCGGGCCAGGTGGGTGTGGTAGGTCCGCTCGCTCACTCCGATCCGCTTGGCGATCGCCGAGTCCGTCAGGCCCTGGATCAACAGGCGCTTGATCATGCGGTGGATGTTCGGCACGACCTCCGAGGACGACACCACCGCCCGAGCAGGCCGGAATTGCAGCGCGCGCTGCCAGTTGCGGTCGAACAGGTCGGACAGGAACGCCACCACGGCGTGGTCGGTGATCGCTGCCGCCGTGGTCCGAGTGGCGTTGCCCGGGACGATCACCAACGACCTGTCGATGATGAACAACCGGTCGAAGAACTCGTCCAGCGTCCGCACCTCGCCACCGTGTTGGACGACTTCGCGCACGTACTGCTTGGTCGGCTCGTTGAAGCGGGCCGAGTGCTGGTACAGCGTTCGCAGCCGGACTCCGCGGGCCAGTAGCTCAAGTGCCAGGGGCAGCGCGGTATTCAGCACCTCAGCCGACCGACCGCCGCCGGGCTGGGCAGTGATGATCTCCTCGCTGGCATCCCGGGAGACCTGCCCGATGAAGGCGGTGATAGCGCTCAGTCCCTCGATGTAGCGGACGGATCCCCGTTGCTCACCCTGTGACGCGGTGTACTCGAAGGTGAGGTCCGTGAGATCTCGTTCCAGGGCCGAGGCACGGACCTGCAGTGCCCATGCTTGTTGGCGCCACTTGCCGGCCAACTCCATCTCAACCTGCCGTGGATCGACCGGCACGAACCGCTCCCCGTCCGGGGACAGCTGGATCAGTCCGAGCTCGGCCAACTCGTGGATACCAGGCAGGTCCGTTGCCACGGGTGCGGAGCCGCCCTTTGCGACCAGCAAGTAGGTCAGGCGAGCCTCCGGGCTGAGGCCACCTCCGGAGGTCGGCTCCGTCACCTCAACCCCTCATCTTTCTGCAGTGCAGCGACTTGGTGTGTGCAGGCGATTGTTTCAGCTTCAAACGTACCGCAAGGTTCTTTTAGGGCTGAGGACCACTTCTCGGCAACAAATACCAGATTCTATGGAGCGATCACATGCGTACAAACTCCTTCACCGCCGCAGCCAGCACCCGCCGCGTCATCCGACCGGCGCGTGCTCGTGCGCTCACCATTCTTGTCGCCCTGCTCGTGCCCGCTGCCACCGGCTCGGCAGTCGTCGCTTCCACCCACCTCGGCCATCCCGAAACCATGGTGACCGCCGATCTCGGGTGGGACGGAACGGACAGCCTGACCGGCACCGCCATCCATTCTTGAGCACGAAGCCCACCCAACACACCGAGCCGAGGACATCGTGAATCAGGACGAAGCGAACGAGTTCGGCATCCTTCTCCACGAATACCGTGGGCGGGCCGGCCTGACGCAGATCCAGTTGGCGGACCTTTCTACCGTAAGCGTTCGGGCAATCCGCGATCTCGAACTCGGCAGTGCGAAACGCCCTCGGCGTGACACTGTCCGGTTGCTGGCCGCCGGGCTCCGGCTGGGGGCGCAGCGTCGTGTCAATTTTGAGCTAGCCGCTGGGGGTAACCCGGCGACCGCCGCCTTCGATGCGGTGAGCGGCACCCAGGCCATGCCGCGGCCGAGCGGCCCGATGTACGGCCGGGACGCCGAGCACCGGGCGCTGGCCGAACTGCTGGTCTCCGGTGCCCATCGACTGGTGACGCTCACCGGGCTGGCCGGCATCGGCAAGACCCGGCTCGCGTTGACCGTGGCATACGAGCTGCACGACACCGGCCGAATGCGGATGCTGTGGCTGCCGGCTCCCGAGATCGCCGGTCAGCCCGCGCCACCGGCGGCCCCTCGGTACTGGCCGGCCCAGTCGCTGGCGACCTGGATTCGTCCCCTGTTGAGCAGCGAGGACGGACGGCTCGACGATCTGGCCGAGCTGATCGGCACCACTCCCCTGCTGCTGGTACTCGACGGCATCGACTCCACCGATGCGGCGAGCCGGCCATCGTCGGCGAGCCTGTGCGAGTTGTTGGCCTCCTGTCCGAACCTGCGGGTCCTGCTGACCGCTCGCGCCTCGACCGAGTTCCCCGGCACGCATCAGTTCCCGCTGCGACCGTTGCCGACAAGCAAGGCTGAGTCAGCGGACGGGTACAGCGCGGCAGTGGAGTTGTTGTCGTGGAACCTGCGCTCCTTGCAACCCGGCCTGCAGCTCACCAGCGAACACACCGAACAACTCACCCGGATCTGCTGGTGGCTGGACGGCATTCCCGCTGCGCTGATCGGCGCAGCGTCCTGGTCGTTGCTGATGCCCTTGGTGGAGCTGGCCGATCTGGCCTACCGGGATCCCCTCACCGTCTCGGAGTCGCCTGCTCTGCAGCACCGGCCGAGCGACCTGCGATCCGATCTCACAACGATGCTCAGCGAACTCGACCCGGCCTGTCGGGCCGTGCTCGACGCACTGGCCGCGCTCGACGGTGAGCTGACGCTGCCCGAGATCGCCCAGCTGACCGGTTATCCCGTCGGGCAGATTGCGCACCTGCTGCACCTGCTGCTGACCCAGAACCTGGTACGAATCGTGGAGCAGGAGCGAGAGACCCGGTTCTGCGTGCTGAACACGGTGAGCAGCTTGCTTACTCAGACCTCCGCGACGACCAAGATCACGGCCACAAGACCATCCGCGCCGCACGGTGCAACACCGTTTCGTTCTCACGGGTAGCTACGACCGTCACCGCCGGCAACGGCGATCGCAGTACGTGGCCACGCAGGCATACTCGAGACACCCGGTCGACCCGGAGCTGACGGCCGGCGGCAGCAGGCAGACCTCAATCGCACGAAGCGGCGTAGTGAACCGCGTAGCGTGGAGGCTCGTCACGGACCCCGCCGTACTGCGAGGTGTGCGGCCTTGACTTCACGCCGAGAGCATCGACTGGGCGGCACTCGGCTTGGCGCCGCGGTGGTTGGACGAGGACTTGAGCGAGGCTGTCGCCGCGCCGGACCCGAGCATGTTCCTCAACCAGGGTGCCCAGGAGTGGGACCGGATGTTGGACGGGCTGCGGCCCGAGGCGAGATTGTTCTGGCCGTGTCGATGGTAGGCAGCGACGGGGAGGCAGAGATTGTCTCTATCCAGGATTCCAGCGCGAGCGTGCATCTGCCGGCCTCGACATCGACGAGCGTCGCAGGGGCACAGATCGCGCTGAGGTCTCGGCTGGATCCAGCACCAGGGCTGGGCCGCGCGGACCGGGACCTGGCGCTGCGCATCACGAACACGCGACCTCCAGAGTTGCCATGGTGGCGGCTGTCGATGCCGGGTATCGAGGCCTGGAGGCCCCGCATTTACTGGGAAAGTGGGGCTGTGGAGGTTCCGTTGCGGACCTCCCCTTGGCTGGTTCGTGGCACGGTTCTGATCAGTTCGGCCCCGCGCCAGACGCGCAGCAGCTGGCTGCTGACCTCGATATCGACGCTGGCGCCGGCGTGTGAGGTGCCGAGGCAGATTTGCTGCCAGGACACTGAGATCACACCGTTGGCGGCGACCCGGCGGCTGATCCAGGCCTCGCCCGCCCGGTCCGGCTCCGGCGCAGTGAGCTGGGCCGCGGCCGGCGCCGGCCCGGTCTGGCCGGTGAACCGCTCAGCCGGTGTCGCCCCGTCCAGGGACTGGTGCGGTCGTTCGGTGTTGTAGTGGGCGACCCATTCGTCGAGGGCCTGCTGGGCGGTTCTGAGCGAGGAGAAGACCCGGCGGGTGTCGAACTCCGCGCGCATCGTGCGGTGAAACCGCTCGATCTTGCCGGTCGTGGTCGGTGACCTGGGAGCGGTGAGCAGGTGCTCGATGCCGTTCTCCCGGCAGATCCGGTCGAAGAGCACCTCGACCGGCGGATGGTTGAACTTTCCTGTGAACACCCGCCCGTTGTCGGTGAGCAGCTGCTGCGCAGCCCCACCCCTATGCGCAACCGCCAGACACCAGGGACTCCGGGCAAACCGTCCGTCCTTTACCCGCCGAATCCTCGTCTGTAACAAGGCCAGCTGAACGCGCCTCTCCGCGAGTCTCGTCCCACCTGCGGCTTAGCCTCGGTTCCTGATCAACACCTAGGCATCAACGCGACATAACGTTGCAGCACGATCGGCGCAGGTCGCTGGGGCATCGACGGCCGCTTCTTCAGCGCAGTAATCGGCCACCTGCCCGTCCGCCATCCGGTGCCTCCGAACGCAGCAGGTCGCCCGCCGCCACTGGGCCACCTTCGGTTGTTGATGTTGGTCAGTCTTGGTCCGTGCTGGCCACGAAGCGGCCGAGGTCGCGGTCTTTGAGCCGGTGGCTGCCGCCTTTGAGGGCTACCACCTCGGCGTGGTGGACGAGGCGGTCGATCAGGGCGGCTGCGACGACGTCGTCGCTGAAGACCTCGCCCCACCGGCAGGACCGCGGGTCTTCCGATGTGTTCCGAGGGTATACGGAGTGTATGGCTTAATAGTTTAAATAGTCTATGTACTAAATGCCCGATTTATTTCTATAGTGCATGTGGTATTTCGAGCGACCACATCGGGTGGCCACTCGAAGAACAAGCTAGGAGGACGCTTCATGTCCAAGAAAAGGTTGTTAGCGGTTCTGGCGGCCGTCTCTGCTCTGACGGCACTCGCGGTGCCGGCGCTCGCAGTGCCGGCCCACGCGGTGCCGTCATACGGTCTCGCATCCCCGGGGGTGCTGCCGGCGGGCGCGGTGCCCGACAGTTCGCGCTTGCCCACGCTCGAAGGTGGCGTCAAGGACCTGACCAAACTGACCGTCAGCGGCTACTACGCGTTCAACGCGCCCGGCCTTGCCGGCCACCGTGGCGTGGCCTACGTCTCGACGCCGGGGACCTGGGCCGATGCGCCGGCAGCGATCAAGCAGCTCCCGGTCTCACAGTCTCTGCTACCCGCCGAGCGCACCAGCAAGTGGGTGGTGATCTACGACCCGGCCACGATGGAGAGCGGTCCGTGGGCCCCCGCGTCGACAGCGTCGGCCACTGGTTGTGTGGCCCCGTGGTTCTGCCTCTACACCGGCAGCAGCTTCAGCGGTTACAGGTGCCAGTGGCAGTCCACGGGCGTGTGGCAACCCATAAGCGGCACGAGCTGTGCGACGAGCACCCAGTCGATGGCCAACCCCAGGTCCTATTGGTCGTTGATAAGGCGCGGCGATGGCAACAACTACTGCGCCCGGCCGCTCAGCGAGGACACGTCACTGGCCGACAATGGGTTCTCCAACAGCACCTATACCTACAACAGCACGTCCACCACTGCACAGTCCAGCTGGAACTGCTGAACCAGGCGCAGCCCAAGCGCCGCACCTGGCCGCGGGCCACTCCGTCGGGGTGGCCCGCGAGCGGTCGCACGGCAGGCGGCTGCGTGCCGGTGCCGGGCTGCGGTGCCGGGCGTGTTTCCTGGCACCCGGCCCGGGTGGTCAACGGGTCGCCTTACGGATCATCGTCACTACCCATGCGACGGTGCCGAGGAGAGTCGCGAGGGCCGTGAGGGTGCGTAGGTCTCGTTCGTTCATGTTCTCACCTCCTTCCTTGCGGATAGCGTGACGAGCGAGCATGGGCTGACCTATGAGGGCTCCGTAGGGAAAGCGTCGGAGGGCTGTTCTACGCTGTCGCCGTGCCTGCGCAGCGAGAACACGTCTGAGGGTCGCGGTCGCCGACGCGCAGCTATCGGACGCGGCCGCCGCGACCGGCGTGACGGTGAGCCCTGAACGGGTGCGGCGGTGCCGGACCGCCGGACTTCTGGAAGTTCCGGAGGGCAGACGGGACCGCCCGGCCGGCGCACCTCCGGGACGTGCAGCGGCCGAGTACACCGACGAGCAGGGCGTCGAGCTGATGCCGGTACTGGCACGGCTGGCGGAGGTTTCGCGGGCAGGGCGTCCGGCGCACGACCTGGCGTTGCTGCTGTTCAGCGCCGGACTGCCCAGCCCGCCCGAACTGGTTCGAGCAGGCGTCGCCGGCCACCTTGAAGCTGCCCGCGACCAGGTCTTTGCGCAGCTGAACGGTGCGCCGCGGATCGAATCTGGTCTAGCTCTGTCGAGCGCATACGAGGCGGCAGAGAAGTTCGCAGCCGAGCAGAGCGCGGCGACGGTCGGCAGGCCGAGTGGTTCGAGCGAACCTTCGAGCCGCAGGTCGAGCGTCGTCGAAGGCGACGTGGAGTCGGCGCTCATCGGTGTGCTGGCGGCGGCGTTCGGCGATCCGCCGGACGGGAGTGACCGGGAGGGGGTCGAAAGGCTGGTCGACGCCGGCGGCGCACGCGGCCTCCTCGTGGAGCTCGCACCCGGTGTCGGGCCGGTCGTCGCCGACGCGAGCGAGTACGTGGACGCGGTGAAGCTCACCGGCGAGGCGCTGCTCGGTCCGGTGCCGGAGATGACCACCGCGAACCTCAACGCCGCCTACCACGCGCTGTCGACGCTTACCGCTGCGCTGTCGCTCGTGCCCGAGCAGTTCCGCCACCACTTCGGCGGAATGGCCGTCGCCGCCATGTGGGTTCCGGACGATCCGGGGCACGGTTGCGCGGTCGCTGCAATGGTGTCTGAACATCCGCACCAACGAATTGGACGCGAACATCGCTGACATCGTCCAGTCCACGACGATCGCCTTCAGAGAAAGTCAAACCTAGAACCAGCCACCGAGCTGACACTCCCCCTTCCGCGTCCGGCTCGGCGTCTGCGATGAGAGCCGACAGCCGTGAGTCAAGGGCCGCGGCGGCGTTACACCGCTTGGCGCTCCTCAGCGCTCGATGCGCATGATGTTGCAGGCTCTGAAGTTGTCGTAGACGTGCCGTAGAAGGGGGCATGGTTCTGACTGCCGAACTGCTCGTCGTCGGTTACGACCTCGACGCTGAGTCCGAGGTACACATCGGCGACCGGACGCTGCCCGAGTGGCACGCGCTCGGCTACAAGGGCACCCGACGGCTTGTCTGCTATCTGTGCTGGACTGGCGTCGACGCGGCGCCGGACACCGAGGTGGCACTCGTTCCGCGCGGTCGCCTCGGCGGCAAAAACCGTGCGCATTTCGCTCACCCGCCCGGCGCAGGCGTCCATGGCAGCCGAGCGGCCAAGGAGACGATCTGGCACCTCGGCATGAAGCACCGGCTCGCAGGCTGGGCGATCGGACTGCCCAACGTCGCAAGTGCTGTACCGGAGCGTTGGACGCCGGACGGCAAGCGGCGTGCGGATGTATCGGTGCTGCTAGATGACGGGTCCCGGCTCGCGCTGGAGGTGCAGTCGCGAATCATCACCGACCGCGATTGGGTGACCCGGCACGCCGACTACGCCACCAACAGCATTCAGGACGTCTGGTTCATGCGATCGGGTGCGAAGACGCCATACGTCCTCCACGAACGCGGGGTACAGAGTTTCACCGTCCACGACGACACCGTGATCGCAGTTCAGCTCGGCAAGGCTCACCCCCGGGCCGGCAACTGGTGGGAAGGCGACCTCGACACGCTTGCGCTCCACTACCCGCCGTGCGCCGGGGAACCGATCGAGTACCTGCGGCTCCCGCTGGACACCCTCGGCCTCGACCGGAACGGCCTGGTCATCGCCAAGGCAGTCGCCACGCGCGTCGAGGCAGATCTTGCCGAGCTGCGCCGCGACGCCGAGACCGCGAAACGCGAGGCCGAATACCAGGCGCAGCGCTGGGCACGGTCGCATCAGCAGCGCGCGACGCCGATCCCGCCGGCGCCACCGGAGCCGACAGAGCCGCAACGGCGCATCGCCGAGCTGCGGACGTCGACCCAGGCGCGGCGACCATCGATCGGTCTGGGAGGTAGGGCCCACAACCCTTCCCGAACCAGCCCGCCACCGGCCAAGCCGCCATGGGTACCGGTGCCAGCCTGGCAACGATGGGTGATCTCGGCACGCTCGCTTGACAGGCGCACAGGCTCCTCGGCATGAGGTGCCGACATCACCACCGTGTTCAGACCGCCGCCCTAGCACCCAGCATCCGCGTTCGGGCGGCCGAATCCGGGGTAGCGGTGACCCTGTCGTGCCGCCTTTGGTCGGATCCTTCCAGTTGCGCGCGGCCCTGGGTGGTTGAGGAGTGGGTCTGGCCAAGTCAGTTGCGGTTGCCGTACAACCGCCGTACAGTGGGTGCGGAGAGTGAGGCAGGGATGACCGCGACTAAAACCCGCCGACTGGAGGCGCGCACCGACGAGCAGACCGAACAGCTCGTCGCAGACGCCTCCGCGTTGTTGCACATGTCCAAGACTGCCTTCATCGAGGAGGCGGTGCGCACCGCGGCGCGCAAGGTCGTCGCCCGAGCGGATGTGACGATCATGTCCGCGGACGTCTTCGACTCCATGATGCGCGCTATCGACGAGCCTGACCACTCCCCTGCGCTCGCAGATCTAGCCCGCGTACCTCACCTGATCGGACGGTGAGCACCCCCAGTTACCGGCTAGCACCGTTCGGGCCAGGCCTGGACCTGACGGGCTTCGACTGCGGCGAAGAGGCCTACAACGCGTGGCTGTTCAATGCAGCCGCCCAAGCTCACAAGACAGGTTCGGCGCACGTATCGGTGCTCGAACGTGACGATAGCGGCGGTGAGCGAGTTGTGGGCTACTTCGCCGTCTGTCCCACCTTGGTGGTGCGCGATCAGATGCCCAAGCCGATGCAACGGCGGATGCTGCGCAGCACACCGGGATGGCTGCTCGCCAAGCTCGCGGTCGACAACAGCCTGCGCAGCCAGCCGGAGCAATGGGGTCGACAACTGCTGCGGGAAGCACTGCTGGCGATCATCGCCGCAGCCGAGCGAGGTGGCGGCGCTGTCATCGTCGTCGACGCCGGCAACGCCGGCCTCGTGCCGTTCTATGAACGCAACGGCTTCACCTCCACCGGCGGCACGGACCTACGCCTGTTCATGAAAGTCGCCACAGCCCGCGCCTACCTGCTCCAGAACGACCTCGGCTAGCGCAGCCACTGATTAGCGGGCAACAGCGGGCAACAAGCACTCACAGATCCTCAAGAGATCGCTTCGACGCTGCTACCTCACACGGAGGCACACGCCCGAGTCGGCGATCTGGGACAGTGCGCTTAGACAAGTCACCTGCGAGTGTCGTCTCTACGAGCTCGAAATGTTATAGAGCCGTAGCGAATGCCACAACCCGTTAATCTACAAACCAGACGGAGCCTCGTGATCTAACGGCGAGGATGAAGTGTCAGTCCCGGGCCGCGCCATGACTGCGCGGAACACGAGTCCCGCTCAGGCCTTAACCGCCACGCTAGCCAGGTTGCCCGCTCGGCATCGCCTTCACCGAGGCGCAAGCCGTTCCAACTTGCTGCAGTTACGCGCGCAGGTTTCCGCGGCGATGCTCGGCAGCGAGCACCATCCAAATTGCCCACCATGCTGGCCGGGTCATGATGACACCGTGGCCTCTTCCGCCCGCCCGCCTGGCCTGCCACCAATTCTCGCCGACACCCTCGACGTTGCCCTTGGACGAAATCCGTCGTGCGGATCCGATCGCGTCGGGCAGCGGGGTCCCGCCGGCAACGCGCGCCTTATGGCATTGAGCGAGACCCGGAAGTACCGGACATTCACGCCGGAGCAGAAGATCGAGATCGTGCCGGCAGGTCTGCGTGGTGACCGGCCGGTACGCGACGTGTGCCGGGAGTGCGAGATCAGCGAGGCCCTGTTCTACCAGTGGCGCGAACGGCTGCTCGAGGGCGGCCAGACCGCGCTGGCCACGCCGCGGGACAAGAAGCCGCCCGAGGCCGCCGAGCTGGCGAAGCTGCAGAAGAAGGTCGCGCAGCTGGAGCGGGCGCTGGGTCGCAAGACCTACGAAATCGACAAGTGGGGAAGCAGACCCCACCCTCGGAGCTACCTCTACCGGGCGGTCGACCAGCACGGTCAGGTCATCCTCGTTCGTTCTCTCTGACCGGAGCGGACGGTCGCCGAGCCCGGAGCTCGCACGCTGCCTGCACAGCAACGCAATGGGGGCCGTCCCGCATCGTGGGCGTCGAATACTCCGCTGTTGGACCGCTGTGCGTACGTCGTGCACCGGTTCACCCGCTCTAGCCGACCCGGAGCACCGCCTCGCCGCCCTTGATCGATCGAGATTCGCCTTATACAGTTTGCCGAAAGTGGGGCGGGTGGGGCTCGAACCCACGACCCAGGGATTATGAGGTCTACCGCCCCCACCCTTATGCACACGCGCCAGACAGCAGGGATTCCGGGAGAACCGTGCGACCCTACCTCGCCGAATCCTCGTCTGTAACCTCGCGACGGGAACGCTGTCCTACTCGCCCCATCCTGCCAGATGCACTTCCAGCCGCCCCCATTGGCTCGACACGGAGCCATGGGCACGACATAACGTTGCGGCTCTCAAGCGCACGTGGCTGACCTCCGAGCGAGCACTCCTCACTCGGGGTAACGCCGCTGGACCGGCCCCGGACCCGGCGCCGAACGTCGAGCCAGCCCACATATTCGTCCCCC
>NZ_DASVQG010000301.1:0-3263 GCF_036389215.1 Jatrophihabitans sp.
GCGGCAGCGGCAACTGCAGCACCGGCGGGATCACCTACTACCAGCCAGCCACCGGACCGCTGGCAGCGTACGGCCTCAACGTCTACTAGCCCTCTGATCGGCTCCTATCACGCCTGCCTTTGGTAATTATTGATTGGTCAATCACTAACATCCAAATTAACACTTATGTTTAAAGTGCGTGAAGAGATGCAGTCATACTTAATGTTTTGCTTGTCCAAATTGGGCGGACATGCTAAACCTGAGGCACCTCGGAAATCGCCCCTGCATCCGCGTGCCTGTCAACCCCCACATGGCGCACGGGGAAAGGGTCTGCCGAGCCCATGGGCGGCTACCCCCAGCCGCTCATCCCCTCATGAGGAGGCTCGTAGTGAGTCGTATCCGCATCACTGCCCGAACCGGCGCCATCGCTGTCGCCGTCGGCGCTCTTGCAGCAGGCACTCTGCTCATCGCACCATCCACCCAGGCGGCTCCGGCGCCCGGCCCCGCGTCGGCAGGCACCCACAGCTCGGCCGCACTGGCCAACGTCGTCCGCGCGCTGGACAAGCAGGCCCGGATCCCCGGAACCGCGTGGTCCGTCGACTCGGCGACCTCGCAGGTTGTCGTGTCGCTCGACCAGAGCGTCACCGGCGCGAAGCTCGCCCGGGTCACCGCTGTGGTGTCCCAGTTCGGCACCGCGGTGCGCACGGAGCGGGTAGCCGGCACCTTCCACAAGTACATCTCCGGTGGTGACGCCATCTACGGCGGCCAGTACCGCTGCTCGCTCGGATTCAACGTGCGGACCAGCAGCAACGTCTACTACTTCCTGACCGCCGGCCACTGCGGCAACATCGCCTCCACCTGGTACTCCAACTCCGCCAAGACCGCGGTGCTCGGCAACACGGCCGGCAGCAGCTTCCCGGGCAACGACTACGCGATCGTGAAGTACACCAACGGCAGCACGCCGCCCGGAAACGTCGACCTCTACAACGGCAGCTTCCAGGACATCACCTCGGCCGCCAACGCCTTCGTCGGTGAGGCGGTCAAGCGCAGCGGCAGCACCACCGGTGTGCACGCCGGCAGTGTGACCGCGACCAACGCCACGGTGAACTACGCCGAGGGCACGGTCACCGGTCTGATCAAGACCAACGTGTGCGCTGAGGGTGGCGACTCGGGCGGCTCGCTGTTCGACGGCACCAAGGCGCTCGGCCTGACCTCGGGCGGCAGCGGTACCTGCAGCACCGCCACCGCAATCACGTACTTCCAGCCGGTCACCGAGGCGCTCTCGGTGTACGGCGTCAGCGTCTACTAATCCGTTCCTCCTAGCCGGTCCCGCTAGGCAAGAACTGCTTTCCCCTCCAAGCATGGAACTGCTTTCCCTCCACGTAAGAAGCAGGCCGGTCGCTCGCGCATCGCGCGGGCGGCCGGTTCTGCGTTGTGCGGCTCGCCCGGGTCCGGTGGCGCTGTCTTGTTCACTTTCCTGCGGTAGCAATTTCCCGCTGGCCGGACGGCGGCTCAGCGGAGGTAGGACGCCCCGTTGGCGTCCAGCACGGTGCCACTGAGCCAGACGGGTGCGTCGGTGGCCAGCCATCCGACGGCAGCCGCGATCTCCTCCGGGGTTGCGACCCGGCCGAACGGGCTTTGCGCACGCACCGCGGCACCGTCCGGGCCGTCCAGGACGCCGCGCGCCATCTCGGTGTCGACGAAGCCGGGCGCGACGGCCGCTGCCAGGATGCCGTGCGGTGCCAGGGCGACCGCCAGCGACTGCGTCATGGCATGCAGCGCCGCCTTGCTCGCGCCGTAGGCGGGGGTGACGGGTTCACCCCGGTAGGCACCCCGGGAGCCGACGCTGATCAGGCGGCCACCGGTGGGCCCGGCCGCGCGGTGCAGCAGGTGCTCGACGGTCAGCCAGGCGAGGTTGGCCGGAGCCACCAGGTTCAGCTCCAGCGTCGCGTGCCAGGCTTGCTGCCAGTCGGCGTAGGACGTGGCGTCGATCGGGTGCGCGGCGTAGATGCCGGCGTTGTTGACCAGCACGTCGAGGTCGCCCAGTCCCTCGATGACCTCGGCCACGACCCGCGCGCAGGCGTCCGGCGCGGTGAGGTCACCGGTCACGGCGAGATGCCCGCTGCCGGGCAGCGCGTCACGGACCCGCTCGGCGGCGGCGGTGTCGCGCCCGGCGTGCACCGCGACCCGGTGGCCGGCCGCCGCCAGCGCGTGGGCGATGGCCGCGCCGATGCCGCGGCTGGCTCCGGTTACCAGGCTGCAGGTGGTCACGCGTTGCGACGTTACCGGGCCGCTCCGCCGGCGATTCCGTGGCCGGCGCCGGGGATGAGAGAGTGGGGCCCATGAGCTTCGATGTTGCCGCCGTCCGTGCCGAGTTCCCCGCGCTGGCTGCCGGCGCCGCGCACTTCGACGGGCCGGGCGGCTCGCAGACGCCGCGGGTGGTGGCTCGTGCCATCTCCGATGCGCTGGTGTCGCCGATCGCGAACCGCGGCACGGTGACCCAGGCCGAGCGGAATGCCGAAGCCATCGTGCGGGAGTCGCGGGCAGCGATGGCCGACCTGCTGGGCGCCGATCCGGGCGGCATCGTGTTCGGCCGCAGCATGACCCAGCTGACCTTCGACATCGCGCGGACGCTGGCCGACGGCTGGTCAGCCGGTGACGAGGTGCTGGTCAGCAGGCTGGACCACGATGCCAACGTGCGGCCCTGGGTGATCTGGGCCGAACGGGCCGGCGCCACGGTGCGCTGGATCGACTTCGACCCGGAGGCCACCGAGCTGACACCCCAGCACGTCGCCGACCAGCTCAGTGACCGGACTCGGCTGGTGGCCGTGACCGGTGCCTCGAACCTGCTCGGCACCCGGCCGGACCTGGCAGCGATCGCCGAGCTGGTGCACGGTGCGGGTGCGCTGCTCTACGCCGACGGGGTGCACCTGGCCGCGCACACCGGCATCGACGTCGCGGCGCTCGGAGTGGACTTCTTCGCCTGCTCGCCGTACAAGTTCTTCGGCCCGCACTTCGGGGCGCTGGCCGCGAGCCCGGCGCTGCTGGAGACGCTGCTGCCGGACAAGCTGCTGCCCTCAAGCGATGCGGTGCCCGAGCGCTTCGAGCTGGGCACGCTGCCCTACGAGCTGCTGGCCGGCACCACCGCGGCCGTCGACTACCTGGCTGGTATCGCCGGTGACGACGGGAGCAGGCGCGACCGGCTGGCGGCTTCACATCTTGCCGTGGAGCAGCATGAGACGGCGCTGTGCACCAGGCTCGAGGACGGCCTGGCCGCCATCGGC